>JAEWTC010000168.1 GCA_023459675.1 Bacillota bacterium | reverse complement strand
TGAAGATCTTGCCGAGCTCATTTTCGACCTGAAAAACGCCAACCGGCAGGCGCGGGTCAGCGTGAAACTGGTCTCCGAGGCAGGCGTGGGCACGATTGCCGCGGGCGTTGCAAAAGGCTTATCCGACCTGATTCTCATCAGCGGGTATGAGGGCGGCACCGGCGCATCTCCGCGCTCGAGCATTAAGCACGCAGGCCTGCCCTGGGAACTCGGCCTGGCGGAAACGCATCAAACGCTGATGATGAACAAGCTTCGCAGCCGTGTGGTGCTGGAGACGGACGGTAAACTGATGACGGCGCGGGACGTTGCCATCGCGGCGATGTTGGGCGCGGAGGAGTTCGGATTTGCGACCGTTCCGCTGGTAACGATGGGCTGCATCATGATGCGCGTCTGCAACCTGGACAGCTGCCCGGCGGGCGTAGCTACGCAGAATCCGGAGCTCCGCAAGCGGTTCAAGGGAAAGCCGGAATATGTGGTGTCGTTCATGCACTTCGTGGCGCAGGAGCTCCGCGAAATCATGGCGGAGCTTGGCTTCCGCACCGTGAATGAGATGATCGGGCGGGTGGATCAGCTTCGGAAAGCGGAAAACCTGAAGAACTGGAAGCATAAACAGGTGGATCTCTCGGCCATCCTGTATGCGCCGGAAGACTTTATGGAGCAGCCGCGCTGCGCGAAAGAAAAGCAGCATAACCCGCTGGGAAAAACGCTTGACGAAAGCATACTGGAAACGCTCGCGCAGCCTGCCTTCGCGGGAGAACATCCCGTACTGGCGTCCTTGCAAATCCATAATACCGACCGTGCCGCGGGAACGATTTTGGGCAGCGAGCTGACGCGGCGTTTCGGTTCGGCCGGCATGGCGGACGATACGATCCACATTGATTTCCAGGGCAGCGCCGGGCAGAGCTTCGGAGCGTTCCTGCCCAAAGGCATTACGTTTACATTAAGTGGAGACTGCAACGACTATATGGGGAAGGGCCTTTCCGGCGGCGTTCTGTGCGTGCGACCGCCGGAGAACACTACGTTCCTTCCCGAAGAAAACGTCATCATCGGCAACGTTGCTCTCTATGGCGCGACAAGCGGGGAGGCATACGTCAGCGGCATTGCCGGCGAACGCTTCTGCGTACGGAACTCCGGCGCGTACGCCGTAGTGGAGGGCGTCGGCGACCACGGCTGCGAGTATATGACGGGCGGGCGTACGGTGGTGCTTGGCAAAACCGGACGCAACTTTGCCGCGGGTATGTCCGGCGGCATCGCCTATGTGTATGACGAGGACGGTACCTTCAAAGACCTGTGCAATCAGGAAATGGTTCTTCTGGAAAAACTGGAAGAGCCCGGCGAGGCCGATTTCGTAAAGAACATGATCGCAAAACACGTATCGACCACCGGCAGTCCTTTGGGAAAACGGATGCTGGATTGCTGGGAAACTTTGACGCCGATGTTCGTGAAGGTAATGCCCGTCGAATACAAACGAACCCTCAAGCAGCAGGAGGTGCGCGGCAATGGGTAAGCTCTTGGGATTTTTGGAGTTTGAACGGAACCTGCCCGTTGACCGCGATCCGCTGGAGCGGCTTTGCGACTGGAACGAAATCCACGGAGTTCTTTCCACGGAGCATCAACAACAGCAGGCTGCGCGCTGCATGTATTGCGCCATCCCGTTTTGCCATACCGGCGTACTGCTGAAGGGCGCGGTATCCGGCTGTCCGCTGAACAACCTGATTCCCGAATGGAACGACCTGCTCTACCGCAACCACTGGAACGCGGCGGTGGACCGCCTTCTTCGAACAGACAGCTTTCCGGAATTCACCGGGCGTGTTTGCCCAGCGCCCTGCGAGGGGGCTTGCACCTGCGGTATTCATCAGCTGCCGGTTACCATTCGTCAAAACGAGCTGATGCTGATCGAGCATGCCTTTGACAGCGGCTATATACAACCGAGCCTTCCGGAGAAGCGCTCCGGCAAACGGGTTGCCGTCGTCGGTTCCGGCCCGGCGGGACTTGCGGCCGCGCATGTTTTGAACCATCTCGGGCATACCGTAACCGTTTTTGAACGGGAGGATCGCATCGGCGGCCTGCTGATGTACGGCATTCCCAATATGAAACTTGACAAACAAGTAATCGAGCGCCGCCTGGACGTCATGCGGCTTGAAGGCATTACGTTTGTTACGAACGCGCACGTCGGCGTGAACGTATCGCAGGAAAGCCTTCGCGGCGAGAACGACGCCATCGTGCTTTGCTGCGGTAGCACGAAACCCCGCAACCTTTCCATCCCGGGCCGCGACGGCAAGGGCGTAGCGTATGCCGTGGATTATCTGACGACCGCCACCAAAAAACTGCTGAACCCCGCAATGGAGTTGCCTGGAGAACTGGACGCCAAGGGGAAGGACGTCGTCATCGTGGGCGGCGGCGATACGGGTACGGATTGCGTGGGAACAGCGCTCAGGCAGGGCTGCCGTTCAGTTGTGCAGTTTGAAATTATGCCCGAGCCCGGCATGCAGCGCGCGGCCAGTAATCCGTGGCCTGAATACCCCCGTGTGCTGAAAGTGGATTACGCGCAGGAGGAAGCCATCGCCAAGTACGGAAAAGATCCCCGCAATTACCTCATCAGCGCGCGGGAGATTGTCCGTAAGGCGGATGGTTCGATTGATCATATCGTTACGGATCAAATCGAATGGGGGAAAGACGAAAGCGGCCGCATGACTGCAAAGCCGGTTGCGGGCGCCGATAAAAAGTGGAAGGCGGATTTCGTGGTGCTCGCGATGGGCTTCCTGGGGCCGGAGGACACGCTGGCGGATGCGTTCTCGCTGACGCGCGACCCAAGAACCAACATTGCGGCGCAGAACTTCGCAACCAGCAATGAAGGTATATTCGTAGCCGGAGATATGCATATGGGGCAGAGCCTTGTCGTACGCGCCATCAGCGAGGGCCAGCAAGCCGCGGCGGCCTGCCATGCGTACCTGATGCAAAAGTAAACAAACTGTGAATGTTGCAGGCTGCCGGCGTGTTTCAAACGCCGACAGCTTGTTTCTTTATACCTTCGGATGTATAATATGCCGTAGTCGAGCGGCAAAACGGGAGGTTACAATGGACGAGATCCGTTTGGACGATATTGTTCAGATGCGAAAACTGCACCCGTGCGGCAGCGACCGGTGGAAAGTGATTCGGATCGGCGCGGATATCAAGATCAAGTGCCTCGGATGCAGCCGAATCGTGATGTTGGATCGGTCTGTTTTTTTGAAGCGGCGTAAAAAAGTACTGGAGCCCGGGCCCATACCGGAGGCGGAAACATTGGAGAGAATGCGAATTGAAGGGGGACGGCTATAATGGCCAAACCGAAGCAGGACAAGAAGAAATTTTCTGAGATGACGCCGGAAGAGAAGAAGAAGATGATAATCAAGGAAACGATCAGCTGGATTCTGACCTTGGGCGCCGCCGTATTGATTGCGTTATGCATACGAGGGTTCATCTTTGAGCCCGTCATCGTGGACGGCAGCAGCATGCTGGATACGCTCCACGACCGCGAGATCATGTTCGTAACGAAGTACGATTACCTGGTTGGCGAACCGCAAAGCGGAGACGTCATTATTTGCAAGTATCCGGAAAGCACCAAGAATTACGTCAAGCGCTTGATCGGCCTTCCCGGGGACACGATCGAGATCAAGGATAACGTTGTATACCGTAACGGTACGGCGCTGCCGGAAACCTATCTGACGCTCGAACGCAACGCGAGCCCCTTTTACGCCAACATGGCGGCGAGAACGCTTGGGGAGGACGAGTACTTCGTAATGGGCGACAACCGCGACAACAGCCGGGACAGCCGTTCGTCCAGCGTAGATACGCTGACCCGCAACCAGGTCAAGGGGCACGTCCGCTTTGTGTTTTTCCCGTTTGACAGTATACGAAGCATAGAATAGCTTGCTTCCCGGCCAAAAATTCAGTATAATGCATTGGTGTTTAAATCGACAGATAAGGGGAGTCCTACGCTATGCGCAAATACGCTTTACTCGTGCTGCTGACGGCGTTCATCGTGGCCTTCACATCCAGCTGCGGCTTGATCGTGAAAGATGCCGAGGTTGACGCGCAGACTGTGATCATCGAGGTTGCGGGGAAAACCATCGTCAAGGCGGATGTTTTACAGGCGGTTGAAAACGTTCTTAGTTATCAGGAATACATGTACAGTTACTACGGTTTGACCTTCGACCGTACCGACGCGGACACGCTGAAATCTGCCCGCGATTCCGCCGTTGCCGCGCTGATTGAAGACGCCGTAACGCAGCAGAAAATTGCGGAGAACGGGTTTGACCAGTTTACCGAGGAAGAGCTGGCGGCGATGAACGAAAAGGTCGACACGACCTACGAGAGCAACCTCTCCAACGTGAAAACGTACTACTTCGCCGATACCGCATTGACGGGCGACGAGTTGAACGCCGCAATCGAAACGAAGATGCAGGAGCTTGGTTACGGCACGAAGGAAACGCTTCTGGCGACCGAGAAGCTCAGCGCCTCCATGCAAAAGCTCAAGGATATGATTGTGAAGGACGTCGCGGTGACCGAGGACGAAATCGTAGCCGAGTATAACAATCAAGTTGCCAACGCAATTTCCACCTATACGACCACGCCCACGCAGTACGCAAGCGACGTCAGCGGCGGCGCAATTATATACTACACGCCGGTGGGCTATCGCTACGTGAAAAACCTGCTGATCAAGATCAGCGACGAAGACAAGACCGCGCTCAGCACGCTTCAGACCGAGCTTTCCGATAAGCAGTCGTCGCTGGAAGCCACAAACACGGCGATCGGCGAACTGCCCGAAGATCCGGCTGCCGATACCGAAGAACAGAAGCAAAGCCGCGAGGAGCTTACGACGCAGGTCGATACGCTGAACGCGGAGATTGCCGATCTGAACACGCAAATCAGCACGCTGACCGAAACCGCGTATTCCGCCGTTCAGCCCAAGGTGGATGAAGTGTTGGCGAAAATTGCGGCCGGTGAAAACTTTGACGCGCTGATCGCCGCATACGGCGAAGACCCGGGCATGCAAACGGAACCGCAGAAGACCGACGGTTACTTGATCTGCGCCGGTTTAACCACCTATGTAACGGAATTCCTTGACGCCTCGATGGCGCTGAAGAACGTCGGAGATATCTCCGATCCGTTCCGCTCCGGCGTTGGCGTCCACATCGTGCAGTATGCAAGCGATCTTCCCGACGGTCAGGTGCCGCTGGCCGATATCCACGACAAGGTTTCGGAAGCGCTGCTGAAAACCAAACAGAATACGCTGTATGATGAAACGGTGAACCAGTGGGTCGCGGATGCAAACGCCAAAACCTACGTTGACAGGCTTGACGATTAAAGCAAACCGATCATTTTTGGAAGCGCTTCATTGCAAGGTGAAGCGCTTCTTGATTCGTGCTGCCAAGAAACCGCCGAATCTGTTATAATGGGAAGGAAATAAACGGGGAGGCAATCCGGTGAGCGATAAGCAACAAACGATTATAGGCGGCGCAACGGTATTGGGGATTACCGGGTTGATCTGCAAAATCATCGCGGTGCTGTACCGAATTCCGCTTGCCTGGCTGATCGGCGAGCAGGGCCTGGGTACGTTTCAGCTTGTTTTCCCAACTTACAATCTTTTGCTGACCATCTCCTCTGCCGGCCTTCCGGTTGCCATCAGCCGCATTGTGAGCTATAACCTGGCCAAAGGCGACGTCCGCAATACGAAGCGCACGTTTAAACACGCGCTGGTTATACTGACGATTGTCGGGATCGTCGGTACGCTGCTGATGATCGCGCTGCGGACGTTTTTAAGCGACCGCGTTGGCGATCCGCTGACGGCGGCAGGCTTCGTAGCCATAGCGCCGTCCGTCGCCATCGTTTGCATCATGAGCGCATTCCGCGGTTATATTCAGGGCCAGCAGAATATGAAGCCAACGGCGATCAGCCAGCTGATCGAACAGATCGGCAAGATCGTCATTGCGCTGCCGTTGGCATATCTCGGTTCCAGGATCGGCGCGACCGGCCCGGAGGATATCAATATCGGTTATGCGGCGGCAGGCGCGTTGTTGGGCACGTCTGTTTCCGAACTATTCGCGCTTGCCTTTATGTTTTTCGTGTATTACCGCAGGCGGTATTCGCTGGATACGATTCGCCAGAACGATGAGGTCCCGCTGCTCCGCTGGCGGCAGATTAACCGCAATCTTTTAAACCTTGCGATCCCCATTACCATCGGCGCGTGCATCATTCCCCTGGCGTCGTTTATCGATTCCGGTATGATCGTGCACCGGCTTGTGGATGGCGCTGGCTTTCTTCGCGAGGACGCCCGCGCGATGTACGGGCGGTTTTCCGGGTATGTGATCACGCTGATCAACGTACCTACCGCGTTGGCGTTGGCCATATCCATGAGCATGGTGCCCGCAATTTCCGCAAACGTAGCCCGGGGGGATGACCACGCGGTTCGCCGCAGCACATATGCGGGGCTCCGTATGGCGTTTCTCATCGGGCTTCCGTGCAGCTTTGGCATGAGCATACTGGCAAAACCGATTCTCGCAATGGTGTATAAATTCTCATCGCCGGAGGCGCTGAACCAAACCGCACAGCTGCTGTCGTTTTCCGGGTTCACGGTCATCTTGTTTACGGTGGTACAGGCGACAAGCGGGATTCTCCAGGGCCTGCACAAACAGAAGATACCCATGTACACGCTGCTGGTCGGGGTCTTTTTCAAGGTGCTGATCAACTATACGCTGATCGCCATGCCGAGCGTCAACATTCTAGGCGCGTCGATCGGTTCGTTGATATGTTATGCAGTCAGCATGGTACCAAACCTGTACTATGTCCACAAGTATACGAAGCTCAAGTGGGACCCTTGGAATATTTTCGTAAAGCCTCTTTTCGTTTCAGGGCTGATGGCCGGGCTGCTCTATCTGCTGATGCTCCTCCTGCCGGAAAGCCGTTTGGTGACGGGTGGGCTGATCATCGCGGGGATTGCGGCGTACGGCGGCATGTCGTTGATCGCAGGCACGCTGAAATTGGACGATATCAGACCCTTGCTGAAGAGATTGAAACATTAATACGGAGGATAAATGCGCATGCATGAGATTACCGTTGTATCCGTATCTACGGGCGATTTAACCTTACTGACGGCCGCGGCGTTGGACGCTTTGAAAAATGGCCGGACGAGAATCCTCCGCACGGCGAGACACCCCATTGCGCATTGGCTGGCTGAAAACGGCCTTGCTTATCTGTCGCTCGATTCGGAGTATGACCAGGCCGACGATTTCGACGCGTTCAATCAAAAGGCGGCACAGCGCCTGCTGGACGCCGCCAATCACAGCGCAGTCGTTTATGCCGTTGCGGACGCTTCGATGGATTCCACCGTGACGGCTTTGCTGAACGCGATTCCAGACAGGAACAACGTATCCATCCTCCCGGGCGTGAGCCTTGCGGATCAGTGCATTGCCCTGGTAAAAGCGCATACGCTGGATATGCGCGTTTCCTCCGCCGAAACGTTCCTGACAGCCCAAGAAGTAAACCCGTCCACCTCTTTGTTCCTGGCAGAGGTGCACAGCCGCGCCTGCGCGGGCGCATGCAAGCTGAAGCTGATGCGGCTGCTGGACGATCAAACGCCGCTCACCTTCTTTCAGGGCGATGGGAGTGGGAAGCTTGATATACGGACGATCCCGTTATATGCTCTGGACAGGCAGGAACGATACGATCATCTGTCGGCCTGCCTATATACCGCCAAACCTCTGGAACAGCGTAAACGCTTCAGCGTAGACGATCTCTATGCTGTGATGAAGCGCCTGCGCGCCAAAGACGGCTGCCCCTGGGATCAGGAGCAGACGCATGAAAGCCTTTTGTCAAATTTACTGGAAGAGAGCTACGAGTTCATCGAGGCTTCACGGGAAAACGATCCTGAGCACATGTGCGAAGAACTTGGCGACGTTTTGTTACAGGTGATGTTCCACGCGGTGATATCCGCGCAATGCGGCGAGTTTGATTTATTCGACGTTACGACCGCCATCACCGGGAAGCTGATTGAACGGCATCCGCACGTGTTTGGCAGCGTTAAGGCGGATACGGCGTCCGAAGTGCTGGAAAACTGGGAGCAGATTAAGCGTAAGCAGCGCGGCATCGATACCGTGGCCGGCGCGATGGACAACGTACCCAAAGGCTTAAGCCCGGGAATGCGCGCAGCCAAGGTGCAGCATAAAGCGGCAAAGGTGGGTTTCGATTTTCCCGACGTGCGGGCTGCCCTGGAGAAAATACCGGAAGAATATCAGGAAGTGCTCGAATGCCTGAGCCGCAGCGCAGACCCGGAGGAGGAGCTGGGGGATCTGCTTTTTTCGGCGGTCAACGTTTGCAGGCTATCCGGAATCAATCCGGACATCGCATTATCCGCCGCCGTAAATAAGTTTATTCATCGCTTTCGAGGCATGGAAAATGCCGTCAAAAGTGACGGAAAATCAATTGAGGACTTGACTTTGAGCGAAATGGATGTATACTGGGTAAAAGAGAAGCACATGACCATGAACAACCAAGAGTGATTTGTGCTTTTCCGCTGGGCTTACCAGCACACACAAGAGTTATAAAGATTAAAGGAGGATCTATCACATGAACAAAGCAGAATTAACCGCCGCTATTGTGAAGAAAACCGGATTCACCAAAAAAGACGCAGAAAAAGCTCTCGGCGCCATCACCGATGTTATTGCCGATGCCCTGGCTAAAGGCGATAAGGTTCAAATCGTAGGCTTCGGCTCTTTCGAAGTTCGCAAACGCCCCGCCCGCATTGCCAGGAACCCGCGCACCGGCCAGCAGATTAAAATTGCCGCTTCCAAAGCACCTGTTTTCAAGGCTGGCAAAGGCCTCAAGGACAGCGTGAACTAAGCGTTTCATACTTTAGCATCAACGCCCGCATCCTTGGATGTGGGCGTTCTTTCGTTCAAATATACAGAAAATGTCGGAGTGCAAGAGCAGATTTGTGATCAGGGAAAGAGTGAAGCACCCGTTTGGGTCTGTGATCAACGAAGCTTCCAGGGTGCTTGTGCTGGGATCGTTTCCATCCGTTCAATCCCGCGCGCAGGAATTTTATTACGGCCACGCGCAAAACCGGTTTTGGCGCGTCCTTGCGGGGTTGTTTCATGTGCCTCTGCCGCAAGGTGTCGAAGAGAAAATCTCGCTCCTCCATCATTTGCATATCGCTTTGTGGGATACGGTTGCGGAGTGCGAGATCACGGGCAGCGCCGATAGTACCCTGATCCCATATGCGTTTATCGATATTGCCTCGTTGCTTCAAACCGCGCCGATCACCTGCATATTTACCAACGGGCGGAAGGCATACGTTTTGTATCGCCGTCATTTGCAGCCCATCTGCGGGCTTCCGGCGGTTTGCCTCCCATCAACCAGCCCCGCAAACGCAGCGTGGACAATGGACCGGCTTATGACGGCATGGGCGCCTCTGCGCGACGCTGTTGATAAAATAACGACGAATAAGTAGTTGCGCTACTCGTGCGAGGGTCTTGCATTTTATGATCAACTGGGGTACTATAGCCAGTGGTGCAAACGCATTTCAGCGCTTCATATTGTTTAGGAAGGACAGAACTGAATGAGCCTGTTTTATCGGTTCCCGGGTGGGATCCATCCGCATGAGGGCATCAATGGCAAAGCGGTAACCGCTGTGCTGCCTATTGTTGAGCCTACGAAGCCTGCCCGCGTTGTTATCCCGATGCAGCAACACATTGGCGCGCCCTGCAAATGCCTTGTGCAAAAGGGCGACATTGTAAAAATCGGTATGAAGATCGGAGAACCGTCCGGCTTCGTAAGCTCCGCCGTGCATTCCAGCGTATCCGGCGTTGTGGTTGACGTGGAGGCCTGTGTTTTGGCAAACGGGCTGGAAGCGCAGAGCGTGATCATCGACAACGATTTTAAGGATACCTGGGTAGAGCGTAAGCCCGTGGAAAACCCCGAGGCGATGGACGCCGCCGCGCTTTCATCTTTATCCCGGGAGATGGGGCTGGTCGGCCTTGGCGGCGCGACGTTCCCGTACGGCGTGAAGCTGGCCCCGCCGAAGGTGAAGCTGGACACGCTGATCATCAACGGTGCGGAATGCGAGCCGTATTTATCTGCGGACCACAGACTGATGCTTCTGCATGCCAAGGCGATTATTGAAGGTGCCAGACGGATGCAGAAGGCGATGGGCATCGATCAGGTTCTGATCGGAATCGAGAAGAACAAGAACGATGCAATCAGCGCGATGAAAGCCGCCTGTGTTAACGACAAGGCCTTTACTGTTATCGCGTTGCCGGTTTGGTACCCGCAGGGCGGCGAGAAACAATTGGTGTATGCGCTGACGAAGCGCAAGGTGAAAACCGGCGGCCTGCCGCTTGATAAGGGCGTGCTGGTGGTGAACGTCGGAAGCTGTCTTGCGCTCTATCAGGCAATTTACGAGGGGACGCAGTTGGTTGAACGCGTGGTGACCGTCAGCGGCGCTGTAAAGAAGCCCGCGAATTACAAGGTACGCATCGGCACGCCTGTGCAGCGGCTGATTGAAGAATCGGACGGTTTTCTGCCGGATGCGAAGATGATGATTTACGGCGGACCCATGATGGGCCTGGCGATCAACCGGATGGACATCCCGGTTACGAAGGGGTGTTCCGGCATAACGGTTCTGGAGAAAACGCTGATGCCGGAAGCTGAAAGCGCGTGTATCCGCTGCGGGCGCTGCGTGGAAGTCTGCCCGATGCTGTTGTATCCTTCGGACATCGACAAGGCGATGCGCAAGGGCTTGTATGACGTTGCGGAGCAGATGGGAGCCATGAACTGCCTGGAGTGCGGCGCCTGCTCGTGGAGCTGCCCCGCCAAACGCGCGTTAACGCAAAGCTGCAAGACCTGCAAGAAGGTCATCGCTGAACGGCAGCGGGCCCAACGGATGAAGGAGGCGGCGAAGTAAAATGCAGAAAAAACTGATTGTTTCCACATCGCCGCATTTGCATAATCACGCGGTCAGCACCCGGCGCATCATGCTGGACGTCATTATCGCGATGCTTCCCACGGCGTTCGCGTCCGTTTGGTTCTTCGGTTCCAACGCGCTGATGCTGATCATCGTTGCCGTGCTAAGCGCGGTTGCGGCAGAATTCGTATACCAAAAGCACATGCGCCGGCCGGTTACCGTGTCGGATCTGAGCGCGGTCGTCACCGGTCTTTTGGTCGCGTTCAACGTTCCCTCCAACGCGCCGTGGTGGATCGCGATGGTGGGTTCCTTTCTGGCGATTATCCTCGTCAAGCAGCTGTTCGGCGGCATCGGTCAGAACTTCATCAATCCGGCGCTGGCCGCCCGGGCCATTCTGATGCTCTCCTGGACGTCCCTGATGGCGGCGAGCGTGCTGCCGCACGCGGGGCAATGGCTTGCGCCTGTTACGGCGGACGCCGTTTCCGTGGCCACTCCGCTTGCGCACGGCGCATCCGGTTATACGCTGTGGCAGCTGTTCATCGGAGACGTACCCGGTATGATCGGCGAGACGAGCAAGCTTGCCTTGCTGCTTGGCGGCCTGTATTTGATGGTACGCCGCGTGATCGACTGGCGGATACCCGTAACTTTCATCGGCACGGTTGCCATTGCGTACTGGATTAAAACCGGTACCCTGTACTCCGTGGAAAGCGGTGCGCAGAACGTGCTGTACCAGCTTCTTTCCGGCGGCTTGCTCATCGGCGCGTTCTTCATGGCTACGGATTATGTAACGTCACCTATGACCCGGCTCGGACGGCTGATCATGGGAATTGGCTGCGGCCTGTTCCTGTTCATCATCCGCGAGTTTTCCAGCTATCCGGAAGGCTGCTCGTTCGCTATTTTGTTCATGAACGTATTAACTCCGTTAATCGATCGTCTTACCGGAGCCAAACCCTTTGGTTATGAGAAACCGTTAAAAACGAAGGCTCCTGCAAAGGAGGCAAAAGCATGAACAAGAAAAAAAGCCTCGGCTTCATTTTCATGAATGGTATCCTCAATGAGAACCCCACATTCCGCCTCGTGCTGGGAATGTGCCCCACGCTTGCCGTATCCACGGCGGTCGTCCAGGGCTTGGGGATGGGTCTTGCCACCACCTTTGTGCTGGTGTTCTCCAATGTCGTCATCGCGATGCTTCGCAACATTATTCCCGACAAGGTCCGTATTCCCGCGTTCATCGTGGTTATCGCCACGTTCGTGACCATCGTCGAACTGATGCTGAAAGCCTTTATTCCCGCGCTGAGCCAGTCGCTTGGCATTTATATCCCGTTGATCGTCGTCAACTGCATCATTTTTGCCAGAGCAGAATCCTATGCGTTCAAAAACCCGGTGATGTCCTCGCTGGCGGATGGTCTGGGCATGGGAATTGGCTTTACGCTGGGTATTTCGCTGCTGTCCGCCTGCAGGGAACTGCTGGGTAACGGCACGTTATTCGGCCTGCAAGTCATGCCGGCCAGCTACCAGCCAATGGGGATGGCGCTGCGGCCGCCGGGCGGGTTCATCATGCTGGGCATATTGCTGCTGATCATCAACGCGATCGTTCGCAGCTCGGCGAAGAAAAAGCTTGCGAAATCCGGGGAGGCAGAATTATGAGCAGTCTTATATTGATCCTCATCTCCGGTATCCTTGTCAACAACTTCGTCATGTCCCAATTTTTGGGGATCTGCCCGTTTTTGGGCATTTCCAAGAAAACGGAAACGGCGCTGGGCATGGGTATGGCCGTTACGTTCGTCATGGCGATCGCATCGCTGTTTACCTATTTAATTCAAACCTACCTGCTGATCCCGTTCGGCCTTGAGTATATGCAAACGATCGCGTTCATCCTCGTGATCGCCGTACTCGTCCAAACGGTGGAGATGGTTTTGAAAAAGGTTTCCCGCGCCTTGTATCAGGCGCTGGGCGTGTATCTTCCGCTGATCACTACGAACTGCGCGGTGCTGGGCGTTGCGATCAACAATACGACGGCTGTTGAAGGCGGTTACAACCTGATTCAATCCGTGGTCAACGGAGCGGCCGGAGCGCTTGGGTTTACGCTTGCCATCGTTGCATTCGCTGCCATCCGTGAAAAACTTGCGCTCAACGATATGCCCAAGTGGATGGATGGCTTTCCCGGAGCCTTGATTGCGGCCGGTTTAATGGCTATCGCATTCCAGGGCTTCGCCGGGCTGATTTAAGTGAAGGAGACGAACCGATGACCGAAATTCTGATTGGAACAGGTACGCTGGCAGGCTTGGCGCTCGTTTTCGGCCTGCTGCTGATGCTTGTCAATAAGGTATTCCAAGTACCGACCGACCCCAGACGCGATACCATTCGCGAAGCGCTTCCAGGCGCTAACTGCGGCGCTTGCGGCTATGCCGGCTGCGACGCGCTTGCGGATGCGATCGCTGCGGGTACCGCGCCCGTGAACGCCTGCCCCGTTGGCGGATCTCCGCTTGCCAAAACAATTGCGGAATTGGTCGGCGCGGAGCAGCCGGCCGAACAGGTGAAACAGGTGGCGACCGTCATCTGTCAGGGAACCGTGGACCGCTGTAAGGAGAAATTCGAGTACCGCGGCATTGCGGATTGCGTCGCGGCTGTTACCGTAAACGATGGCAATCGCGCCTGCAAGTACGCGTGCCTTGGCCTGGGTACTTGCGTAGCCGCATGCAAATTCGATGCGATCGTCATTGATCCGCACGATAAAATAGCGCGCGTGGATCCGGATAAATGCACAAGCTGCGGCGCGTGCGTTGCTTCCTGTCCCAAGCACGTGCTGGTCATGCAGCCTGTAACGCTTCCTGTGCGCGTACTTTGCCGCGCGGCAGAAGAGGGCGTATTGGTCAGCGACAACTGCAAGATCGGCTGCGTCGGCTGCGAGCTGTGCGCGAATACCTGCAAGTTCGGCGCAATCACCATGAAAAACCACTTGCCGCAGTTTGATTATGAAAAATGCACCGGCTGCATGATGTGCGCCGAAGTATGCCCGACGGGCGCGATCTGGGCCGATTTCGACCACCGTAAGATTGCCAAGATCAACCCGGACGAGTGCATCGGCTGTACGATCTGCAAAAAGACCTGCCAGTTCGAAGCGATCTCCGGCGAACGCAAGAATATTCATAAGATTCTGGACGCCTGTACCGGCTGCGGCCAGTGCGTGCCGAAATGCCCCAAGAAATGCATTACGTTGGTGGAGAGGGAACACGTGCGGGACGCCAACGCGAAAGTTGGCACTTCTGAAACCGTCGCGGCAATCCCCAAGAAGGACGGAGAAAAGGAAGAATAGCATGAAGATCGGTTTTATCGGCGCAGGGAACATGGCGACCGCAATGATCGGCGGTCTGATCGCCAAAGCGTTTGTGACGCAGCAGGATATCGCCATCTACGATATCTCCGAAAAGCAATCGGCGAAGGTGGCGTCGCAGTATGGGGTGGTTGCGCTTGCGTCGCAGGATGAGCTGATCAAACACTGTGAGTTCATCGTACTTGCCGTAAAACCGGTCTATTTGCAAGGCGTTCTTGAAAAAGCGGTATCCGTTTCGAATGGCAAAAAGTTCATTTCCATAGCGGCGGGCTGGCCGATGCAAAGGCTTGTGGGAGCGTTGAACAACCAAAAAGCGGCGATGCTGCGCTGTATGCCCAATACGCCGCTGATGGTGGGCGAGGGGTTTACCGCAATCTGTGAGGACACGACGTTTTCCAAAGAAGATATCGCGTGGACGGTACAGCTCTTTGAAGCCCTTGGCAGCGCGGTGCTGCTTCCCGAGCGTTTGTTCGACGCCGTGGTCGCGGTTGCGGGCAGCGCGCCCGCTTATGTTTTCGTATTCGTGGAGGCGCTGATCGATGCCGGCATAAAACTGGGGCTGCCGCGCGACGTGGCAACCAAAGCCTGCGAGCAGACTTTCTTCGGCGCGGCAAAAATGCTGCTGGCAACGGGCGAACACCCCGCGAAGCTCAAGGATATGGTTTGCTCTCCCGGCGGCACGACAATTGAGGCGATCGCGTCTCTGGAGCAAAACGGTTTCCGGCACGCCGTAATTCAAGCGGCAACCGTTTGCGCCCAGAAGAGCCGGGCGATGAGCGCGCCTGCGTCGGATTAAGGAAGGCAGATACTTTCCATGATGCGAAACGTAAAGATTTTCACGGACGGAGCATGCTCCGGCAACCCGGGTCCGGGCGGCTGGAGCGCTATTCTGAATTACCAGGGCAAGGAGAAGGAACTCTCCGGCAGTATGCCAAACACCACGAACAACCGTATGGAGCTGTTTGCCGTGATCAGCGGCATCGGCGCGTTGAAGGAACCCTGCAACGTTGAGATATACTCGGATTCCGCCTACGTGGTGAATGCCTTTACGCAGCATTGGATCGAGAACTGGCAGAGCAACGGCTGGCTGACGGCGGACAAGAAACCCGTGGAGAATACCGATCTTTGGAAGTTGTTGATACAAATCATCAAGATAAAGAAACATACGGTTTCCTTTCACAAGGTGAAAGGCCATGCCGACCACCCGGAGAATATCCGCTGCGACGCGTTGGCAAAGGCTGCGATAGCCGAGTTTCGTAAAACGAACGGTTTGGATGAAACGGCCGTATAATTGTTACAAACTCAATAACCGCGCACATAACGTAAAACTGTGTCTGGACAAACGATTGGGTTTATGTTAGAATTCGAATAGTTACAAAAGTGTTAACTGTCGGAGGGATTCGATGCATAAATTCCAGCAGCGCATGCTTTGTCTGATCACAGCTTTTTTATTGCTGTGTCCGGTTTTTGCGTATGCGGAATCCCTTTCCGACGTTTCCGTTGCGGCCGCTCCGTTATCGTCCGAGCAACCGACTTTGAACGGCATGGTACGCGTTTACCTATCCTCCCTGGGCAGCCCAACCAGTTTAACGCTGACGATCGCGGGCAGCTATTCGCTGAGCGACGGAACGACGCTTAACAACGGGGAAACGCTCAACCTATCGTTTAACAGCGCTACCGGAGCCATCACGCTGACGCGCAACGGCGTGGCTTATCAAATGGGGACTTCGTTTACGCTGCGCAGGCATTCAACCACCGGCGCCAACGGCGTCCAAATCGCGCAGGCAAGGAAGCCTTCGAACTTATATCCCGGCGACATCCAGTTCAAAGCCGCGGCCAGCGGCAGCGGTTATAAGCTATACACGATCGCTCATATTTATCTCGAAAACTACCTGTATGGCGTTGTGCCCTATGAAATGGGCAGCAGCGCACCGCTGGAAGCACTCAAGGCGCAGGCGGTTGCCGCGCGTACCTATACCCTCAGGATGATGAACGCGCGCACCGGCTGGATGTACGACGTCGTTGATACGACAGGCGATCAGACCTATAACGGAACGCCGTCTACAACCAGCAACTGCAACACCGCGGTAGACCAAACAAAAGGCGTCCTCATCAAAAACGGCTCCGCTTATACGGCCACCTATTATTCGGCGTCCAACGGCGGGCAAACCGAGTCTATTCTCCATGCCTGGGGAACGAGCGGATACGATTACCTGGGCGTTAAGGATGATCCGTTTGATTATGCCAATACGTCGAGCGTCGTCAAGCAGACGACCGTTTACAAAGACGCTTCCAATACGGCCAACTCAGCGGCGTTAATGTCCCTGTTGAAAACAAAGGCCGTGTCAGCGCTAACCGGGGCCGGGTACCACGCGACGGCGGCTAACACAACGCTTCAGACAATCAACAGCATTACGGCGCATACACCAAAGTATGCGGCGCCGAGCAAGCTGTATACGAAAATGGATTTTTCCGTGACGGTCAATACTTACAATGCGAGCGACGTAAGCGTATCGATAACGACTACGGTCACCTGCGATATCTTCGGCGAGTTGGAAAGCATGCTGGGGTTGGGAATCCAAACCGGCAACAACGAGCTGTGGTCTGTGGTTTCCAGCGGCGGAACGCTTAAGATTCAAGCACGGCGTTATGGGCATGGCATTGGCATGAGCCAGCGCGGCGCGATGTATATGGCGCAGCTTGGCTTTTCCTACGATGAGATTCTTGGCTTTTATTACCCGGGCTGCACCCGTGTGGGATGCATATTTACCCATACCGTTCTTTCGCCATCCTCCTCCGAAACCATTACCACAAGCGAAAACCCGGCAGAGATTGAAACCGGAAGTACGGATGGCAGCGTTCGGGGCGTGGTAACGCTATCCACGGATGCAAAGCTTGCCGTACGGAGTTCCAAATCCGACAGCGCTTCCGTGCTGACCGTTTTAACCAACGGAACGCCCGTGCGCGTTTTATCCAACGACGGCGCCTGGTGCCTTGTGACGTTTGGGAATATTACAGGTTATGTGCAGACCGGGGCGTTGACCCTGCTTGGAACCGCGCCTGAAAGCAGCGGCACAGCCGTATCCACGGTGGCCGGCTTTGCGGTGGTGACGGCTAATGGATATCTAAACCTGCGCTCCACGGGAAGTTTCAACGCGTCCATTCTCTCCACAGCGCCTGCCGGAGCGATTGTTACCGTTCTATCGTGGGATAACACCTGGGCAAACGTACAGTATGGAATGATCGTCGGTTACGCGGCTTCCGACTACCTCACATTTTCCGCCGCCTATCCGGAAGGTATTCAAAACCCGGACCTGCCCGATACGGACGGAAGCGGCGAACCTACCGACGGCAGCTTGACGAGAGCCACTGTGGCCACAAAGACCGGTTCCCTGAATATGCGCCAGTTTCCCCAAGCCGGCAGCGCGATACTCACGACCATCCCGCAGGGAGCTTCCGTAACGGTGACCAGCAAGGGTGTTACTTGGAGCGGCGTACAATATCTTGGCAAGGACGGTTATGTAATGACGGCGTTCCTTGCGTTCACCGCCGATACGGACGGCGGGGACGGCGACGGGGGACAAACGCAGATATTGACGGCGCTTGTCAGCACGCAATCGGGTTCGCTCAATCTCCGGGAGCTTCCCAAGGCAGGCAGCGCAATAATGCGCACCATTACGCGTATGGAAACCGTGCAGGTAGTAACCAAAGGCAGCGAGTGGAGCCAGATCACCTATAACGGCGTTACCGGCTACGTGATGACCGCCTTCCTTACGTTCATCGATCCCGCGGACAATTCAACCGATCCTGAGGACGGCGAAACCGGCGCCGATCCCGAAACGAAAACCGTAACCGCCGTTGTCAACACGGAATCCGGTTCGCTCAACCTGCGCGCAGAGGCTGTTTCGGGCAGCAGGGTGCTGACCAGGATTCCCAAAGGGATAACGATCGAAATTTTGCAAACGGTTGGAGACTGGGCGTATACCAGCTATCAGAATTATTTCGGATATGTGCTTTCCGCGTTTTTAACCGTCAACGGTTCGACGGAACAAACCTCAAACCCCGCGGTCCTGACGGCAAGGGTGACGACGTCCGGCGGATCGCTGAACCTACGCGACCAGCCCAACGGCAATGTGTTGGTGCGAATTCCGCCAAACGAGATCGTCACGGTCAGCCAAAAAGGCGCGGACTGGTGTTATCTGCGGTATAACAATGTAGACGGATATGCAATGACGGCGTACTTAACGTTTATACAAAGCGGCGCCCAGGCTGATACGGGCACGGGAACGAGCACGGCTGGAGGAACGGATGCGAATGCCGGAAGTTCTTCATCCGCCGGAACGGCAACAAGCGCCACAGTCAACGTAAGCAGCGGAACCCTCAACCTGCGGGCGGCTAAAAACGAGACGGCCGATATTATTACGGCGATCCCTAACGGGACGACCGTTACGCTGCTCGTACAATCCACCGCCTGGTGCAAGGTCCAATACGGCGCGTATCAGGGCTATGTGCAAACGCAATACTTGCGGCTGAATACGGCTGCCAGCACGCCTGTTCCGTCGCAAACAGGCACTGAGGGCTCCTTAAACAGCGATGATGATCCGATCACGGCATGGGTAAACACAACCTCCGGTGCCCTCAATCTGCGGGAAACAGCATCGCCAGGCGCGGCGGTCGTACTGCAGATACCCCAGTACGCACAGGTGACGGTGCTGACGGATATACAGGAAACGTGGTGTCGGGTGCAATATGGCACGGTAAGCGGGTATGCGCTTTCTGCTTATCTAACGACGACTAAGCCATCCGCGGCAGGGGACGCGGATACAGCCGGCGACGCAGCGGCGGAAGAGGACGACAATTCAGAAAGCGCCGATCAGCCGCCGATGGATTCCACCTTACATTCGCCAAGTCATCAAATCATCGTCTACATCCGACCCCCGGGAGGAGCCGCTGCTCTTGGATTATTCGATGCGTGCTCCGAGGATGCCGAGCTGCTGCAGAATATGACGGAAAACACCGAGGTGGAAATTATCCGGGTGGGGGATACCTGGTGTGAAATCATCTATCAGGATCAATCGGGATATTGTTTAAGGGACGGTTTATCTTTCTTTGCGGAATGAACAATTGATTCGCGACGGCGAGCAGTGGGATGATTTACAGAATAACGGAATGGGAATCCTGCAAAAGAAAACGGGATTCCGTTTCGGCATGGATTCGGTATTGCTCGCGAATTTTTCCCGCGTAAAGCCTGGGGAAACAGTGGTTGATTTCGGCACAGGCAGCGGCATCCTGCCGATTCTTCTAAGCCAAAAAGAAAAAAGCGCAGTTTTTCACGCGTTTGAATGGCAGCCGGAGATTGCCGATATGGCCAAGCGCAGCGTACAGATCAACGGCTTGGAAAAACGCATCTTTTTGTATGATGAAGATATCCGCAACGCGGAACGTATCCTTGGAAAAGCAAGCGTTCACGCCGTCGTCTGCAATCCGCCGTACGGAAAGAAAGATGCTATGATCCTCAGCCAAACGGATAATAAACGCCTGTCCAGGCATGAAACCGACTGCGACATCGGCCAATGGCTGGCGTCGGCGGCGGCGATTCTAAAAAACCAGGGCAGAATTACCCTGGTATTTCCCGCGCCCCGCATGCTGGAGCTATTGGATTCCATGCGATACAATCGCCTGGAACCTAAACGTATTCGTTTGGTTTGCGGTAAAGCAAGCAAGGCCCCGTATCTGTTTCTGGTTGAAGGCATGAAAAACGCCCGTCCGATGCTCCATTGGCTTGCACCGCTGATCGTACATCATGAGGACGGCAGCGAAACAGAGGAGCTTCGGCGGATCTATAATAATCAACAGTTATAGGCTGCAATATGCCTTTGCAATTTCAGCGGCAAGACGCGCGTTGCTTAACACCAGTTTGATGTTTGCCTCCAGCGATTCGCCCTGCGTCAATTCCTTCACGGTCGAGAGCAGGAAGGGGGTAACGTCCGTCCCCTTAACGCCCTGTTCCGCCGCCAGCTTCAGCGCCGATTGAATGACGTCGTTCATCAGCTCTTCCGGCATGGCGTCCTGCGATGAGATCGGATTTGCGATAATCAGCCCGCCTTGGAGGCCGCTGACGAATTTCGCCTGCATGCAGCGCGCAATGTCTTGCGGCGTATCCATACGCGCGTCTACCAAAAACCCGCTTTTACGGCAATAAAACGCCGGAAGCTCGTCCGTTTGGTACCCAAGCACGGGCACGCCTTTGGTTTCCAGATATTCGAGCGTTAAGCCGATATCCAGAATGGACTTGGGCCCGGCGCAAACGACCGCGACATTGGTCTGGGAGAGCTCCTCAAGATCCGCCGAGACATCCATGGTAATTTCTGCCCCGCGGTGCACGCCGCCAATGCCGCCGGTTGCAAAAACGGGTATGCCGGCCATTGCGGCCGCGATCATCGTCGCGGCAACCGTGGTTGCGCCATCCATATGCCGGGACATCAGAACAGGCAGATCGCGCCGGCTGGCTTTCACGATCGTCAGGCCGCTTTTTCCAAGATGTTCGATCTGCTCCTTGCTGATGCCTACGGTCAGAACGCCGTTCAGGATCGCTACGGTTGCGGGAACCGCTCCGTTTAAGCGAACTTCCCGTTCAACGCGCAGCGCGGTTTCCACGTTCTGCGGATAGGGCATACCGTGGGAAATAATCGTTGATTCCAAAGCGACAACCGGTTGATGATCGCGAATAGCCTGGCGTACGGCGTCGCTTACCGCAAAGTATGGATTCATGGACGGTCCCTCTTTTCGTCGATGATGGATTGTATGGCGGCAGCGGATAAATCGGCCGATACGGCCTGCGCGCTTTGCGCCGTTATCGCCGCCGCAGCCAGCGCTGTGGTAAGAATGCGCTGAGGAGGACTTCCCTGCAATAAACCGAGGAAGGCAGCGGCGCTGAAAGCGTCGCCACAGCCGTTGGCGTTGCGCGCGGTTACGGAAAACGCGCTTTGCATAAGCTGCTCTCCGCCGCTGGATAGGAAAGCGCCTGCGATGCCGAGCGTAATGAAAACGTGGGGGATTCCGATCTCATGCAGGCGGTTGGCGGCCGTGCATAAGGAAGCGTACTCCGCAGTTACCGGCGCATTGAGCAGGGCCGATGCTTCCAGCAGGTTGACCTTCAACGCATACAGGCGGGACAGCGACGGGATGAGTTTCATCACCTTTTTGGTGGATACGCCGTCGGCAAAAAGCGGTGCCCGGCAATTGCGCGCGATATGGGAAATCGTTTCCTGTGGGATGTTCGTATCAAGCAGTACTGCGTCCGCCCGGTTAAGCGCCTGTAATTTTTGCTGAACAAAGGAAGGCGATAATCGCTCGCAAATCCGCATGTCGTTTACGGC
>JAEWTC010000167.1 GCA_023459675.1 Bacillota bacterium | reverse complement strand
GGAATCCCTGGGCGGCGGGTTCAACGTAACGCTCGAAGCGTTAAGCGACCAGGAAAAGCGCAGAGCAATCGCGGACAAGATCCGTGAATGCGCCGCATGCATGGATCGCATCACCGAACTCCTGCATGAAAACCTTGGTGCAGGCAAGCGGTAAACGTTTAGGTGCGATGCGGCGGGCGGCTTCCTCTGCCTTGGTGTAAGCCGTGAAGTATCGAACGTTTGTATACTATTCGTTACACCAAAATTATCTGCAAAAAACAAAAGAAGAAAGCTTTACGGCGGTAAAACGCTTAATTTGCGGATTCAACATTTCAGATCGCTGTTAATGCTTATTCGAAGTACGATCCTGTTATAACCGATGCGTTCGGCAGGCGCGCCTGGTTGCACAACTACATGTATTCTTAACAAAGCGGTTCTTGCACGGTTGCCTAAAATGGGGTATAAGTAGAAGGTCGGGAAGTGATGGTGCCGGGAGGAAGCGCATGAGAAACGGGAGCGGGCAGCAGGCATTCTGGACCGGTTTTTTTGCCGTCGTCCGCCTGATCGTCAGGCCGCTGTTCTGTTACCGTTACCGCCGCGAGAAACGCATCAACGGCCCCGCCATCCTCATGGGCAACCATACCCTGGATATCGACGCCGGGCTGCTTGGCCTGAGCTACTCGCAGGCCATGCGCATGGTGGCCAGTGAGCACGTGTTCCGGCTGGGCTTCCTCACCGTTTTGATCCGGCTCATCTTCGCGCCCATCGTGCGGATGAAGGGAAAAACGGAGATCAGCACCGTACGCAAGATTTTGAACGTCTTGAAGGACGGCGGCAGGGTGTGCATCTTTCCGGAGGGCAACCGCAGCTATAACGGCGTCACGGGGGAAATCACCCGGGCGTCGGCAACGCTGGTGAAAATGGCGAAGTGCCAGCTGATTACCTACCGAATCGAAGGCGGGTACATGCGGCACCCGCGCTGGGCAAGAACCGTGCGGCGCGGCCCCGTGCGCGGCTATGAGGTGGGGCGGTATCCCGCCGCGCAGCTGGAACAGATGACCGTGGACGAAATCCTTTCGCTCATCCGGCGCGACCTGCACGAGGACGCCTATGCCCGCCAGGCGCAAAACCACGCGCAGTACCGGGGCAAGCGGCTTGCCGAAAGCCTGGAAACCGCGCTCTACGTTTGCCCCAAGTGCGGGGGTGTGGGCACGCTGCAAAGCAAGGCGGACAGCTTTTTCTGCTCCTGCGGGCTCTCGCTTCGCTGTACCGCGCTTGGGAAACTGGTCAGCGCCACGGCGCAAGCCGCGCCGTTTTCCACCGTCACCGCCTGGGATCAATGGCAGCAGGGCCAAACGGCGGCGATCGCGGCAAAGGCGGGGGACGGTGCCATCACCGCGGACGAAGCCCTGTCACTGTACCGCATCCAACCCTGTGAGAAGGACGAGCTTCTGGAAACGGGGAGGCTCACCTTAAGCAGAAGCGAGCTGATGTGCGGCTCCTTCCTGTTCCCGTTTAGCGATATCGCGGATCTTGCCATCGTCGGCCTAAACACCCTTGTGTTTGAAACGCGCAGTGGCTGCTATTATGAAATTCGAAGCAAAACTGCGTACAGTGCGCTCAAATACCGCAGGTTATTCCTGCATTTTAAAAAGGCAGCGAAGGGAGAGTATGGCGCGCCGTTAAGCGCCGTACAGGAAAACGTATGAGTTTTTCGGCGGATAATGCGGAGCTTTGGGGTTTTATTCTGCAAATCGGCATCATCAGCGCCGTGGTTCTGGTTGCCAATATCCTGCGCAGAAAACTGCCGGTGATCCAGAAAATGCTATTGCCCACCGCGGTTCTGGGCGGCTTTTTGCTGCTGGGGCTTCGGCTTACGGGCTGGGTTACGATCGATACCCGGCTTTTGGAAATGCTCACCTACCACGGTCTTGCCATCGGGTTCATCGCGCTGTCCATCCGCACGGTTCGCAAGGAGAAGCTGCAAAACGGCGTGGGCCTTGTGGGGATGAAATCCGGCGCGCTGATTGTGAGCTGTTACGTGCTGCAGGGGCTGGCGGGGCTGATTATCTCGGTGGGCCTTGCCTATACGGTGATGCCGGAGCTGTTCAAGGCGTCCGGTATTCTGCTGCCGATGGGCTACGGGCAGGGGCCGGGGCAGGCCAATAATATCGGCACCGTGTACGAGGGGCTTGGGTTTGTCGGCGGGCGCTCGTTTGCGCTTTCGCTGGCTGCCACAGGTTTTCTTAGCGCATGTATCGTCGGTGTGATCTACTTGAACTATTTGGCCCGAAAGGGCGTCATCAAGCGTGTGAGACAGAACGAAGATGAAGAGCTGATGAGCGAAGGCGGCGCCAATGTATTTCAGGATCCGGACGAGATTCCCATTTCGCATGCTGTGGATAAATTCACCGTACAGCTGGCGCTGGTTATGACCGTATACCTGATCACATACGGCGTCACGATGGGGCTTGCGTCCCTGGCGGGCTCGCTTGGCGGCGGGCTTGCCACCACGATCACATCGCTTTTATGGGGCTTCAACTTTATCGTCGGCGCGCTGATCGCCATGTTGTTCCGCTCGGTGATGTTCGTACTGCGAAAGAACAAATGGATGACTCATCAGTACCAAAACAACTTCCTGCTCAGCCGTATTTCCGGGTTCTTTTTCGACATCATGATCGTCACCGGCATCGCGTCCATCGACATCCGGGTTCTTGCGGATCTCTGGCTGCCGTTTGTGCTGATGTCGGTCGTCGGCGCAATATTAACGTTCGTGTATTTGCAGGTTGTGTGCCGGTGGATCTACCCGGATTATTACTATGAAGGCCTGCTGTCCATGTACGGCATGATGACGGGAACGCTGTCTTCCGGCGTGCTGCTGCTGCGCGAGGTGGACCCGCTGTTTAAAACGCGCGCGTCCACCAACCTTCTGGTCGGCTCCGGCTTCGCGGTGCTTTTGGGGGCGCCGATGCTTCTGTTGATCGGCATCGCGCCTAATTCCCCGCAGATGCTGTTCCTCACGATCGGGCTTCTGGTCGTTTACATGGCGCTGATGCTTTTGCTGATGCACGGCAGGAAGAAGCTCCCCAAAAAATAACGCGCAAGGCGGGGAACCGGGGCAAACCGGTTGTTCCGATGAGGGCGGGCAGGGTTAAAACGGCAGGCGAACGCCTGCCGTTTTGCGCGTTAAGCACAACTATCATGGACAAATCTGTCAACCTGTGGAAATATTCGCGCGGCAGGCGTATGATGGAGAAAAGAACAGCGCGGCGTTTGGGCAGCCGGCACGCAGGGCGCCGCGCCAGAAAACAGGGAGCGCCGCCTGCGGCGGACTAGGGAACGGGAGGTTTTCGTATGAAGAACAGTCTCCGTTTGATCGCGTGGATTGTCACTTGTATGCTCACGGTCTGCGCTTGCGCGAGCGCTGCCGCGGCGCAGGCGCTGCCGCCGGAGCTTTCGGCGTCTGTGGATCGGGCCGTATCGTATCTGGCAAGCCGGATGGACGAAACGGTTGGCGACCTGTACGTGTACAAGGATTATGCCGTGAACGAGAACCACTTCGTTGCCAAGGGCCGCATCAGCGCCGCCGGGCTGGACGATTTGGTTTACGTCATGGACGAAAACTGGCGGGAGAACCCCGCCCAGGGCGCAAGCTGTATCCGCTGCCGCCTCGGGCAAAAGCTCCGCAGCTGGGGCGGCTGGCTGTTCATCAACGGCTTGCTCAAGGACGGCGAAACGGTACCCACGCCCGTGTGGGGAGACGTGGACGGATGTACGCTGGACCTAAGCGGCGCAGACGCCCTTACGTTCATGGCGCGCGGAGAACTGGGCGGGGAGCAGGTGGAGTTCTTCGTCGGCGGCCTGGGCCGCAGCGGGGAAACGGGAGAACCTACGACCGATTACCCGGATTCCACCGCCAAGCAATCCACGGGCATCCTCACGCTGACGAAGGAATGGCAGCAATATACCATCCCGCTTGCGGACGCCGATCTGTCCTCCATCGGCTGCGGGTTCGGGTTTGTTTCCGCGGACGACTGGAACGTGTCCAGCGTTACCAAGGACGGGGAGATTGTGTTCTATCTGGACGATATCTGCTTTCACGGCGATTGCATTTCCGCCGATACGCCGCGGTTCATCGCGTCGTACGAAACGGGGAATTCCTATATTCAAAACGCGGCGTTCACCTACGATAACGCGCTTTGCGCCATGGCGTTCATGGCCGCGGGGCAGCAGGAGCGCGCCCGGCTCATTCTGGACGCGTTTGTGTTTGCGATTGAAAACGACCGTTACGCCTCGGACCGGGTTCGCAACGCCTACGTATACGGAAGCCCCGAAATTTTTCCGGGCTGGGGCGGGCATACGCGTTTGCCGGGGTTCATGATGGACAACGCCTTTTATGAGGACCGGTATCAGGTGGGCTCCAACCTCGGCAATACCTCGTTCGCGGTGCTGGCGCTTCTGCAGTACTACGCGCGCTTCGGCGGCGAGGTCTACTTAACGACCGCGAAAACCCTAGTGGATTTCGCCCTGAACGCCTGGACGGACGCCAAAGGCGACGGGTTCTTCGCCGGGTATGACGGCTGGCCGGAAAACGGCACGGTTTTTAACTTTACGTATAAATCCACCGAACACAATCTCGATTTTTACGCCGCCTGCCTTACGCTGTACCAGCTTACGGGCGGCGAAACCTATCGGGACGCGGCGCAAAGCGCGTTGCGTTTTCTGGACCAGATGTATGATCGGGACTCGGGCCTGTTCTGGACCGGAACGACGGAGGACGGCGTAACGCCCAACACGTCGAACATCGTGCTGGACGTGCAGGTGTGGACGGCGCTTGCGCTGGGCGACGCGGGCGCGGCCTACGCCGCGAGCGTACGGTACGCGGCGGAACAACTGCAAACGCCCGGCGGCGGATATGCGTTCTCCGAGGCGGACCGAAACGGCGGCTATTGGCTGGAAGGCACGGCGTTTACGGCGCTTGCGTTCCGGCGGGCGGGCATGGAGGCCGAGGCGAGCGGCGCGTTTGCCGCCATTGCCGCCGCGCAGCTCCCCTCCGGCGGGCTTCCGGCGGTCGCCGGGGCGGAAACCATCGACACGGGGTTTGACCTGTTCACCGGGGAGCCCTGGGTGTACAGCGCCGATCCGCATATCGCGCCCGTCGCGTGGTACGTGATGGCGGCTTTCAACTTCAACCCCTACGCGGTCGGCGAGCTGGAATAGGCCGTATGACTTCGGCCGATGGCTGCCGTCGGGGCGCGTCGGTAACGTATCCGTTTGCGGAAACTGCGTGATCATCACGCGTTTCATTGAGGAGAACAACTGTGAAAGAACAGGCGCAACTCGTTTTCTTTTCCGGCACCGGGGGCACGGCGCTCGCGGTGGAAACGCTGTCCGCCGCTTTGCGCGGGAAGGGCGTACAAACCAGGGTATCCGAAATACTCCACGGAAAGCCGCCCAAAGTTCAGCCCGGCGAAAGGCTGATCGTGCTGTTTCCCGTTTACGCGGGAGACGCCCCAAGCCCCGTGGCCCGGTGGATCCGGTCGCTTGGGCAGGCGCGGGAAGGCAAGGCGGCTGTGATTGCGGTATCCGGAGGCGGGGAAGTATCCCCCAACACCGCCTGCCGGATGAAAACCATCCGGCGGCTGGAAAAACACGGCTTCCGGGTGATCGGCGAATACATGCTCTGCATGCCTTCCAACATGATCGTGCCCACGCCGGAGGCGATCGCCCTCAGGCTCCTTCGCGCGCTGCCAGAACAGTGCGGCAGGATCGCCGATGCAATCCTCGCGGATACGCCCAACCGAAAACCGCCGCTTCGCGGGGACAGGCTCCTCCTGCCGCTCCTCGCGGCGGAGAAAGCGGGCTCCAGGCTGTTTGGAAAATCGCTGAAGGCGGGCGCTGCCTGTACAAGCTGCGGGCTGTGCGCTAAGCGCTGCCCGTGCGGCAACATTCGGATGAAGGATGGGAAACCGCGGTTCGGCTGGCATTGCGCGCTGTGCCTGCGGTGCGTATACGGCTGTACCCAGCACGCCATCCAAACGGGGATGCCCGTGTTGAAACGCGCGGTTTTCAAGGAAGGGTTCGATTTGGAGGCTCTCCGCAGAAAAGCGGCAGAACTGGAACAGGCGCCGGAGGCTACGGACGAAACGGTGGGCGCCGCCTGGGAAGGCGTTACCGCCTATCTGGAACAGAAATCCGTCTGACCGCTTCGCGGTCCGGGTGTGATGGCAGCGTAAAGAACCGCGGCGCGTTTGGCCGCGGTTTTTTTGCGCGTTGCGATAATGGCTGTCTTGCTGGTTGTCTGCATGGGGCTGCGCTTGCGCAGCCGCGGTTTTACAGCGCTGCGATCTGCTCCAGCGCGAGGATCGCGCCGTCCTTTGCTTCCGTCTCTTTTGAGAACATCGCCTGCTGCAGGAAACGGTAGCCGAATTTGAGCAAAATCATCTCCCGCAGCGGGATCCTGTCCATCGGCGGAAGCGCCATGGTTTCGCTAAGACCTCGGTAATAGGCGGGCAGAAGCTTTTTTGCCAGCATGTCGATGCTCCCGGGGTCGGTTTCATCCGCGATCAGGCTTGCGATATCCGTTGCGATCGCGCCCAGCCCTGCGCAGTCCCAGTCGATCGCGATCACGTTTCCGTTTGCGACGATGATGTTCTCCGTCCAGTAATCCCGGTGGCAAAGCACCTGCGGAAGGGCGCGTATCGCTGTGAAAATCTCAGCTGCATTTGCCTGCGCATCAATCAGCAGCTTCTGCAGCTGGCCGGGCAGGGGGCAGTCCGCGCCGCGCAGACGCTGATACTCCAGGGTTTCGGGCGCCCATTGGCTAAATTCGCGCTCCTCGTAGCCGGCGTCGCCAAGGCAGGGCATGGCGCGCAGGGTTTCCATCATCCGGGAGCTGCGGCCCTGAAACCTCCCCAGCGCAAGCGCGGCAAGTTCCAGCTCCTCCGGCGTGAGGCGCGCGCCGGACGTGCCCTCGGCGTATTCCATCCACAGGCAGTTTTCCGCCTCCGCGCACTCCGAATAGTAAACGTCCGGCCAGCGAAAATCAGGCGTAAACAGCGTGCGCAGTTCCGTTTGCGCCAGATCATACTCCCGCCGCCAGGAGGCGGGATCGCCGGGGCGCTGCCAGCGCTTCTGGGTTTTTTGCACCATGCGAAACGGCAGGCTGCGCCCGTCCGCCGTAAACGCGCTGCCTGTAAGCAGCCGCACGTCGCCCAGCGTTCCGCCGTGCAGGGGCTTTTGCCGGTATTCCAGGCGTTGCACAGCCGTTGCAAGCATACGCTCGGCAGCCTGAAGCGGCGCGCCGCCGTATACGGTTTCGATGGTTGGTTTCGACTCAGTCAATGGGTTCTCCCTCTTCTTTCTGTTGTTCTTTACTCCATTTGGCAATGGATTTGCCCCATGCGCGCTTGTTGGCCAGGTAGGCTGCCTTGCTGTTCATAAAACGCACTTCCCGCTGCTGGTCCCGGTAGCTATCCCAGCGTTCTTGTGTCAGGGTTCCAGCCTGCAGCGCGGCGGTCACGGCGCAGCCGGGCTCGCCCTGATGGCGGCAGTTGTGGAAACGGCAATCGGCAAACAGCGCTTCCACGTCGTCAAAGCCTACGTTGATTCCGTCGTCCGCCTCGAACAGGCCCAGCTCGCGCATGCCGGGTGTGTCGATCACCATCGCGCCTGAGGGCAGCTGGAACAGCGCGCGGTGCGTGGTGGTGTGGCGGCCGCGGCTGTCGTCCTCGCGGATGGTTTTGACCTCCATCACGGTTTCGCCCATCAGGGCGTTCAAAAGCGACGATTTTCCCACGCCGGACATCCCCAGAAACACGGCGGTTTTCCCGGGAAGCAGGTAGGGCGCCAGGGAATGAAGCCC
>JAEWTC010000166.1 GCA_023459675.1 Bacillota bacterium | reverse complement strand
CCTTCTGCAGCGCGCCGGCCGTCAGATATCCGCCCGCCGTTGCGACAACGCCCACGGAGCGGCCCGCGATGCGGCCCATGACGGTTCTCATGCCGTTTTCATAGGCGGGCGTCAGCTCCACCACGGTACCCGCGTCCAGCACATGGGCAAGCAACGCGTCCACGTCCGCCGGGTCCACGGCGGGGAGCAGGCGGTTCATGTCGTCCGCTTCCAAAAGATCCGCGTCCTCGGCATTGGAGGCGGGGAGCAGGTTTAACAGCTTGATCGCCTGCGCGACGGCTTCTTCCTCATTGGCAGCCACCAGCGTGCAGCCGCCCTGCGCCGCCATCATGTCCGCGCCGCCCACCTTCACCGCGTCAACGTCGATGCCGTTCATCGCGGAAAGCACCTGGGGGCCGAACATCATCAGGCGGCCGACGTCCTTGGCCATAATGCTGATATCGGAAAGCTGCGCCAAAAGCGCCGCGCCGCCCACGCACGGGCCGAGGATCAGCGATATCATGGGGCATACGCCGCTGAGGCGGGCCATATTGCGGTAAATCTCGGCGTAGGCGTTCATCGCTTCCGCGCCTTCGTCAATCCGCACGCCGGCGCTGTCGCAAAGCATCAGCACAGGCGCGCCCGTTTTCAGCGCCATATCCAAAAGCTTGTTAATTTTCTGCGCCTGCAGTTTGCCGATCGCGCCGCCGTGTACGGTAAAATCCTGCGCGAACAGGTATACCGGGCGCTGCTGCACCGTAGCGTATCCTGTAATCACGCCCGCGGCTTCGTCCTGCCGGCTGACAAACGCGTACAGTTCCACAAAGCTGCCGACGTCGGCAATCTTCTCGATACGTTCGCGCGCCGTCAGCTTTTTCAGGTCGCGCTGTGCCTTTACGCGCTTCTCATCGCCCTTGTGAAGAGCGTTGCGAAGCGCCTGAATCTGGTTGAGGTCTTGAGAGTTTTGCATGGTCGTTCTCCTTCCGTTTGGCTTTCCAGCGGCACGCGGAGGGTTATCCGCATAAAAAGCTCAAATCTTACCCACATTCTCTAATTTCTTCGGTGTGCCTTTTTTTCCTGCCGCGATCCTGCGAATTTCAGAAACTTTTTGAAAAAATACAAAAGGTGAACATCATGATCGCAAAGCTTCCGTTCGCATCAAAAAGCACATGGCATGCCATGCGCTTCATTGCCGCAAAAGCACGGCGTCATTGCCGCGGGGGATGGGAGCGTTTTGCCTGTCAGGCCCAGTCCGCCAGTTCGCCCTGCACGTAGGGAAGCTTCAAAAGCAGCGCCGCCACCTCGTCCGTGTGCAGAAGCGTGGTGTTTGCGGAGTTAAACTCGGTCAGCACGTTTCGCTTTGTGGTTCCTTCCACAAAATACCGGTCATAATTCAAATCCCGCGAATCGGCCGGTACGCGATAGTAGTCGCCCATGTCCTCCGCGTGTACGCATTCTTCGTTGGTCAGCAGCGTTTCATAAAGCTTCTCGCCGTGCCGCGTACCGATCACCTGTACGGGGTGGTTTTCGCGCCCAAAGACGCGCTTCACCGCCTCGGCCAGCATGCCGGTGGTGCATGCGGGGGACTTGCGCACCAGAATATCGCCGGTCTGCGCGTGGTGGAACGCAAACATCACCAGTTCCACGGCCTCTTCCAGGCTCATGATGAACCGCGTCATGTTCGGATCGGTCACGGTGATGGGCTTGCCCTGCTTGAGCTGGCTGATGAACAGGGGAATGACGGAGCCGCGGGAGCACATTACGTTTCCGTAGCGCGTGCCGCAGATCAGCGTCTGCTCGGCCGCAACCGTGCGGGATTTTGCCACGAAGATCTTTTCCATCATCGCTTTGGACGTTCCCATGGCGTTGATGGGGTAGGCGGCCTTATCGGTGGACAGGCACACCACCTTGCGCACGCCCGCTTCAATGCAGGCGGATAGAACGTTGTCCGTGCCGATCACGTTGGTGCGCACCGCCTCCATGGGGAAGAACTCGCAGGAAGGCACCTGCTTGAGCGCGGCGGCGTGAAACACGTAGGTAACGCCGCGCAGCGCGGAAAGAACGCTGTCCTTGCTGCGTACGTCCCCGATGTAGAACTTGATCCTCGCGTTCTGGTACTGGTGGCGCATGTCGTCCTGCTTTTTCTCATCGCGGCTGAAGATGCGGATTTCCTTGATATCCGTTTTGAGAAACAGGTTCAGCGCGGCTTCGCCGAACGAACCTGTGCCTCCCGTAATCAGCAGCGTCGCGTCGTCAAACATGGTTTGCGTTCCCTTCGTTGTTTTTGAGAACATACCCCGTCATGCGGTGCAGCACTTCGCGGTACGCGCCTTCCACGTCGCCCAAGTCGCGGCGGAAACGGTCGATGTCCAGCGGCTCGTGCGTGCTCGCGTCCCAGAAACGGCAGGTATCGGGTGAGATTTCGTCCGACAATAAAACATCCCCATGGAACCGCCCGAATTCAAGCTTGAAATCGATCAGTTCAATGTTGATGTCGCTTAAGATATCGGTTAGGATGCCGTTGACTATCAGGGCGATCTCTTCCATTTTGCGCAGTTCCTGCGCGGTGGCCAGCCCCATGGCGGTAACGTGGGTCTGGTTAACCAGCGGATCATCCAGATTGTGGTCTTTCAAACAGTACTCGATGACCGTATTGTTGAGCTTTGTGCCCTCCGGATAGCCGATTCGCTGGGCAAGGCTCCCGGCCACGATGTTGCGCACCTTGATGACCACGGGGATGATGTTTACGCGGAACACCAGCATGCTGCGGTCGTTCAGGCGACGCAGAAAGTGGTTGGGAACGCCCTTTTGCTGTAAAAGCGTAAAGATGTACTCGCACAGGAGGTTGTTGATCTCGCCCTTGCCGATGATCCGCCCGATCTTCAGGCCGCGGAACGCGATGGCTTCATCCTTGTAGTAGACCACAGCTTCATCCGGATTGTCGGTTGCGTAAATCCGTTTTCCTTTGCCTTCCGCGATGATCTTCGTAATCCCCATAGCTCCATCCTTCCGCAACGCTGCGTGAACCGAATTCATTTTATTATTGTAGCACGATCCGCGGCGGCGCGCAACCGAAACGGCGCTTTCCGCGTGAGGAAAACGGCGCGTGGAAAGGGAATGCGAACGGGTAGACGCGCGGTTGCGGGGCTGATCAATTTGATCCGTGTTCCCAAAAGATACGGGAAAGCTCCCGTATGGAATTCCGTGCGTGTTGACAGCATCCTTTTGGTAAGGCATAATGATCTTTGGTGCTTTGATCAGTCGAACGCACGAAAGGGGAGCGTCACTGTGGTTCAAGTGATAGTCGGGGCAAACTGGGGCGACGAAGGCAAGGGGAAAATCACTGATGTACTGGCGGAAAACTGCGACGTCGTCGTCCGTTATCAGGGCGGGGCGAACGCAGGACACACGATCATCAACGATTACGGCAAGTTCGCGCTGCATCTGCTTCCCTCGGGCGTGTTCCACCAGAATATCGTCAACGTCATCGGCCCCGGCGTCGCGCTGGATATCGACAAGCTGATGAAGGAATACGCGGCGCTGATCGAGCGCGGCGTACCCGCGCCCAGGTTGCTCATCAGCGACCGCGCGCAGGTGATGATGCCCTACCACATTGATTTTGACAAGTATGAGGAAGAGCGTCTGGGCAAGGGCAGCTTCGGCTCCACCAAGTCCGGCATCGCTCCGTTTTACGGCGATAAATTCTTAAAGATCGGCATCCAGGTGTGCCAGCTGTACGATGAGGAACTCCTCCGCGAACGGCTTTCAAGCGTCGTCACCCAGAAAAACACGCTGCTGGAGCATTTGTATCATCAGCCGCTGATCGACCTGCAGGCGCTGCTTTTGAAATTAAAGCAGCAGGCGGAGCAGATTAAACCCTTCGTAACCGATACCACCGAGTACCTGCACGGCGCGCTTGCCCGCGGGGAGAAGATCCTCATGGAGGGGCAGCTGGGCGCGCTGCGCGACCCGGATCACGGTATTTATCCGTATGTTACGTCCTCCTCGCCGCTCGCGGGTCATGCCGCGGTGGGCGGCGGCGTGCCATGCACGGCAATTCAGGACGTGCTGTGCGTAACCAAGGCGTATTCCAGCTGCGTGGGCGCCGGCCCGTTTGTGACCGAGCTGTTCGGCGACGAGGCCGAAGAGCTGCGCAAGCGCGGCGGCGACGCGGGCGAATACGGCGCCACCACGGGCAGGCCCCGGCGCGTGGGTTGGTTTGACGCGGTGGCGACCCGCTACGGCTGCAAGGTGCACGGCGCTACCGAGTGCGTGCTCACCAACCTGGACGTGCTGGCCTATCTGGATGAGATCCGCGTCTGCACCGCGTACGAGGAGGGCGGGGAAACCCTGTCGCTCTTCCCGTCCACACCGCGGCTGATGCGCTGCAAGCCCGTGTACACGGTGCTGCCCGGCTGGAAAACCGATATCCGGGGGTTGACGGATTTTAACATGCTTCCCGAAAACTGCAAGCGTTACGTGGAGTATCTCGAACGGCAGGTGGGCGTGCCCATCCGCAGGGTTTCCACGGGCCCGAAGAGAAGCGAAATGATCCTGCGCAAGTAAAACGGCTTCCGCCGCAGGGCGCATAGGATAGTTAAAACAACAAAAGCCACTCCCGCGGGAGTGGCTTTCGCCTGTGGATAAACCCCGATCTGCGTTGTCCGCTGCGGGATGGCAAGGGGATATCCCTTACAAACGAAAAAAGGAAAGGCCGCTCCTATGGGAGAGGCCTTTCCTTGCGGCGCGCGGGTGTATCCGAAGCGCTTATTTCTTTACCAGCTCGTCGATGTTCGTGGGGCAGATATCGCCGCAGGTCACGCAGCCGATCACCTGGTTGTCGCGGATATAGGCCACGCAGGGCACCTG
>JAEWTC010000165.1 GCA_023459675.1 Bacillota bacterium | reverse complement strand
GGCGGGCGTAATGATTTATGTGCTTTTGCAGCGCATCAAGGAAATAAGGAGCGGTGAAGAAGATGATCTTAGTCAATACTGATTTCGTGTCCGGCAAAACCCTGGAAACCCTTACGCTGGTGAAGGGCTCCACCATCCAGTCGCGCAACATCGGCCGCGATATCACCCAGGCGTTCAAAACCCTTGTCGGCGGCGAGCTGACCGCCTATACCGAAATGATGAACGACGCCCGCGCCATCGCCACCAAGCGCATGGTGCAGGAAGCCGAAGCCCTGGGCGCGGACGCGGTCATCAACATCCGCTACGCGTCCGCCTCCGTAATGCAAAACGCCGCGGAAGTGATGGCCTACGGGACTGCGGTAAAATTCAAGTAACTGAGGAAAGCCATTCAGGCAAGCTCCGGAAAAATCCCGCGCGCCGCGGCGGGCTCCTTTCCGCCATCTTGCGCCTGCGCTCCCTTCGACGTAGCTCTGCTACGACTTCAGGGTTCGCAAACGCAACCTGACGAAAATCAGCTTCGCTGCGGCGTGCGTTTGTTTCCCATCGCTTGCCTTCATTTGCTTGGCTTATGGCAAAGGAAAAAATGAGGGGTTAGAGTAGAATCCCTCACCGCAACCTGACGAAAATCAGCTTCGCCGCGGCGCGCGCTTGTTTCCCATCGCTTGCCTTCATTTTCTTGGCGCAGGGCATGGGGTTGGGGGTATGTTTTTACGGCCGTTCCCTGCTTTCCCTTGGGCATGGGCAGGGGGAAAGGGCGGATCGGTTCACCACAGCCCGTAGACGGGGCCCATGCAGAAAAACCAGAGAAGGCCTAGGGTATTGCTCAGGCCGTGGGCGAGGATCGTCGCCCACAGGTTGCGCTTGAAGCCGTAGAACAGCGCGCAGAAAAACAGCGCGTCCAGAAACGTAATCACCGCGCCGTTGATCCCCTGCTCGCTGTGCGCAAGCCCGAACAGCACAGAGGACAGCAAAACGGCGGCCACGCGCCCGGCGGCTGGGTTTTAAAACAGGCTTGCGGCGCGGTTTTGCAGGTAGCCGCGGTAGACCGTCTCCTCCCCAAACGCCGCCAGCGTCCAGGTGAGGAGCAGGTAAAGCAGCAATTGCCCCCAATTTCCTTTTAGGTTTTCATACGCGGTCAGCGTTTGGGTCTGCCCGAACAGGCGGTTTAAGACCGGCATGAAAAGCCCGATCTGCAGCCCCGTCCACAACAGCACGGAGAGCGCCGTGATCCCGATCATGCGCAGGGGCTTTTCCGGTCTGGTAAAACCAAGGGCGCGGATCGGTTCTTTCCGAACCGTCATTGATACGGCGGCGATGAGCAGCACCAAAACGGTGGGAATGAGAACGTCCAGCACAATCAGCACCGCTGCGATTACGATTTCCAATGCGATCAGGAATTTCTTCATACCGAACACTCCTTTGCCATGCAATACTGTTCATGATTACTTCTTTTGGACCGCTGCTCAAAGTATATACGGATGTTGTTTGCTGCGCAACAGATGAATGCGGTCAGCCAAACGCAGCTGCCCGCCGCTTTCGCGGCGGGCGGCGCTTTGGCTTACGCCTTTTGGCAGAGCACGCCGATCCCCGTGCTTTCGTCCGCGTACGGCGTTCCGGCGAGGTCCGAAAGGAGCTCCGTCACGCGGAAGCCGTTTTCCTCCAGCTCGTGTCGGATGGTATCCGGCGAGAAAAAGGTCTGCCACATGCGGTACAGGGTACATTCCGTGTCCAGCACGGCGTAAGCGTCGCACAGGGCGCGGTGCTGCGGGCAGGCGAAGGTCTGCTCCAGCACCAGGTGCGGGTGGGGGCGGAACAGGCCGCTTTGGGATGCGTACCAGCGGGTGGCGGGGGCGGCGGCGCGGGCTTCGTACGCGCGCAGAGTTGGCACGTCGAAGGCGAAGCGGCCGCCGGGCAACAGCGCCGCGCGGACATTCTGCAGCAGCGTTTTTCTGGCCTCCGGCCGCAGCACGCCGTAATCCTGGCTGATCATGATCGCCGCGTGATACGCTTGTGCGCCCAGCGGTTCCAGGTAGCTTTGCCGCAGGAAGCGCGCCGCGGGCGCGTGCAGGGCGGCGTATTGCAGGCTGTTTTCGGATCGGTCCACGCCGGTCATCTTGTACCCCGCCGCGCAAAGCGCCGCGCAGTACAAACCGGGGCCGCAGCCAAGGTCGATCACGGCGGCGCCCCTTGCAAGCCCCATGGCCTGTGGCAGATACGCGCAGATGGCCGCCATGGTTTCGGGCTTGTAGCTGGCAAGGTCGTTACCGGGGTCCAAGTGGGTTTGCAGCAGCTGCCGGGCAATCCACGGGTCGTTCCAAAACTCCGCGCCCGTTTCATACGGCGCGGGGGGCGTTTGCAGGGAAGTGAGAAAATCGTTTGTAAGCATCGTCTGATCCATCCTTTCAATGTAGGCGGCGCACAGCGCAAATAGAGGGAATCCGCCATCCCTCTGCCAAAACAAAAAGGGATACCCTGTGGAAAAAACAGAACAAACGCGCGCAAACAGCGCCTGCCCCAGGCAGACGGCTACTTTGGCTGCGTTCGTTCCTTCTTTCCTTTCCGGTCGGCGCCGCATGGCCCCTTCCGGACGGGTTCCCTCCCATACAATGCTGTTTGTGTGTGCCGCCGGGTTGAGCGTACGGCTTCCGCGGCCGCTTGTCAAGCGGCTTTCCGCGGTTCACCCCGCTATATCAAGCCCCGCGCGATATATTCTGCGGCCTGCGCCGGGGTGAGGTTCGTCACGTCCACCTTCTGCGTGGGCATGAGCGCGTACAGCGGCAGCCGCGAAACGCTGCGGGGAATGCAACCGGCCTCGCGGACGCCCTGCTCCACGTCCTTTTGCAGGCGGGCGCGCAGGGCCTCTTCCGTGCAAACCAGCGAGTACGGCCGCACCGCGCAGCCCTCCGTGTGCAGGTTATGAAGCAGCTCCGCAAGGATTTCCGGCTTGTGCAGCACCCAGCAGAACAAAACGGTATCATACGCGGAGCAGTGCAGGAAGTTGTTGAGCAGAAAGCAGATGCTTTCCATCACCATCCGCCTGGTTTCCTCCGTCACCTGAAACGGGCGCATGTCCCAGCACCAGTCGCCGTCCAGAAACACGCTGCGCGGCAGCAGCGCCTGCAGCTGCCGGCAGGCGGCGGTTTTGCCGACCCCCATCGTGCCGCCGAGGATGATGAGCTGTTTCATATGCAACACTCCGTCCGCCGCGCAGAGGAACCTGCGGCGGGTTTCTCTACGCCCGCTGCCAGCGCATGCGGTTATCGTCGTAGGCGACGGTCAGCCGCCCGGTATCCAAAAGCCAGGAAAGGTAGGAGCGCACGGTGCTGCCCACCAGCGCGTACTGCATGGCGTTCATGGTGAGCTGATAATGGAAAAATACCTGCTGTAAAACGTCCTCAAAGCTGACGGGGTTCTGGCACAGGGAGAGTAATTTGTCCGCAATCTCCAGGGTTTTGCCGCGGTTTTTGCGTACCAGCGGGCGGATATCGGCGCACGCCTCGGCATGGGCGGGAATGAACACCGCCGCGTCCATCTGCTCCACGAAATCCAGCGTTTTCAGCTGCCCCGCGATATCAAACAGGAAGGTAATGCCGTACTTCTCCATCGTGGCCTCGCTTGCCACGCAGTCCGCCAGGAACACCGCGTTGTCCGGCGTGCGGTAGCCAACCATGTCGATGAAATGCCCCGGCAGGGGGATGACTTCGATCTCCTTAGGGAACGCCGGGTCACACAGGTCGCGCGCGGGGCTGGGCGCGGCCATCAGGAACTTCCCCTGCAAGTCGCGAAACGGATACGCGCCGAACAGGATCGTCGGCTCCAGCAGCGGGTGGCGGGTGAGCGCGGCCTCGGCGTCCGGCAGGAAGGCCGGGCAGCCGGTTTTGCCTTGCAGGTAGCTGTTGCCGCCGATGTGATCGGCGTTGGAATGGGTGTTCAGGATGCCCTTCAGCCGCCAGCGGTTCTGCTCCAAAATCTGGCGCACCTTGCGGCCCGCATCCTTATCGTTGCCGGAATCAATCAGGTACACGTCGGTTTCAGTCTGCCGCCAGATGCCGATTTTGGCGGGGCTTTGCAGGTAGAAGGTATCCTTGGCGGCTTGAATCAGCTCAAACATGCGTTACTCCTCAATGCGCGGGGTAGAAAATCATGTTGTAGGCGCTGCAGCTTTCGGGGAAGGGGTTGCGGTAGGCGTGGGGCAGGTCGGCGCGGAAGCGCACAGCCTGCTGCCGGTGCAGCGTCACGGTTTTGCCGCCGATGGTCAGCTCCAGCTTGCCGTGCAGCATCAGCAGGTATTCCTCCGTGCCCTCCATGTGCTTGTCGCTTTCGTGCGCGCAGCCGCCGTCCAGCTCCATATAGAAAATCTCGGTGTTTCGCAGCGGGTCGTACGGAAACAGGGCGCTCACGCGCATCCGGCCGTTTTCCTCTTCCAGGAGGCTGTCCATCTGCACGTCGGCCACCGTAAATTCCGCCTCCTCCTCGCGCAGAAACGAGGAAATGGGGATTCTCAGCCCCGTGGCGATTTTGGAAAGCGTGGTGATGGTAGGCGCGGACTGCCCCCGCTCAATCTGCCCGAGCATGGGCTTGCTTACGTCCGTGAGCTTTGCGACGTCGTCCAGGGTCAGGTTCCGCTGCGCGCGCAGTGCCTTGAGGCGGTTGCCGATCATCTCCGGCTGGATCAACATACGATCACCCTTTCTGTGCGTTATAGCATATCTGAGCACAGTATAACATCTTTTGCGCGTATTGCAACGCCGTGTTTTATGCCCTGTTTCGTTTTCCCGCCGGGTATGGTACACTGCGGATATTGGATACGGACGGAGCGATTGCGATGAAACGGAGAACCGCCCTTTACGCTGTGCTTGCGCTGCTTGCGGCGGCGCTGCTGCTGCTGTCGGCCTGCGCGCCTTTGACTGAAACCCCCGCGAATGCAGGGCCGGACCGGAACGGCACCTATACCACGAAGGCGGACGTGGCCCTGTATGTTCATAGTTACGGATGCCTGCCGGAGAACTTCATCACCAAGGCGCAGGCGCGGGCGCTGGGCTGGGAGGGCGGCGGCCTGGAAGCCGTTGCGCCGGGCAAGTGCATCGGCGGGGATCGGTTTGGCAACTTTGAAGGCCTGCTGCCCACGGCCGAGGGCAGGCGGTACACGGAGTGCGACATCAACACGTTAGGCGCGCAAAGCCGCGGCGCGCAGCGCCTGGTGTTTTCCAACGACGGGCTGATCTATTTTACGGACGACCATTACGAGACGTTCACCCTGCTGTACGGCGAACCGTAAATAGCGCAGGAGAAGCCTCCCATAGCCTGCCATCGAACGATAGCGCCCCGCGTCCTTGCAGACACGGGGCGTTGATTTTCGCTACTTATCCCTGTAATTGTACTTCTTGTAATCGTTGCCCATGGAGATCTCGGCGGGTTCGAAGTTCGCAACGGAAGCGGTTTTCTCATAGAAATGGCGCACGTTCTGCCGGATGCCCGATACCGTGTAAAAGGGATCGTCCGGCTGCAGCGGCAGGCGCACGCTCCGCCCGCTGAACCCGGCCTTGTACACCGCCGTTATGTAATCGATCGTCCTGCGACCGTCCTCGCCCTGCACCAGATAATCGTTTGTTCCGCGCTCGATCGCGCCCAGCACGTTGTCAATCTGGGCGGTATGGCCCTCGCAAGGCAAGTCCGCAAGCGCCTCATATTGCGCCTCGATTTCAGCCAGCTTGTCCGGACTTTGCCTGCAAAAGCCGTTGGGCATCGCTTCCATGGCCTGCGGTCGCCAGGGCGCGCTGAGCTTGGCGCGCTCGCACTGGAAGCAAAGCTGCTGCTCCTCGCCGTGGTGCACCAGGGAGCTCGTGAGCGTGGACAGGGAACCGCCTTCGTGCCTGCCGATCACCACGGAAAAATCCTCCACCTCGGAGTTGTCGTGGTTGAGGTTCGCAAGCGCCGCCGTGATCTCCGCGGGCGGCCCCATGAGCCAGTTGAGCATATCGATATGGTGTACGGCGTGGTTCAGCGTGCAGCCGCCGCCTTCCTTCTCCCAGGTGCCGCGCCACCATAAATCGTAATAGCTGTGGCCGCGCCACCAGAAGCTGTCCACCTGGGCGTGCAGCACGCGGCCCGCGGCGCCGGAGAAGAGCATCTGCTTCAGCTTCCAAACCGGGTTGCGGAAGCGGTTTTGCGAGATGATGGAAAGCCGCCGCCCCGTTTTGTTGCGCGCGGCAAGCATTTGGTCGCACTCTTCCAGCGACGCGGCCATGGGCTTTTCACAAAGCACGTCCATGCCGTGCTCCATGCAGCCGATGGCAAGCTGCGCGTGCGTAAACGGCGGCGTGCAGAGGCTGACCAGCTGAATATCTCCGCGCGCAAACAGCGCTTCGTGGGTATCGTAAACGGCCGCGGTCAGGCCGAAGCGCTGCTTCACCAGCTCCGCCTTTTCCGGGTAAATATCCACCAGCGCGACAACTGTACAGCGCTCGGGGAAGGCGAGGTACCCTTCGATGTGCGCCGGGCAGATGCCGCCGGTGCCGATGATGGCTACGTTGATCATGTGCGTTGTCCTCCGGTGATGATGGTTTGTTTGGGCGCGGCGCGTTTGCCGGGGGTGCGGTGCAGCTGTACGGGCATTGCGCCGAGCGCGGGGGGAGTGCGCTTTCCGGGAGCGCGCGCCGGATGCGCGGGCTGCGTGCCTTCCGGGGGCGCGTGCGTTTGCCGGGGCCGTGCGCCTTCCTTGTGTGCGGGCGCCCGCCGGGGGCGGGACGCGTGTTTCTATTCCGATTATTTCCATACGGGTGCGGGATATCCTGCCGGGCGGCAAAGAGTTTGCCCGGCGTTATGCAGCCATTGCGTGCCGCGCGGTGTGCCCGGGAGATGCAAAGGGAGCTTCGCGCACGCGCGAAACTCCCCGTTTTCCTTGCTCCGCCGCTTACGTTGCCTGCCTGCGGCTTGCGTATTCGGCCATCGCCGCCGCCAGAAACTGGGACAGCCCTTCGCCGAACTGGTCGATATTCTTGGTGAAGCGCTCGTCGTCCACGTACATCTGCCCCAGGGCGGCGAAGGCTTCCGGCGTGTAGGTAACGCCGAAGCTTTCGTTGAAGAACCGGAACATCTCCTCCATCGCGGCCTGCGCCGCAGGGGATTCCGGGGCTTCGCCGCGCACCGCCGAAAGCTTTGAAAACAGCGCGTTCATGCGGTCGCCCAGCGCCTGTTGGCCCTGCGGCCCCAGCCCCTTCAGATGGGCGTTGGAACGGTTTACGGCCGGGTCGCCCCAGCGGGCGCGGGCCTCTTCCTCGTAGGGGTTTTCCTTGAAATCAAACCCCGCGAACTTTTCCTTTTGTGTCATTACAATCTCTCCTTTGCGTGCCTGCATGGTGCGCTCTAGCGTGAACAGCATGTTCTCGATGCGCTGTTTCTCATGGAGCAGCGTGTTTTTTTGCAGCTCGTAGGCCGTTTCGCGGTCATACGCCGGGCTTTTGAGCAGCTTTGCGATCTTTGCCAGGGGAAACCCGCATTCCCGGAAAAACAGGATCTGCTGCAGCAAATCCATATCCCCATCGGTATATTCCCGGTATCCGTTGTCCGGGTTGCGCCCCGGCCGCAGCAGCCCCAGCGTATCGTAATGGTGCAGCGTGCGCACGCTCACCCCCGATAGCTTTACCACCTCGTGTATGTTCATCCGCAACCCCTCCCCTGCGCGTTCAGTATAAAGGATGACGTTACGTGAGAGTCAAGGGGGTGAAGATGACGTTTATCAACACCAAAACTTATTGTGATACTCGATTTTTTACGTAATGAAGGTTCTTATTGCATGGGCTTGCTTCTTACGATATACTATTATACAAAAATAGTCTATATCGATGCTGAAGAAATTTTGGAGTCGGAGGGAAATTAATGATATCAGAACTTGCATTAAATGATATTGCAACATTTACGCAACCAACGATTATTGCCCCCAATAAAATCAATTTCATTTTTGGAAGCAATGGAAGCGGGAAAACTACAATTGCTAATACAATTGCTGATCCGATACAAACTAGCATAATATGGGGCACTGTGCCATTAAAAACGCTGGTATATAACAAAAATTTCGTTGATAAAAACTTTGGTGAACCCTCGGAAATTGGAGGGATATTTACCCTCGGTAATGATAGTAAAGAATCGATAGAGTTTATTGCTACTCATCGCGGATATGTTGACGAGTGCACACAACATATTAATGGATATTCAACAACAAGAGATAAGCTATTGCGGGATCAAGAATTGCTCGACTCAACAATTGATAACGAATGCTGGATGATCAAGGGACTTTTTGATTCGGATTTCCCAGAAGTTTTTTTGGGATTGAATAATTCGAAGAGAAAGTTTAGAACAAGGTGTTTTGAGGAAGCAAAAAATAAGAAACAGAGTGTTGTAGATATAGAATGGTTGACGCGATCGTATCGGATTGCCTTTGGGAGTAGGAGAGAGATCTACAATCTTTTGCAACCCATTGACATTACTAGAATAACCGAGCATGAGCAATGTGAATTACTTACACAGAGAATATGTGGAAGTGCGGATACACCAATTGGTAAGTTCATAGAATATTTAGGTAATAGTGACTGGATTAATGCTGGTTTGATATATGCAGAGAAAGCTGAAGGGAAGTGTCCGTTTTGTAACCAGCCGCTAAAAATGGACCTGTACACAGATATACAATCGTTTTTTGATGATTCATTCAATACTAGCATGAAGCGGTTGAATGATTTTCTGAATGACTATAAACATGAATTTTCTGGAATATTACTTAAACTTCAGGAATATGCTAACAATCCTATACCATTTTTAAATTATGAACTACTTAAAGCTGATACAGCGTCACTTTCGTTATTAATCAGTAAGAATATTGAAGCAATCAAAGGTAAAATCGCTTTGCCTTCAGTTGGGGTTAAGTTGCCCTCACTTACATCAGCTCTGGTTCGGATCAACGAAATCATTGAAGAACTCAATAAGATAATTATGGAAAGTAATGATTTTGCATTACACCAAATAGATAAACAAAGAGAATGCATTACTGCTGTTTGGGGTGTTGTTATCGATAAGCTGGCTAATTCAATGTCTGTGTACAATACTAAGATGAGAGACAGTTCTGTAGGCATTAAGAAGCTTGACGAGCAAATAGAAGAATGTTGTGGCCAGAGAAAAATATATGAGCAATCAATTCGTGAAAGAGAATCTACTTTGACCAGTGTTAAACCTACTGCAGAAGCAATAAATAGTATTCTTTTGCGTTTTGGTTTTGAAGGGTTTAGGATTATTGAAAACGCTGACAAAAGGGGAACATATAGAATCATCCGTGATGATGGAAAATGCGTTAATAGAACCTTGAGTGAAGGTGAGTACAACTTTATATCTTTTTTGTACTTTTATCATCTTGTTTATGGGAGCCATGAGAAAACCGGAGTAGTACAACCGAAAGTAGTAGTCATTGATGATCCTATATCTAGCCTAGATAGTAATGTGATGTTCATCGTAAGCACATTGACAAAGCAGATAATTGATGATTGTAGGAAGGATAGAAATGGCATTAAACAGCTATTTTTGTTAACTCACAACGTGTATTTTCACAAAGAGATATCGTTTCTTGGTAGTCGTGACAATTGGAAAAAGAATGAAGTGGCTTTTTGGATAGTAAAAAAGGTTGGTAATATCTCGAAAGTTTTGTGCTATCAAGAAAAAAATCCAATACAGACAACGTATGAGTTACTTTGGATGGAGCTCAATGACATAAACAACTCAAAAAGAATTACGATTTTTAACACATTGCGTCGAATACTTGAATACTACTTCAATGTTATAGGTGGGCTTGATTATGAGAAATGTATAAATGAGTTCGATGGTGAAGATAAGCTAATATGTCGAGCACTTATTTCTTGTATTAATGATGGGTCACATTTCATTACTGATGATTATGTAATGCAATATGAGAATGAAAGCGTTGAGAAATATGTAAGGGTATTTCGGCTGATTTTCGAAAAAATGAACCAAATAGATCACTATAAGATGATGGCTAAGGAGGTATAATCATATTCAAAATAATGCAGGCAATATGTTTGTGTGATAGATAGTTAAATAGTTACTAGTTGCACTGTAAATAAACCCGTAATGCGTCTTATCTCATATTGTTCAACCCCGCCCGTATCTCCCTCCATCCCGTCACAAAACGGTCCAGCAAGCCGTAAAAGCGCGCGTTGTGGCCGCGCTCGATCAGGTGCAGGAGCTCGTGTAAAAGCACATAGTCCAGGCAGGCGGGGGGTTTTTGGGCAAGCTGCACGCTGAACCAGAGCTTTTTGGTTTTCGTGTTGCAGGTGCCCCAGCGGGTTTTCATGTCCCGGGTCTGCCACGCGGCGGCGCTGAGGCCGGTGGTAAGCTCCCACGCGGGCAGGCGGCGGGCGATTTCCGCCGATAACAGCCCGCGATACCACGCGCGCACGAATTTCTCCCGCTGCTCCCTGGTGCTGCCGGGGCGCACGGTGAACAGCGCCGTGCCGCCGAAATTCACCGTGCCGCCGGAAAGCGCCGTACCGCCGGACAGCGCCGTACCGCCGGACAGCGCCGTGCCGCCGGAAATCGCCGTACTACCGGTAATCTCCGCGCCGCCGAAACTCACCGCGCCGCCGGGCAGCGCCCGGCCGCCGGAAATCTCCGCACCGCCGGAAAGCGCCAGCGCATACCGGCTGCCGGGCGCGGTTCGCAGGGCGTAGGGCACGCCCCACACCCACAGCGTTTCGCCGTCCATATATTCCACGGGCGCGGGCGCGGGGCGGTTTTCAAACTTGGCAACGTGCTTTGTAAGCCAATCGGCTTTGGTTTCCAAAAACGCGGCGATATCCGCGTCGGTCATGCGCAGCGGCGCGGTTGCCAAAGCGCGGCCGTGCGGCGGTTTTACGTACAGGTGCAGGTGCTTGATCTTCCTGCGCTGCACCTCCACCGCAATCCCTGCGATGGTCAGCACCGTTTGCCCCGCCTGCCGCATACGTTAGGCAAGCGTCCACGCCGCAATGCCGATGAACAGCGTGATGGATATCAGCGTCTGCACGGAAAGCGCGGTGGAAATATAGGTTTCATGCCCTTCGGCGTTCGCGTAAATGGGGATGATGAACGGCGCGGGCAGGCTGTAGGCCAACAGCATGGCGGCAAACAGCGGTTTATCGAACGGAATGATGGAAAAAATCAATAACGACCCCGCCGCCAGCAGCGCGCCCATCGTAAGAAGCCGCAGCCCCGCCGTTTTCAGCACCGGCGCGAGCATGGCTTTGCTGAACTGCAGCTCGTAGCCCACGATCAGCAAAATCAGCGCGCTGGTGGGCGCGGCGATGAACTGCACCACGGCGGTCACCACCGGTCCGGCGGCGGAGGAAAGCACCCACCGGCCAGCGCCCAGCATGCCCAGCACTGCGCCAAGCAGTATGCAAACGAACACCGCGTTGTTGAGCATATTGCGGGCAATTTCCCTCGCGCGCACGGTTTGGCCGCCCACAGCCTTGAGCGTGGCCAGAAACACGGTGAACGCGCAAAACGTCTGCCCGATGTCCACCATCGCGAATATCCGCGTCTGCCCGGGGTACAACAGCGCAAACAGCGCGTAGCCCAGCATTCCGCCCTCGAAATTAGTCAAAAGAAACGGCAGAAACTTGCCGTAGGGCTTCGCAAAGCGCCGCAGGGCGAAGCCCGCCGCAAGCCCCAGAACGCAGGAGAAAAACACCACGAGGAACGTAAGCGCGATCCGCCCCGAGTACTCGGCTGTGAAAAACGCGTAAAACAGCACCGCGGGCAGCGTCACATTGCCCACCACCGCCTTGAGCCCCCGGAGCCCCTCCGGGCCGAACACGTTCTTGCGCCTGCACAGCATGCCAAGCCCGAAGGTCAAAAGCACCGGCAGCGCCATTTGCAGAATGGAAACAAACATTGAAACGTCTCCTTGTATCATCGGAATCCGCTGTTTTCATTGTACCATGCCCCGCGGCTTTGCGCACCCTGCAAACCGCGCTCCGCGCCGGATCGCCGTAAAAACCCTCCGACGGAACTTTTCCAAATTCCGCGCGTCTAACGGGCAGATGGCAAACGAATGCCAACCCCTCCGCGGCTCGCCGCACACCGGAAAGGAGAATGAAACATGAACCATAAACGCAATCTGAGCCTGTTGCTGGCCGTGTGCCTGCTCTGCTCCCTGCTTGCCCCGGCTTTGGGGCAGGAGGCGGAGAACGGCCCCATGGGGGAGCGCGCGTTCGCCGCGCTGGTGCAAACCGCGTTCCCGGCCTATGCCGCCGTTACCCTTTCGACCGACGATCCCATTTCCTGCGCGCGCGCGCTGGCCGCGCTGTGCGAAGCCGTCGGCTTTTCCGGCGGCGCCCCGGCGGAAAACCTTGCCTTCGCCATCGAGCACGACCTGCTCCCCGGCGTTGCGTATGCGCCGGACGGTTTCCTGACCCAGGCCGACGCGCAGGCCATGATCGCCGCCTTCGCGGGCTACGTTGTGGACCGGCTGGAATTGGAGCGCGCCGAAATGCTGCAAACCTCGGCAACCTACGGCAAAACCACCGCGTCCGGCGCAGCGCCCATGAGCATGGAGGACGGCGGCGTGTATCTGGTGGCGAATACGCAGACCGTGAACTATAACGGACTGAACGACGAATCTTACGGTGCCAGCGAGGAAAACCGGTTCCAAAACCCCATGGACAGCCCGTTTTCCACCTTCGCCCTGGATGTGGATACCGCGTCCTACGCAAATATCCGCCGCTTTCTGCTGAACGGAAGCTACCCGGACGTCGGCGCGGTGCGCATCGAGGAAATGTTTAACTATTTCGATTACGCGCTGCCCAAAGCCACGGCGGATCAGCCGATTGCCGTGACGACCGAGCTGAACGTATGCCCCTGGAACCCGGATCATCTGCTGGCGATGGTGGCGCTTTCCAGCTACGCGCCGGAGAAGGCCGATTTGCCGGGCAGCAACCTGGTGTTCCTTGTGGACGTTTCCGGCTCCATGGAGCAGGAAAACCGCCTGCCGCTGGCGCGCAAGGCGCTGAAGCTTTTGCTCACCCGGCTGGACGAACGGGATACCGTCGCCATCGTCACCTACGCGGGCAGCGTGGGCACGCTGCTTGCGCCCACCTCCGCCAAGAATAAAACCGCCATCGAAGCCGCCATCGACAGCATGTACGCGGGCGGCTCCACCAACGGCGCGGGCGGCATCGAGGCCGCGTATGCCCTGGCGGAGGAAGCCTTCATTGATGGCGGCAACAACCGCGTGATATTGCTGACGGACGGGGATTTCAACGTGGGCGTGCAAAGCGCGTCGGAATTGCAGGCTTTGATCGAGGGCAAGCGCGGCACGGGCATCTACTTAAGCGTGCTTGGGTTTGGCATGGGCAACTTGAAGGACTACGAAATGGAAACCCTGGCCGATATGGGCAACGGCAACTACGCCTATATCGACACCCTCAAAGAGGCGAAAAAAGTGTTTGTGGACGATATGACCGGCACGATCTTCACCGTGGCCAAGGACGTGAAGCTGCAGGTGGAGTTCAACCCTGTTCAGGTGGCTGGCTACCGGCTGATCGGCTACGAAAACCGGCTGTTGAACACCGAGGATTTTCAGGACGATACCAGGGACGCGGGCGAAATGGGCGCGGGGCGGCAGATGATCGCGCTTTATGAAATCATCCCCGCCGCGGGCGGCGAAACCCAGCCCACCGCCGTGTCCCGCTATCAGGATACGACCCTGAACCAGTCGGACGAGGCCTTCTACGTTGCCGTGCGCTATCAGCTGCCCGACACGGGCGAGATCGTGGAAACCGGCAGCGCGGCGACGCTCCCCGCGGCCTTCGGCCCGATGAGCGAAACCCTGTCCTTCGCCTCCGCGGTTGCGGAGTTCGGCCTGCTGATGAAAAACTCGGCCTATAAGGCCAATGCCGATCTGCAAAGCCTTCTGGAACGCGCCCTGCAAAGCCGCGGGGACGATCCCTTCGGCACCCGCGCGGAGTTTACGCAGATTGTGAGCCTGGCGATGCTGCTTACGCCGTAAATAATTGACAGCAACCGGCAATGAACCTTAAAAAGAACCGGCGCAAGCCGGTTCTTTTTGCATTCCCGCGCTTCAAACGGCTGTGCCGCGGGTATGCTTCCTATGAAAAGGCTTGATTTACGGCCGCCTCATGCACTACAATGAGCGTAGAGCTGTTTTCAACGCTACAACCGAAAGGAGAATGAACCCATGAAA
>JAEWTC010000164.1 GCA_023459675.1 Bacillota bacterium | reverse complement strand
TTTGTTTTGCCGCTGCTTGCGCGGGTTTTACTTGTTGGAGTAGGGCAGGAGGTCGGGATACGCTTTGTCGCAGACGTCCGCCACAAACATCATGGCGTCGTAGCAGATCGCGCCGATGTCGTCGCCGGCATGGAAGATCACGTCCATAGAGCCGGTCACGGTGAAATCGGTGTCCCCGTAGAAGTAGGCGAAACGGTAGTTCTGGTTCAGGGTGTTGGCGGCGCGCACCACGGCGTCGTCCATCGATTCGTCATAGGTGATGAGGTCCCAAACGCGGATGGCAACGTCTTCGCCGTCGCTGTTGAAGTAGAAGTAAAGGGAAACGGTGATGTTGTCGCCCTCGAGATCTACGGTTACGACGTCGTAATCGTGGCTGTCCACGCCGCGGTAGTCATAGCTGATGTCTTCGCTTTCAAGGGCAGCGATAAACTGCTTTGTGCTGTCGTACGTGCCGTTGGTCGATTCGCCAAGGGCGGGAACGGCAATGCTGATCATCAGGATCAGGGCCAACAGGGTTGCGGTTAGTTTTTTCATGTGGAACCCCTTTCATTTTTGCCTGGCGAACCCGCAGCCGATGAGTGCGGACAGCCAATATTATCCAAATCCTACACCGGAAACGGCTGGATGTCAACGGAAAAAACGTGGGGGTCGCAAAGAAGCGGTTCCTGGCGCTGAGCGGTTGCGCAACGGGCGGAAAACGACGGAAACGCGCGTTCGCCGCGGCCAACCGGCGCATGCCGCGCGTTGCGCAAGGCCGAACCCAGGGCCGCTGGCGCTCCCAAACGGGAGATCATTCCCCTTCGGCAAACACGTGCGGCATGCGGCACAGGCAGAAGGGATGGCCGGCCGGGTCAATCATCACGGTCCAATCCTTGGAAAACTGGGACTTGGATACCGCGGCCCCGCACGCTACGGCATGGCGCACGGCGGCCTCCAAATCGGTTACGGCAACGTCCAGATGCGCCATCTGCTGCTGGGCGCCCGGCTCTTCCGGCCAGACGGGCGGCACATACTCCGGGTTTTGCTGCATCATTACGCAGGGCATTTCCCCCTGCCGCGTGCCCGGCTTGTACACCCACGCGTATTCCTCTTCGTAAGCGCCCATTTCCCAGTTCAGCAGCGCCGCGTAGAACCTGCCCAGCGCTTTGGCGTCCACACAGTCCAGCGTCAGGGCGTAGACCTTGATTTTCAATCCGTTCTCCATCGTATGCTCTCCGTTTCCGCGCAAAGCGTTTTCTTGGTTAGTTCTCCGCCTGATCTCCGAATGCCGCGGCTTCAATCGCCCGGTAATCCACGTCGTCCACGTAAACGGAACGCGTCATCACGGCTCCGCCGCTGATTACGCCGCTTTGGCTGGAATACAGCGTGCGCAGCGTGGGCATGGAAAGCAGGGGCGTATACTCCGCAATGGGGTTTTCCAGAATATCCAGCCGCTGAATGGTGACCGACGCGGCGAGCGCCGTCAGGTTGGTGATCGCGTTGCCGTTTAGGCGCAGGTCGGTCAGCGCGCGGAGGCCTGCCAGCGCGGGCAGGGCATCGTCGGTCAGGCCGCAGGCGTAAATCTTCACGGTATTGAGCCCCTGCAGGGCGGAGAGAAAGCTCCAGTCGGAAATCCTGCAGCCGTACGCGTTCAGCTGGCCCAGCCGCAGCGCGGCAAACCCCGCGGCGTTATCCACGCGCAGGCCGGATAGCGTCAGCGTGCGCAGGTTCACCAGCGGGCTTAAAAAATCGGTGGAAAGAAGGGTATGGCCTGTGGATTCGAGGGTCAGGTCGCGGATGCCCGTTATGCGCGCCCACGCGTCGCCGCTCAAGTCCGCGTCGGCGGTCAGGCCGATGGTCAGCGTATTGAGCGACGTTTTCTCCCGCAGCTCGGCGTTCAGCGCATCGGTCATTTCCGCAATGTCGATCACAAGGGTTTTGAGCATCGTCCCCCGCGTGTCCAGCAAGTAGATGGCCGCGGCTTCGGGCACGCCGCGCAGCGTCAACGCATTCTTATCCGACGTCACCAGGCCGATGCTGTCGCCGCCGGGCAATGTGACGGCGTTCATCTGCAGCCGCGCCGATTTGGGCAGGGTTTCGTAGAACCTGGCATCGGCAACGTCGCAGTCGGAAAGCGTTAGGTCCGTCAGCTTCTTGAAGCGCTGCACAGCTTCCTGCAAAGCGGCGTTTACGATCAAGCGCTCCAGCGACAGCGTTTTGACCGAATCCCCGCACGCGGAAAGGGCCGCGGCCGCGGTATCGGAGTGCAACAGATCCAGCGTCAGGGTGTTCATCTTCTTGCATTTGGCAAGGAGCGAAAAATCGTCGATCGCCGTATCGGAAAGCGTCAGCGTGCGGATTCGCTTGGCCATGGGGGCGAGCGGCGCCAGGGATACGATCCCCGTTCCGTACAGCGCAAGGGTCTCGAGCTTTTGCAAATCCGCAAGCGGCGTCAAATCAAACGCCGTGTCCGCGCCCGTATACTCGTCGTCCCAGCCGAGGGTAAGCGCGGCGAGTTTCTTGCAGTTTTTGAGCGGGCTCAGGTCAAACGCCCCGCAGTTCATAAGCGTAAGCTCCGTAAGCCCCGTAAATTCCGCGATCACGGTCAGGTCGGAAAGCGTCGCGTCGTTCAGCGCGATGCGCGCGAGGTTCTGAAACATCCAAAACCAGCGCGCGTCGGTCAGCGTGCCGGGGAACTCGCGCAGATCGACCTCCGTTACCCACGACAGCCGCTGCATCAGCTGCGACGGGCGGAGGGTATCGAAAATACAGCGGGCCCGCTGCGTAAGGAACGCGCGCAGCGGTTCGTCGATATCCTCCAAATAGATCAGCCCGTCCGGCCGCGCCATTTGGAGGAGGTTGGATGCCGGTTCGTTCCAGTCCGGCGTAACGGTATAGGGCGAAACGACGTCTGTGGGAACCCATTCGCCCTGCGCGGCGGCGCCGCCGCACAGCGCAACGGCTGCCGCGGTCAGTAAGGTGATTGCACGGAGTTTCATGTGGAATACCTTCCTTCCCTAAAACGTGCCGCCGCCGATGAACTCCCGCAGGATGCTCTGGGGCGGAATTTCGTGGATGACGTCCGCGGAGACGGGCAGGAAATACTGTAAAAATTTGAGGATGCGGTGCGCCGTTAAGTAGGCGGGAGAGTTATCGGGGATGGCGGATAACAGATCCCAGCCGAAGGTTTTGAGCACCGGCAATTCGTATTGGAGCGAGGTGTTGAACATCGCGTCCGCTTTCTCCTGGTTGGGGAAAATCCACTTCTCTTCGCCCGCCCGCACGCTGGACCACATGCCGATGGTGCCCGCCGCGCCCATGCCGCGGGTTGCCGCGTCGCGCACGATGCGGCGCAGCAGGCGCACGTCCGTGGTGCGGATGCGGTTATGGTTGTCCAAATTCACGCAGTGCAGGGCGGACACATACACGCCGAACACCAGCTGTTCGGGCAGCTCCGCCGTCACCTGATCGTTGAGGGCGTGAATGCCCTCCAAAATCAGCGGTCCGCGGTCGAGAAGCGTTACGGGAGTGCTGTGCAGGGTGCGCAGGCCGCTTTGAAAATCAAACAGCGGCAGCAGCGTTTCCCGCCCGGACAGCAGCTGTTCGATCGACTCCCGCAGCAGGGGAATGTCCAGCGCGTGGATGTGTTCCAGGTCGGGTTTGCCGTCCGGCCCGACGGGGGCCTTGGCTTTGGGCAGGTAGAAATTGTCCAGCGACACCGTTTCGGGGCGCTTGCCCAGCACCTGCAAATGCACGGAAAGCCTGCGGGCGAACGTGGTTTTTCCGCTGGACGAAGGCCCGAAGATCAGCACGATCTGCGCGCCTGCCGTAACAATCTGGTCCGCGATGGCGGCGATGGATTTGTCCTGCAGCGCTTCGTTGATACGGATGAACTCCCGCATGCGCCCCTGCTCAATCATGTGGTTGACGTCCGGCACGTTGGTAACGCCCAGAATGCGGCTCCACTCCTGCGACTGCGCAAAGGTGCGCAGGTGCTTGCGGCGCGGCAGGTAGGGCGCGGGCACGGCGGGATCGGCCGGCGCGGGCATGCGCACCACCAGCCCCGGGAAATGCGGCCGCAGCGCGAACACGCCGATATATCTTGTGGACGGCACCATGATGCCGTAGAAATACTCGTACATGTCCCCTAGCCGGTACATGGGAATGGTGGGCGACGGACGGTAGTGGAGGATCGCCGCCTTGTCCGGGTCGCCGCTGAAATGCTCGATGGCCTGCTTGGTCGTCCACACCTCGCGCACGAAGGGAATATCCTCGCGCACGATTTTCTGCATTTCCGCTTCCAGCGCGCGCACCATGGTGTGGTCCAGCTCCTCATCCAGCAAGCGCAGATACACGCCGTAGCCCACGGAGTTCAAAATCCGCACGTGCTTACCTGGGAACAGGCGCCGCATGGCCAGCAGCAGGATAAACCGAAGCGACCGTTCATACACCCGGCGGCCTTCTTCATTGCGGTAGGTGAGCACCTTCAGCCGGCAGTCTTGCGTAAGCGGCATGTTCAGCGGCAGGCTTTCGCCGCCCCGCATCACGGCCAGCGCGCAGGGCTCCATCCGCGGCGCCAGTCGCCGGATGGCGTCCAGCGGAGTAGCGCCCTGGGCAAACGTTTCCGTTTTGCAGTTCAGGGTGATTTCGAACGTCTTATCCGCGGCGTTCATCCCAACACTCCCTTCAGTTGTCGTCGAAAGGCATGTTACAGGAAGTCTGGCTCAGATCTTCGGGGTCGGGGAAGGCAAAGCCGTTCTTGCGCCGATACTGGTACTGCAATACCTTGGTGTGCGCATAGGCGCGCGTCTGCCGGTTGGCGGGGGTTACGGAAAGGTTCATGCCCTTCTGCGTGGGGTTTAGCTGCGTAAAGCGGATATTCATCAGCAGATGGCCGTGCTGCTTGCATTTGCAAAGCGCGATGTAGCGGCCCGGCGCCTGGGGCGTAAGCTCCGTAATCAGCACCGCAGGCTGGTTGCAGGCGGGGCAGACGGGCTGTAAAACGTCCTTGTGCTGCAGGCCCGCGGCAACGGTTGGCACCGTGTGCGTGATGCGGAAATTGCGGCGGCTTGCCGTGTGGGAAAGCTTTCGCGCCTGTTGCTCAAAGCGGACTACCTGCTCGGGCTCGGGCAGCTTTTGCAGCACCTTCGCGGTGTAATACGCGTCGTGCAGCGCGTGGTGGAAGGTGCGCTCCGGCTCCTCTTCGATGCCCAGCTGCTCCATGGCGCTTTTGAGCGCCTTCTGGCTGTTGCCCAGCTTGTACACCTCGGCGAAATACCGCTGGATGTTGTAGGTTTTGGGAAGCTCCCCCGTAACGGCGAAGCAATCCGCGTTCTGGCGCAGCACGCTTACGTCGTCCGCGCCCCAGGTGAGCAGCGCCGCGTCCGCACCGCAGAACGCGCGGAAGCTTTCCATGGCCTCCGCAAAGGCGGGGGCGTTGTCCAAATCCTCCGGGCTTAAGTGCGTCATGCGCCGCACGTAGGGGTGGAGGCGTTTATAGTAGGTCGGGGCGATCATCAAATTGATCTCGCCGACGATCTCAAATTGCTGGTTCAGCTTCACCGCGCCGATCTGGATAATTTCGAACAGCAGCTGTTCGCCGATTTGCTTGTAGGCCGAGGAATGAAAGCTGACGGGCTGATTCCACTCCAGGTCCATGACGATGTAATGCATAGCACAACCCCAATCAAGTTCTTAAATACAAACGGATTGATTGCGCGAGGGTCTGAGGAAGCGTTACGGGGTGACACATGGGGT
>JAEWTC010000163.1 GCA_023459675.1 Bacillota bacterium | reverse complement strand
CAGCTATCTGCACCTGATCAGCGATACGGTATCGTCCGTGGGCGTGGTCATCGGCGGCATTCTCATCAAAGCGTTTGGCATCCCCTGGATCGATCCGCTGGTGACGATCCTGATTTCGATTTGGATTTTGAAGGAAACCTGGCATGTGATGCGAAAAGCGGTCGCCATTCTGATGCAGTCCGCGGCCTCGCTGGATTATGAAGCCCTGCAAAAGGACATCGAAGCCATCGACAAGGTGAAGAACGTGCACCACGTGCATACCTGGATGAGCAACGAGAACACCATCTATTTCGAAGCGCACGTCGAAATGGAGAACATCCAGCTCTGCGAAGCCGACGAAATCTATCAGAAAATCGAGCGTCTGCTCAAAGAGCGCTACGGCATAAGCCACGTTACGCTGCAAGCCGAAACGGGTTTATGCAAGGATACGTCGCTGTTCAAGTGCTGAACCAAAAGCCGCCGCGCCCGAGCGAAACGGGCACGTCGGGAACGCGTATGTTCTGCCGAATTGTACCCTGGCAGGCGCAGGCTAACCGGATTGTGACGGAAGGGGCTCCAAACGGCCACGGGAAACAAGCCCTTTCGCGCCGGAAGCGGGCGGCCGTACGCCGCAAGGCCAGATGGGTATGCGCCTGAAGTAATCCATACGGTGAAAAGCGCCGTTCCGGGAGAACGGGGAAAGGCGCCGAGCCGGGAAGAACCGGCATTCGCTTCCCAGCCTCCGTTCCCGCATAAGCACCGCCGGGCGGCGCGGCGAACGACCGCCCGGATCCATTTTACCAAGGAGCGAAATTTTGTTTACCTATATTTTGTACGTGCTGGCGATCACAGCCCTCGCGTTTTCCTTTATCCGGGACCGCGGGAAAACGAAGCGGGCGCTGCTGAAAGCATGGAAAGCGTTTGAAAACATCCTGCCGCAGTTCCTATCCATTCTGCTGATCATCGGGCTTGCGCTGGCAATTCTCAGCCCCGAAACCATCACGGCGCTGCTGGGCAGCAACTCCGGCATGTTGGGGGTGCTCGCCGCCTCCCTGGTCGGCTCCATCACCCTGATACCGGGCTTTGTGGCCTTTCCCCTGGCGGCCGCGCTTTTGAAAAACGGAGCCGGGTATATGCAGATCGCGGCGTTCGTATCCACGCTGATGATGGTGGGGGTCGTCACGATCCCCATGGAAATCAAAACCTTCGGCAAGCGCGCAACGCTTGTGCGAAACGTGTCCGCCTATGCGTTTTCCATTGTCGTCGCCATCGTGATGGGGGTGGTGCTGTAAATGAAAGGCTTCGTGAAGCGTTACCGGTTCTTTTTGCTGCTGCTGCTGGCAAACCTTGCCATCGGCCTGGCGCTGCCGGAAATCGGGAAGAAATCGGCGGAACTGACCGCGCGGAACCTTGTGGAAATGCTGGCGGTGATCCCACCGATTTTCGTATTGCTGGGGCTGCTGGACGTTTGGGTGGACCGGGCAACCATGATGAAGTTCACCGGCAAGGGTTCCGGCTTCAAGGGCGTGCTGATTTCCTTCCTGCTGGGCTCGGCGGCGGCGGGGCCGCTGTACGCGGCCTTTCCGGTGGCGGGCGTAATGCTGAAAAAGGGAAGCAGTCTGACGAACGTGTTCATTTTCATCGGCGCGTGGTCTACGGCGAAAATCCCCATGCTTACGTTTGAGGCGGCCAGCCTCGGGCTGCCGTTTATGCTGGTGCGGCTGCTGCTGAGCGTTATCGGCATCTTCGCGATTGCCAGAGTGACGGAGAAATCACTGAACAAACAGCAGCAGGCGGAGATTTACGAGCTCAGCCAAACCCGGTAAAGCTTTATTCCGGCCGTCGTCGGGCGCCGGTATCGGTTACGCAGACACGCAATTTCTCAATCACTGAAGGAGGGTATCAACATGGCATTGTTCGGAAAAAAGGAACCCAAGGATAGCAAACCCTGCTGCTGCAGCGGCGGCTGCTGCGACGCAAAGGGCATGGAGGACGCCAAAACCGCGCAGCGGGAAGGCGCGGCTGTGAAAGTGCTTGGCAGCGGCTGCGCCAAGTGCAACGCGCTGGAAGCAGCTGCGAAAGCCGCGCTCCAGCAGCTTGGCATGGACGCGACCATCGAGCATGTGACGGATTTCGCGCAGATTGCGGCCTACGGGGTGATGTCCACCCCCGCGCTGGTGGTGGACGGTAAAGTGGTTTCCTACGGCAGGGTGCTCAAGCAGGACGAGGTGGTAACCCTGTTGCGGAAGGTGCGCGGCGTGCAGTAAGCGCTCCGCGCAACGGGTTTTCCGCAGAAGCGGCGCGTCCGCGGTCCATGTGCGTTGTATGGTAAGCGCAGAATCGGCCGAGGGACGCGGGCGCGCGGTTCGCTGCAATGTCCGTTTCCCTGTTTCCGCCGATTGCAGGCGTATACAGTACCGATCACGTTCACCCATGCGAAAAGAAGGAGCCTTGCGGCTCCTTCTTTTATGTTGTTCCATGCAGTGTTTTGCCCGGTTATTCCACGTCCTGCAGCGCGTCGTAGCCTTCTTCGCCGGTGCGCACTTTGATGACGTTCTCCACGTCGTACACGAAGATCTTGCCATCGCCGATGTGGCCGGTATAGAGCGTGTTCTTGACGGTCTCGATCACGGTGCGGACGGGGATCTTGCAGACAACGATCTCCACCTGAATCTTGGGCAGGAGGTTGGTTTCCATTTCCACGCCGCGGTAGTATTCCGGGCGGCCCTTCTGCATGCCGCAGCCGAGCACCTGGGTCACCGTCATGCCGGTAACGCCGATCCCGTCCATGGCGGCCTTCAGCGCCTCGAACTTGGACTGTTTGGTAATGATCACGACGTTGGACATCTTCTTGCCATCGGCAACGGAAACGCTCGTCTTGACCTTGGAAACAACCACGGGGATGGCCTTCTCAACCGGAGCGGCTTCCTGCGGCAGGGCTATTTCATCGCCCAGCGGGATTTCACCCTGGCTCAGCATAGGCATAAAGTCCGCATAGCTGCTGATGAGGCCGTGCTCTTCCACGTCCAGACCGCGGATTTCCTCGGTGGCTGAAACGCGCAGACCAATGGTAGCTTTCAGGATGGTGAATACGATGAAGATGGTCACGGCGACCCATGCGGTAACAGATAAAACGCCGATCGCCTGTACGCCCAGAAGGTGCCAGCCGCCGCCGTAGAACACGCCGCCGTCCAGTGCGAAGAAACCGACGAGGAGTGTGCCCAGCGCGCCGTTGACGGCGTGTACGCCGACCGCGCCAACCGGATCGTCAATCTTTAGAACTTTTTCAAGCAGCTCGATGCCGAACACAACCGCAAACCCGGCGATGACGCCGATGAAGAACGCGCCGACCGGATCGACGTACGCGCAGCCTGCGGTGATGGCCACAAGGCCGGCGAGCGAGCCGTTGAGCGTCATGGAAACGTCCGGCTTCTTGTAGCGGAACCAGGTGATGATCAGCGTCGTCACCGTGGAGGTAGCCGCGGCAAGGTTGGTGGTCATGAAGATGTTGCCGATCGCAAATACGTTATCGCCCGAGGCCGACAGGGTGGAACCGGGGTTGAACCCGAACCAGCCGAACCACAGGATGAACACGCCCAGCGCGCCCAGCGTAAGGCTGTGACCGGGAATCGCCTTGGGTTTTCCATCCTTGCCGTACTTGCCGATGCGAGGCCCCAGCATCGCCGCGCCGACGAAAGCCGCCACGCCGCCGACCAGGTGAACCGCGGTGGAACCGGCGAAATCACGGAAGCCCAGCTGCGAAAGCCAGCCGCCGCCCCAGATCCAGTGACCGCTGATCGGATAGATAAAGGCTGATATAACGGCGGAGTAGATACAATAGCTGATGAATTTGGTTCTCTCCGCCATGGCGCCGCTCACGATGGTGGCCGCGGTTGCGGCGAAGACGCACTGGAACATTACGAACGTGAATTGGCTGATGTTCTCGGGATGGAACATATCGCCCGAGATGAGGAAGCGGATGGTGCCGACGATGCCGTGATAGGATTCGCCAAACATCAGCGAGAAACCGATCACCCAGAACACGACGGAGCCGATGGCAAAGTCCAGAAGGTTCTTCATGATGATGTTGCCGGCGTTTTTAGCGCGGGTAAAGCCGGTTTCCACCATGGCGAAGCCTGCCTGCATGAAGAATACCAGCGCGGTAGCCACGAGCGTCCACACGGTGTCGATCGACGATACCATGGAAGGCAAGTCGACGGAGGCTACTTCCGTTGCTACGTCCGTAGCCAGGGTTGCGAGCAAATGCATTGTCTTTCCTCCTCAATTTACGATATAAAAAAGCAAGCCATTCATGCGCTCGTCATTGAGCGATGATCGCTGCGGTGGCAAACGCTTGCCGATCGCATGAATGGCTTGTTTTTTATCGGGAACGGGGGTTCTTAGGCGTGCACTTCGGCTTCTTTGCCGCGGCAGGTTTAGTAGAACAGGATGTCCTGGTAGGTGGGCATCGGCCAGTACTGTTTGGCCACGATCAGTTCCAGGCTGTCCGCAAACTTGCGGACGTCTGTCATCGCGGCTACGATCACGCTGTGGGAGTACACGGCGTGCTTGAGAACGTCGTGCGTTCCGTTCTGGCCTTCGATGGCCTGATCCAGCGTATCGGTTGCCTTGGTCAGCGCGGCAACGCCGTCGCTGAGCTTCTTGAGCAGGGCGGTTTCCGCGTCCACGGAGAGGTCCGCCGCCACACTCTTCTTGGCGCTTACGGTGAGGGCCACTTCCTTGCTGAAGGCAATCGCCGCGGGCAGGATCATGGTGTGGGCCATGCTGGACATGCACATCGCTTCGATGTTGATGACCTTGATGTACTTCTCCAGCCGGATCTCATAGCGGCTGTGCACTTCCGTATCGGAGAAGATGCCGTGCTTTTTGAGAAGCTCGACGTTCTTCTTGGCGATATAGTAGGGGGCGGCTTCCACGGTGGACTTCAGGTTCAGCAGGCCGCGCTTCTCGGCATCCACAACCCACGCGGGATCGTAGTTGTTGCCGTTGAAGATGATGCGCTTGTGCTCCTTGAGCACCTTGCGGATGAGGGCGTTGAGCGCCGCGGTGAAGTCGGCGGCCTTCTCCAGTTCGTCGGCGTACTGGCAGAGGCTTTCGGCGATGGCGGTGGTCAGGTTCGTATTCGGCCCGGAGATGGACTGCGAGGAACCGAGGCTGCGGAATTCGAACTTATTGCCGGTGAACGCAAACGGCGAGGTGCGGTTGCGGTCGGTATTGTCCTTGGAGAAGGCGGGGAGCACATCCACGCCCAGCAGCATTCTTTCGCGTTTGTGGTTGGCGTAGGTGCTTTCGCTGACGATGCTTTCGATGACCGCGGTCAACTCGTCGCCCAGGAACATGCTGATGATGGCGGGCGGCGCTTCGTTGGCGCCCAGGCGGTGATCGTTGCCCGCGAAGGCGATGGACACGCGCAGCAGATCCTGATAATTATCGACGGCCTGAATGATGGCGGCGAGGAAGAGCAGGAA
>JAEWTC010000162.1 GCA_023459675.1 Bacillota bacterium | reverse complement strand
CAGCTCCCGGTACATCGCCTGCGTCTCGCTCACGGCGGCGGCCCAGGCCGTTTCCCGAAGCTCCGCGTCCGCCGTCACCTCGTCGGCAAGCTTTTGTTCCATTTCCTGCTTGATCTCGGCATAGCGCCCGGGGGTGAGCGGGTATAAAAGATCGGACACTTCCACCGTTTCCTCGTCAACCGTCAGCTTCCAATGGCTGATCTGCGGGGCGGGAAGGGTGACCTGTATCGTTTGGGTTTCTCCGTCGAAGCGTACGGCGGCCTGCCGCATGTTCACGGTAAAGCTCGCCGTAAACGTGTAGGGAACCGTTACCCGCTGCACCGTGCCGATCAGCCACGCGTCCGTGGACACGGTTTCCTGCCCGGTGATCGTTTTCTCCAGCACGATGAGCTCCCGTTTCTTTTCAAGCTGCTCCGAAAAGCGTTCGCTGACCCAGCGCGCGTTGGCTCCCCCAAACAGCAGCCCGTACAGCCTGGGACCGAACACCGCGCCGCCGGCGATCAAGACGGCGCACACAAAAAGCGTTGCGATGGTTTTTGTAATTTTCCTCAAAACGAATACTCCTCCGTTAACCGGCGGTCCATTTCTCAATTTCCACAAACAGGCGCACCAGCAGCAGCACCAGCGCCGCTGCGGTGGTCAGCGCGCCGACCAGCATCAGGTATCCGCGGAAAAAACGGCCGCGGCGGCGCGGGCGGCGGGCCGGGCGGTAACCCTCCCGCGGCGGGGGGCCGGGGGGCGGATATTGTCTGGGCAAGGGCAACCCTCCCTGAACGACAAATGATGCGTGGCCGCTTTTATTATATAAGGCCCGCACGGATATTTCAACCGGCGTGGCCTGCCGCGGCCGCATTGTTTCAACTGTGAAAGAACGGGTACATTAAGAGCAGAGCCATTGAAAGGAGTTGACAGTATGGCAGTGATCAAGTTTACGAGAGATAATTTCGACGCGGAAGCTCTGCAAAGCAAGGTGCCGGTGTTGATCGATTTTTACGCGGATTGGTGCGGCCCCTGCAGAATGGTGAGCCCGATCGTCGATCAGATTGCGCAGGAGGGCGGCGCGTTTAAGGTTGGGAAGGTGGACGTGGACCGTTCCCCCGAGCTTGCCGCCAAGTACGGCGTGATGAGTATCCCCACGCTCATCGTGTTGAAGGACGGGCAGGTTGCCCAGCAGGCAGTCGGCGCGCGCAGTAAGGATCAGATCCTCAAAATGCTGCAGTAAGCCGAACTCTTTTGGCGGATGCAAAAAGCCCCGGCGTTTGCCGGGGCTTTTCGTGTGCTGATACCATGAAATGCGTCAGTCCGCAAGCGCCTCGCGGGGGATGAACGCGCGGCATTGCTTGCCCATGTAGGTGGTTTCCACGTACGCCCAATCATCGCCCATGAACGCAAGCAGCGTAACCGTATCGCCCTTTTGGAGCTTGAACAGCTCGGCCGCGCCGTAGTTGGGATCGTCGGTCGCGGAGGCGTTTTTCGCAAGCACAATGGGAATGGCCGTGAAGTTGAGCCGCAGCACCTGATCGGCCTCGCGCAGCGTGGTGTTGGGGATGTATCCCACCCTGCCCTTCACGTTATTGTAGCCGATCGGGTAGGACACCAGTACCCAATCGCCCGTGACGCCGTAAATGATCACGGTATCGTTGGTGGTCACCTGCGCGCCGGAGCTGTGGTAGGAGGTATCGCTGGGGGCGGAGTACACGTTCAGCGAACGCCGCTTGGCAAAGGTCGCCTGGGTTTGCGGGGCGAGCGAAGGCGCGGTCATCACCGCCACCTCATAGGGGGAAAGCGTGGGCGTGGGTTCCGGCGTGGGCGTGGGCGTGGGGGTTGGGGTGGGCGTTGGCGTGGGGGTAGGCGTCGGCGTTGGCGTGGGTGTGGGCGTGGGCGACGGCGTGGGCGTGATGAACTCCTCCGCCTGCACGGCGTTGGAATTGCGGTTGAGCACATAGCCCTTCTTGGATCCGTCCCCCTGCTGGAGGGTGAACGCGGTATTGCCGCCCAACAGCACCTGGCCGTTCAGCCCGGCGTTTTGCAGCTTGCCGTCCTGCACCGTATACGAAGACACCTGAATGGTCAGCATTCTGCCGTCGGGCAGGAACTGGTAATAGATGGAGCCGTCGGAGCCGAGCGGTTTCCACAGCCCCTGGGTGAGAATGGTGAGAATGGCCGCGTCCTCAAAGCTGACGGGCATCGGCGTGGGCGTTGCCACGTCGAACACCGGCACGGTGGCGATCGGCGTTGGCGAAGGCGAGGGCGTGGGAATGGGCAGCAGCTGGAGAGAGGTCATCTCGCTCGTCTGCGGATCAAACACCAGCTCGATTCCCCCGTTGAGCGCATACAAAGCGGCCGTCTGCTCCGCCGCGGCGTCGGCGCGCAGCAGGATCAGCCCGTCGGCAATGCGAAAGGTGGTAAACGGCGGCGCGGCGCCGTTCAATTCTTCAATCGTTCCATCCGCCAGGAAGCGCAGGATATAAGGCGCGCTTTCCCAGTCCCGCGCGGTGAGCGCGGCCAGAATGGCGTCCGCATCGGTAATCGCGGTGCCGGCGCTTTGGTTCCAGAGCGATACGTCGGTATCCTCCATGGCCGATGCAGGCGCGCAAAGCCCCAGCAGCAGTGCCAATACAACGGCGAGCGTATGTTTCATCTGTCCCT
>JAEWTC010000161.1 GCA_023459675.1 Bacillota bacterium | reverse complement strand
GAGCGCCTTCTTACATCCATTTTATCAAAGGTTATCAGTTGACATCTACAATCGACAAGCTCTCGTGAATAAAAAATTACACAGAAGAACCAATGATTGTCCCATCGATTACATACTGCAAGGGAGTACACTTTATAAGTATAAATAGTGTCCCCTGAATAACAGCCCTTTACGCTGCCAAGCAATCAAGCAACACGCTGTCCTCCGTTTTTCGGCCCCATCCACTCCTCCTGAACCAATCCAAAACAAGACAAAAAAGAGACTTTAGCCTCTTGAACAGGTTCCGCGTCAGGATGGACACATGGATGTCCACCTCGCTGGTATGCTTTAGGCGCATCAACACCAAATCCAAGCCATACCGGCGCTTGCATACACCGATACATCCTTCAATCTCATTGCGTTCCCCCGATTCCACCCGTTCCAGCTCCAGGGATTCCAGGTATGCCTCCTTGTCCCTGGGCGGACGGCCCAGCTTCGGACCATTCAGCCGGATCCCACGCTCCTTGCACCAGGACAGATTTTCCCGGGTTCGGTAAATCCTGTCCACCAGGCCCCGCTCCGGGTAATGCCCTGTCCGCTCCTTGTACCGCTCCATGGATTCTATCAGCGTTTTTCCCTCGTTGAATGCATCCCAGGAGATCTCTTCAACCCGCGCGTACGAAGATCGGATCTCCCGTATGCGCGGCCGTATCGCGGAAGGATCATGTCAATGCGGCAGGAATGCAAAATCGTAGTCTTTGGCAGCTTTGTGGTAGATTTGACCGGGCACTGTCAAAAGCTGCCCGTGCCGGGCGAAACCGTGCTTGGTACTTCCTTCAAAATGGGGCCCGGGGGAAAGGGCAGCAACCAGGCGGTGGCGGCGCACCGCGCCGGGGGCGATATCGTACTGGTAACGAAGCTCGGCAAGGACGTATTCGGCGAGGTTGCAAGGGATTTTTACCGCGCGGAGGGCATGCGCAGCGATTATCTGCTGACCGACGATACCATGGAAACCGGCACCGCGCTGATTTTGGTGGACGAGCAGAACGGCCAGAACATGATCCTGGTCACCATCGGCCCCTGCGGGAACATCACCCCGGCGGACGTGCGGAAAAACGAAGCGCTGATACAAAACGCGGATCTGCTGCTCGTCCAGCTGGAGATCAACCTGGACGCGCTGGCGATGGTCATCCGCACGGCGCACGCAAGCGGAACCACCGTCATATTGAACCCGGCGCCCGCCCGGGCGCTGGACGACGAGCTGCTTTCGATGGTGGATATCATTACGCCCAACGAAACCGAAGCCGCGACGCTGACCGGCGTCGAAATCGAAACCCGGCAGGACGCCGCCGCGGCGGCCCGCGTGCTTTTCCAAAAGGGCGTCAAGCAGGTCATCATTACCATGGGGGGAAAAGGCGTTTACGTAAACGACGGCACGCGCGACGAGATGATCCCGGCGATCGCCGTCAGCGTTGTGGATACCACGGGCGCGGGCGACGCGTTCAACGGCGGGCTGGTTACGGCGCTTTCCGAGCGCCGGGATTTGTTTGACGCCGCCCGCTTTGGAAACTGTACGGCCGCGCTGAGCGTCACCGCGCCGGGAACCGCCCCTTCCATGCCCATGCGCCGCGAGATCGACGCGCTGTACCGGCGGCAGATTAAATAACAAGGGAGCATCGCACTATGAAACTGGGACGGATCTTGAACAAGAAGCTGAACACTGCCATCGCGGATATGGGCCACGGAGAGATCATCATCGTTTGCGACGCGGGCATGAAAATCCCCAGCGAAGCGCAGCGCATCGATTTGGCGCTGGAGCAGGACGTGCCTACGGTGGAACAGGTGCTGGAGCTTCTTGTGGAGGATTTCTGCTATGAGCGGGTCATCGTAACGGAGGATCTGCCCGTTTATAATCCGGACGTATACCGGGCGGTGGAACGGCTGTGCACGCGCTGTTCCATTGAAACGATCCCCTATGACGAGTTTATGCGCACCCTGCCGCAGTCCGCCAAGTACATCGTGCGCACCGGCAGCTTCAGCCCTTATGCCGATATCGCGCTCGTAAGCGCCATCGACGCGCCCAAGTGGTTTGCAAAGCCCGGCGTGAAGGTGCCGCCGGTTTATCAGGACAGGGTATAACCCACATCTTACAAAGCGAGGAGAAATTGGCATGAGTTCCATCAAGCTCATTGGGCTGCGCAAGGATTTTGGAAAGGATACCGTGATTCCGGACCTCAATCTGGAAATCAGCGACAATTCCTTCACCGTTCTTGTCGGCCCGTCCGGCTGCGGGAAATCCACAACGCTGCGGATTATCGCGGGATTGGAAAAGCCGACGGCCGGTGAGATTCTCATCGACGGGAAAAACGTTGCCAATATCCCTCCCGGGAAGCGCGATCTGGCAATGGTGTTCCAAAACTACGCCCTGTACCCCAACATGAGCGTCCGCGGCAACATCGAGTTCGGGCTGAAGAACAAGGGTATCTCCAAGAATAAGCGCGATTCGCTGATCGATGAGGTGTGCGATATCGTCGGCCTGTCGCCCTATATGGAGCGGAAACCCGGCAATCTGTCCGGCGGGCAGCGGCAGCGTGTGGCGCTGGCGCGGGCGATGGTGAAAAAGCCGAAGGCGTTCCTGATGGACGAACCCCTTTCCAACCTGGACGCCGAGCTGCGCGCCTCCATGCGGATCGAGCTCATCGAGCTTCACAAGCGCCTGCAGACGACCTTCGTGTACGTTACGCACGACCAGGTGGAAGCCATGTCGATGGGCGACAGCATCGTGCTGATGAACCAGGGCGTCATCATGCAGCATTCCTCCCCCAAAGCCATCTACCATGATCCGCAGAACGTGTTCACGGCAAGGTTTATCGGCACGCCGCCGATGAACGTGTTTGAGAACATGCTGGAGGATGCCAGCGTAGGCTTCCGGCCGGAAAAGGTGCTGTTCGAGAAACCGGAAAACGTCAAACACCTGACCCTCCGCGGCAAGGTGATCACCAAGGAGCATCTGGGCGCGACGATCAATTATTCGGTGGAAACCCCTAACGGGATGATGATGGTGCATACGGAGTTCGATACCGATCAAACCCAATGCACGTTCTACGTTCCCGTGCAAGCCCTTTTCCTGTTCGCAAACGACGGCAAACGGCGGGATTTCTCCGATACGATCCTCAAGATGCTTCTCAAACAGTGAACAGGAGGACGGCTGAATGGACGCGAAGGCGATACCGGTAAAAAGCAAATTTCGATGGGCGGGCCTGATGTCGCATCTCAAAGGGTATTTGCTTATATCCCCCGCGATTGCATTGCTGTGCGTCTTTACCATCTACCCGATTTTCTGGCTCGTCAACTCCAGCCTTTACGACGGAAGCCTGCTGAGCAAAAAGCGCAACTTCGTGTGGCTGGACAACTTTCAAACGCTTTGGAACAGCATGGATTTTTCGCAAACCGTATGGAATACCGTTATTTACTCCGTGGGCTTGGTCATCGCGCTGATGGTGCTGTCCACACTGATGGCCGTATGGCTGAACGGAAAACTGCAAAAGCGGCTCAACAGCATCACCCTTGCCGCCATTTTCACGCCGCACATCATATCGCTGGTCTCGGTTTCCACCATCTTCCTGTGGCTGTTTGACCCCAAGATCGGCGCGATCAACTACGTGCTTACCCAGCTGGGGTTGCCGAACTGCCCGTTTTTGGCAAGCTCGAAAACCGCGCTGTTTTCACTGGTGCTGATGATGATCTGGAAGGGGCTTGGCTATTACACGCTGCTCACCATGGCTGCGCTGCAGGGCGTGCCCAGGGAAATTTACGAAGCCGCCTCGATTGACGACGTACCTAAATACAGGGTGTTCTTCCGCATCACCCTGCCGATGATCTCTCCCACGCTGTTCTTTTCCACCATCGTGTGCACCATCGGCTCCTTTCAGGTGTTTGAAACCGTCAACCTGATGACGATGGGCGGCCCTGTAAACGCAACGAACACGCTGGTGTTCCAGATCTACTCCGACGCCTTCAAATACCTCCGGCTTGGCCTTGCCTCCGCCGAGGGCGTGGTGCTGCTGGCGTTTGTGGTCATCCTCACGATTGTCTACTTCGTGTTTCTCGGGAAACGCGTGCACTACCGCTAAGGGGGTGAAAGAATGCAAGAATACCGCGATATGACGTCCACCTACTTTATCCGCGGCCTGAAGTACGCAATCAGCCTCCTGTTCAAGCTGCTGATCCTGTTTATCCTTGCCTATCCCTTCCTGTGGGTGGTGCTGACGGCGTTTAAGCCCTATAAGGAAACCGTTACGTATCCGCCGTCCTTTCTTCCCTCCGTATGGACGATGGACGGCTTCCGGCAATGCGCTCAAACCATCGACGTGTTCCACTTTCTCAAAAACACGCTCGTGGTCAGCTTTTCGGTGCTGCTGGCGCAGTATCTGGTGATTATCCCCGCGGCGTACAGCTTTGCCCGCGTCAAGTTCGCGGGGAAAACCATCCTGTTTGGCGTCGTGCTGCTCGGGTTTATGATCCCCCAGCAAATCACCTTCGTGCCCGTGTACCTGATGTTCTCCAAGGCCAAGCTGCTAAGCTCCTACTGGCCGCAGATCCTGCCGTTCGTGGGCAACGCGTTTGGCATCTTCCTGCTGCGGCAGTACTTCATGCAAATACCTGAGGAGATCATCGAAGCGGCGCGCATGGATGACGCCGGGGAGTTTAAAATCATCGTTTCCATCATGATCCCCATGGCGAAAACCGCGCTGTTCGCCATCGGCCTGCTGAGCTTCATCTCCATGTGGAACAGCTATTTCTGGCCGCTGATCATGACCACGAACGATACCTACCGTCCGCTGACTATCGCCGTGGCGTCCATGAAAACCGTGGACGGCGCCGTGCTCTGGAACATGCTGATGGCCGCCAACCTCTTCCTGATCGGCCCCATACTGCTGGCGTATCTGCTGGCAAGCAAGCAAATCCGCAGCGCGTTTGTGTATTCCGGGATCAAGTAACTGGGTTTTGAGAGCACAGGTAGCCGGATATTGCCGTTATCCGGTAGGCCATAGCTCTGAAAATAGAGAAACAATAAACTTGAAGGAGTGACTAAACCATGAAAAAATTTCTGGCGAGCTTACTGGCTCTCACGATGCTGCTGTCCGTCCTCATGATCGGCACGGCGTCCGCGGAGCCGACGGAAATCGTCTTCTGGACGGCGCTTTCCGGCAATTTGGGCGAAACTCTCGACACCATTATCAACAACTTTAACGCATCCCAAAACGATTGGAACGTTGTCGCGCAGTATCAGGGCAGCTATTATGATATCGCCGCCAAGCTGCAAACGGCCGTCGTCGCGGGCGAAGAACCCGACGTGGTGCAGTGCGAGTGCTCCCGCGTATGCATGTTCGCAGAATACGGCATTTTTGAAGAGCTGAGCGACGAAGCCGCCCAATACGGCCTGGACGTCGATTCCCTCTTCGACGGCTTTATGGCCGACTGCGACTGGGGCCAGGGCCTGTACGCGGTGCCCTTCAACCGCTCCACGCCCATGTTCTACTACAACAAGACCTTGTTTGACGGGCTTGGCCTGAAAGCGCCTACAACTTGGGACGAACTGCACGAAACGGCACTGGCAGTTTCCAAACCGGGCGAAGTATGGGGCTTTGAAGTGCCCGTGGACTCCTGGTTCTGGGAAGCGTTCATCGTTCAGTCCGGCGGCTCGCTGATGAACGAAAACAACACCGATATCGGCTTCAATAACGAGACCGGCTGGGCGGCGCTGGATATGCTGCGCACCATGGTGGACGACGGCTCCATGAAGACCCCTCCGGGAGCCGAGTACAACGCGTGGGAAGCGGCCCGTTCCGACCTGGCTGCGGGCATCACCACCATGATCATGACCTCGTCTGGCGACCTGCGCACCCTGATGAAGACCTGCGATTTTGAAGTCGGCACGGCTTTCCTGCCCGCCAATGAAAAGTTCGGCGTGGTAACCGGCGGCGCGAACATCGCGGTTCTTGCCGGACACGAGGAGAAAATCGCCGGCATCATGAGCTTCCTCAACTACATGATCAGCCCCGAAACCGCTGGCTTTTGGGCCGCCAACACCGGTTATGTGCCCATCAGCGAAGCGGCCTCCCAGACCGACGTATACAAGGAATTCCTGACGACCTATCCGGCCGGTTCCACCGCCCTTGCGCAGATGGAATACGCCACCAACCAGCCCACCATCCCGCAGTGGACCGAAATCGCGTCCGAGTTTATGATGGATGAGATGCAGCGCTGCGTGGAAGACCGCGCCTATACGCCCGCGATGGCGACGCAAACCGTGTCCGATTCCGTGAAAACCTTGATCGCAAGCAAGTAAACGGTGAATTCCGAGGCGCAATCAGGAAAGCCCGTGCTTCCTGGTTGCGCCTCCTCCGCTCGTTGTAATGCGCAGGAAAGAAAGGACCCGCTTATGAGCAAAAAGCGCCTTCTTGTCATCTCCATCGATTCCATGGTCACGGAAGACCTGAGCATCCTGCAAAAGCTTCCGCATTTCAAAATGCTTCTGGACGACGCCTCCGTCATTTTGCGCAACGAGGCCACCTACCCGACCTTTACCCACTCCATCCATACCGCCATCGCCACCGGCTGTTATCCCGGCACCCACGGGGTGAACGGCAACGAGTATTTCCAGCCCGGCAATTTGAAACCCGAGTGGTTTGACAAAGCCTCCGACGTGAAGGTACCCATGATCCAGACGCTGGCAAAGCAGCACGGCTACAGCGTGGCGTGTATTTACTGGCCGCTTTCGCAGGGCGCGCCGCTGGACTGGATTTTGTACCGGAAGGCGTATCATACGCCGTATGACCGGGAGCAGCAGCAGGTGCGCGAGCGTTCCACCCCCGGCCTGTTCGAAGAGCTGTACCCTTACATCAAGGATACGTTTACCATGGATACCGTTTACGGCAGCGATCAGCTGTGCGGAAACGCTTGCGCCTATATGATCGATACCTACCGGCCCGAGGTGATGTATACCCACTTGATTTCCATCGATACCATCCGGCACCATCACGGGGTGTTCGGTGAGCATATTCTTAAAACCTATGAATTTCTGGACGGCGTGATCGGCCAGATGATCGACGCGCTGAAGCGCCAGAACCTTTGGGATACGACCATCGTGAACGTTACGGCGGATCACGGGCATATGGATATCCGCCGCGTGGTTTCGGTCAACCGGTTTTTCAAGGATCACGGCCTGATTACCACCGACGAAGCCGGCCGTATGACGGACTGGAAGGCGTACCTGCACTCCTGCGCGCTTTCCGGCCATATTTACGTCAAAGATAACGATCCCGCCGTTGCCCGGCAAACCCTGCAGTTGCTTGCGGACAACAAACGGGAGCTGGATATCGAAACGATCTTTACCCACGCCGAGGTAAAGGAGAAATACCATCTGGACGGCGGCTTTGCCTACGTGATCGAATCCAATGGCGCCGCCGCCTTTTCGGCGGATTACAATGCGCCGCTGCGCGTGGAGAGCGGCGGCAAGGATTACCGGTACGCGGTTTCCACGCACGGCCACGAACCCTGGAAGGGCGTTCAGCCTGCGTTTTTCATCCGCGACCCCTACGCGAAAAAGCGGCTGGTGCTGGCCAACGGGCGTATTATCGACCAGGCGCCCACGCTGGCCAAAATGCTGGGCTTTGCGATGCCCCAGGCCGACGGCGTTCCCCGCGAGGAGCTGCTGTAAGCGGAAGGCGGGCTGCTCTCCCGCCGGCTCCCACGCGCGGCAACCGCGCTGCGCAGCGCTCCGCCGCCATATCCAAAGGCTTTCGAATGCGCTATGGCCCTGCCGAAAGAGTCCGCATCGCGGCTTCGCGAGATGCGGACTCTTTTGGCTTTCCCGGTTATGCCTTCTGTTGCGGCAGGAACAGCACCTTATTGAAAAACAGGGTTTTCTCGTCAATTTGGCGGAATATGTCCGGCGCCTCGCGCAGCGGCAGCACGTGGGAAACAATCGGCCCGGCGTCGATTTGCCCCGCGTCCATCAGCCGGATGGACGTCGTCCAGTCCGCGCCTGGGAACGGCGCGGTAAAGGAGTTCCAGGAGCCGGTGACGCGCAGCTGCCTGCGCATGACGGCGTCCACGGTTTTGGCGTCCAGCTCCAAGCCCCGGTGGGAAATCCCAACGAACACAACCCGCCCGCCCTTGGCGGCGGAGTGTATGCAGTTGAGCTGCGAAACGGGCGTGCCCGCCACGTCCAGCACAACGTTCGCGCCGCCGTCCAAAAGCTCCCGCACCGCCGCCGCGGCGGTTTCCACGCGCCCGTCGATCACCGCGTCCGCGCCGCACGCCTTGGCAACCGCCAGCTTTCTTTCGTCAATATCAACCGCAATCACTTTGCTTGCCCTCATAGCCTTCGCGCATTGCACCGCAAACAGGCCGATCGGGCCCGCGCCGTACACGCATACGCTGTCCCCGCTTTGAAAACCGGCCTGCGTCAGGGCGTGAACCGCATTGGCGCAGGGATCGACCATCGCGCCCGCCTGGTCGTTCACCCGGTCGGGGAGTGGCAGCAGGTTGGCGACGGGCGACGCCAGGTATTCCGCCATCGCGCCGTCCCGCCGGGAACCGAAGTAATCGTAATGGTCGCACATGGAATATTGCCCCTCCCGGCACGCCCTACAGGTTCCGCAGGGGAGCATTGGCGCTACCGTAACGCGCTGACCGGTGTGGAAACCCGCCGTATTCGCGCCCAGCGCCTCAATGCACGCGGAAAATTCGTGCCCGATGGTCAGCGGATAATGATACGCGCCATAGGTGTTGACGCGCGGAATATCCGAACCGCAAATCCCCACGGCGAGGATCCTGAGCAGCGCTTCTCCCTCTCCCGGGGAAGGAATGGGGACGTCCTCCACGCGGAGGTCCTTGGGCTTGTACATCCTGACAGCAAGCATCGCAAACTCTTCTTTCGGCTGGTATTTGGATATCCGCGCCGCTTTTTCCGGCGGCGTCCCGCGGCGGGTTAAATATTCCGCGTGCGGATACTGAGAATGTTGGAATCCTCGGAGAGAGTGTTGATGATATCCACATAGTTGATCTTTCCGTGCAGGTTCATCGTATAAATGTTGGTAAACACCTTGCCCTCCGTTTCGTTGTCAACGTTGAAATCAATATCGGTGATCTGGATATTGTTGGCTTCAAAGTAGCTGTTGATGAAAGCGAGCGTTTTCTGCCGGTGCGTATACTTCACTTCCATGTACTTGATGGTGTTGACGCGGATTACGCGGTGCAGGAGGGACAGCACCACCACCACGATGATGCAGCTTAAAATGGCGATCACGTAATAGCCCATCCCGATGGCGATGCCCAGGCACGCCATGTTCCAAAGCGACGCGGCGGTGGTGAGCCCTTCCACCTTCTTTTTGGTGATGAAAATCGTGCCCGCGCCCATGAAGCCGATCCCGCTGATGACCTGCGCCGTCAGCCTTCCGATGTTGAAGGTGATGCTTGCGTTGCCCGTGACCGCCATTCTCGCAAGCGAATCCGCGATGATCAGCTGTTCCACAATGGCGATGATCGTAGCGCCGACGCATACCAGAATGTGCGTCCGGATTCCCGCCGGTTTGTTTTTCCGCTCCCTTTCAATTCCCACAATGCTGCTTAAGACCAATGCGAGCAGCAAGCGCAATGCGGCTTCCCACCATTCCATGACCGATGTCCTCCTTTGACCGCTTTGTTCTATCGGGTATACCGGCGCTGCGCGATGTATGATGGCGCCGCGGTCAGCCCGGCGGTTCCTCCGCGGGCCTGCCGCCTCGCGCCGCATCGAGAAACCGAAACGCCTTGCCAACGCCGGAACCCGGCCGATCACGCGGCTGCGATCGGTACGCGCCTGCCTGGGCGCGCCTGCCGGGGCGCGTATCGCCTGGGCGCGCCGTCAGCGGATTTCCCGCCGTGCCTGCCTTGCGCAACAGAACCCCGATACTGGGTATACTCTCCAAACCGGGCTGATGATGGAGCCAATGGATGCCGGGATCCTTCCGGGTTTCTGCAGGAACCGGCCTCCTGACGTGTCCCCGGGATAGAGAAACAGAACAAGGATGTGAAAATCATAACATTTCGCTTCGACAGCGCTATCATAGCATAGCCTTTTACAAGATGCAAGCGGGATTCAACCGCTGCGGGAACAGTTTTGCGTTCATGCGTAAAAGGCTTGATTTCCATACATTTTCATACTATCGGCATCCCGCAGCACCGTTGCCTTGCTTAATCATGGCCGCAGTATGGGAATGGTAGAAAATTCCCATTTCAACGGCGTCCAGTATGGCTGAAAATGGTTAAAGTGATGATAAAACGAATTCAAAATATGGAGAAATTATACATTGTGTTTCCGCGGAGAGTACGCATATAATAGAAAATGGTAACAAGAGAACATATAGTGTTAATATTTTTACTTTTGGGGGACGTTATGTACGCTTTGCTTGACTGGGATTCGACGCTTCGGAAAAGCGCAACGCTGTTTTCCTGGATGGCGTTCATGTGCGAAAACGGCTACCTTCCTGCCGGGGTTCTGGAGGAAC
>JAEWTC010000160.1 GCA_023459675.1 Bacillota bacterium | reverse complement strand
CTCCGTGGCCGCGCAGCAATCCGCTACCAAAGCCGCGGGCGCCGCGGGAATGCTACTGTTTTCCGTCCAGATCAGTTTCATGGCTTGTTTTGCTTGCCGCCGCCTTGCGTTTCGCCGCCGGCTTCTTTTGGGGCGCGGTTTGCTTTGCTCCTTTTGCAATCGTCTGGGCTACGGTCAGCTTGTGATCCGAGTCGGGCGCGGTGCGCAGGCGCGAGCGTTTCATCGGCGGATCGGGGTATTCGATCCGCTCGTGAAACACGCCGTTGAGCACGTTCACGAAGGCTTCCGAAATTCTGTCGATGTCCGATAGCGTAATCGGGGCCTGCGCGAGCTGCCCATCCTGAATCTTATGGCTGACGAGTTTCTCGATGTTCGCGCGGATGGATTTGGGCGTCGGGTCGGTCATGGAGCGAACGGCTGCTTCCACGGTATCGGCAAGCATGATGATCGCGCTTTCCTTGGAAAGCGGCCGGCGGCCGTCGTAACGGAAGTCGTCCATATCCACAAGCTGATCGTCGGATTCCTCCAGCGCTTTCTGGTAGAAAAAGATGACGGGCGTATCGCCGTGATGTTCCACGATGATGTCCTGTATTTCCTGCGGAAGCCGATAATTCTGCGCAAGCGCCAGCCCGTCCGTCGTATGCGCGATCAGGATAGCGGCCGATACGAACGGGTTAGTCATTTGATGCGGGTCCTCGCCGAGCTGGTTTTCCTTGAAGTATACGGGCCGCTTCATTTTCCCGATATCGTGAAAGTAGGAACCCACGCGGGCAAGCAGCGGATTGGCCCCGATGGCCTCCGCCGCGCTTTCGGCAAGATTGGCAACGATGATGGAATGGTGGTAAGTGCCCGGGGCTTCCAGCTGCAGTCTGCGCAGCAGCGGGTGGTTGGGGTTGGAAAGCTCCAGAAGTTTACCCGGGGTGGCAAGGCGGAACGCCGTTTCAAAGATCAGTCCAAGGCCGATGCACAAAAGCGAGGCGACCAGGGCGGCGGCTGCGCTCCAAATGGCGTTTGCAAGGCCGTCGGCAATGGAGGTATTGGTCATCAGCGTGACGGCAAGGATCACCAGGGTATTCACGGCAGCGCCTACACCCCCGGCGATCAGCACCTGCTGCCTGCTGGGCTTTTGCCGGATGATCGCGATGACGATGAAACCGCTGACGAGCGCCGGAAGGATCAGATGAATCATTTCGGTGGAAAATGTGCTGTTTCCGCCGAGGAACAGAGAGCTCACCAAGACCGCGAGCGACAGATTGGCGGCAATGCCGTATGCCATGCCCAGCAGGCTGGTCACCAGCATCGCGCCGAGCAAAACGGGGGGCGCCGCGGCGTTGATCATCTTCCCGCCGATGCAGATCGTGAAGGAAATTGCGAGAGCGAGCATCAGAATGATAAGCTTCTGTGGGTTTACGAGATATTCTTTGCCAAACAGCAGAAGGATCATCACCAGCGAGGTGATGGACAGCAGTACGATCAGCACGCCGCCCAGATATGAAACGACGTCGAAGCTCTGATCGTCCAGCAAGCCCAGGCTGCGGAGCAGCTCCAACTGGCTGGCGGTTACCCGCTCGCGTGCCAGAACAATATTCTGGCCCTGTTTGTACAAAACCGGGTCAACCGCGTCACGCGCTTCCTGCCGTAGCGCTTCGGTCGCGTTCTGATCAATCACCATGTTCGGCTGGATAACCTTGCGCAGAATGGGTGTGACAACGTTCTGCAAAAGATCGATGTCCGTTTTATACCCGATGATCTGCTGTAAGTATTGAATGGCTTCGTTGACGTATCCTTCGCGGATCGTGGTGTTCAGGATATTCCTCACGGCGTCGGAAATGTTCGCGCTCAGCGTTCGCATCGCCTCGTCCGACGCCCTCAGCAGCGTGTCCAGCTGATAAGGCGCAATGTTTAAGGACGGCACGAGGGTGGAGGCGTAACTGTATTGTTCCGCGGTAAACACATACGAACGCTGGCCTTTGGCGTCCCCCGGGGCAAAGGCTTCCAGCGTGCTTAAGCCGTACTGCTGCACCGCGTTGACTTGAATGAGAATTGCCGAAAGGTTTTCCAGAATTTCGTCCGCTACGCCTTCCTGATGCTGGTAGGAAGGTTCCACAAGCCGGGCGGCTTCTTCTTTTTGACGCGCTGTGGCGGTTTCGTCCACCACATCCTTGGAGGCCGTGATGGTTTTATAGGCGATATCCCCGACCTGGAGATGATACCGTTCCGGCGTAATGGCGATGGAAAACAGGATGATCAATACGACTGCGGAGAGAATCAGAATAAACACGCATCGGGCCGTTTTCGTGTACAGCGCTTTCCACGCTTTGCGAAACAGGGCGGCGGCGGAAGCAACGGCAGGGGTGCCGGTCTGCTTTTTAGACGTCATGATCGGCATGCCTCCTTAACAGAGACTCCTCATGCTTTTCGTAAGCCTTGACGATGGTCTGCACCATGTCGTGCCTTACCACGTCGGAGTTCGTCAGCCTGACCATGCCGATTTCGGGAATATCCTTCAATACCGATATTGCCTGTAAAAGCCCGGATTGTTTTCCGATGGGCAAGTCGGTCTGCGTTACGTCCCCTGTGACCACGGTATGCGATCCGGCGCCCATGCGCGTCAGGAACATTTTCATCTGCTCGGGCGTGGTATTTTGCGCCTCGTCCAGAATGATGAAGCTTTCGGAAAGCGTGCGGCCGCGCATATAGGCGAGCGGGGCCACCTCCAGCACGCCGCGCTCCTGCAGACGCTGGTAGGATTCCGCCCCCATCATATCAAACAGCGCGTCGTACAGCGGCCGCAGATAGGGATCGACCTTTTGATTCAAATCGCCGGGCAGGAAGCCCAGCTTTTCGCCTGCCTCCACCGCCGGGCGCGTGAGCACAATTCGTTCCACCTGCTTGTTGCGCAGCGCTACGATGGCCAGCGCCATGGCAAGATAGGTTTTTCCCGTGCCGGCCGGGCCAACGGCAAAGGTCAGCTCGTGTTCGCGGATCGCGTTCACGTATTCGTGCTGGCCTAGGGTTTTGCATCGGATCGGCTTTCCCCTGTGGGTGATGGCAACGATCTCAAACACGATGTCATCCAGCCGGTCCAACTCGCCCTTTTTGGCAAGCGCCAGCGCATAACGAAGTGTGGTGCGGTCTACCTGTGCATTCCGGCGCAATAGATCACTGAGCTTTTCAACCACGCGAGAAGCCATGCCGACGTTTTCATCGGAACCTGTGATTCTGAGATCCGAGCCGCGGACGGACAGGCGCACATCCAGTTCGTTTTCGAATAACGGAATGTTCTGGTCGTTCGTTCCAAACAGCGACAGACACGAATCCATGCTTTCCAATGAGATTACGGCTTGTGTTCCCTGTGCCAAATGCATTCCTCCGCTCAATTCCGGTTGATCCTGATCGTGCTTCAATTCATCGGTTCGTTAATCGGGGCAGGTTTAGCTTACTTTCCGTCCCCTGCGGCAATGCGGATGTCTTCATCGGTCAGCAGCATCAGCTCTTCCCGGGATACGGTTTTTTGCTTGGCTAGCCGGTTGGCCTGCGCGCTCACCGCGCGCTCAAACAGGTTGCGCACGCCGCGCGCGTTGCCGAAGGTCAGGCTGTTATCCGCGAATTTCTGCAGATAACCCTCCAGCAGCTTGTGGGTTTCCTCGTTAAGCGTATAACCGCTTTTCTTGCAGCGCATATCAAAAATCGCGATCATCTCCGGCGCCGTGTAATCCGCGAAGAACAAGAAACGATTGAACCGGCTCTCCAGCCCCGGGTTGGAGCGGATGAAGTTTTGCATCAGCGCGGGGTACCCGGCAACGATCACCACCAGATCGTCCCGGTGGTCTTCCATTGCCTTGAGTAAGGTGTTTACGGCTTCCTGTCCGTAATCGTTCTCGGTATTGCCGGTCAGCGCATAGGCCTCGTCGATGAAAAGAACGCCGCCCAGCGCCTTGGCGACGACTTCCTGTGTCTTGATCGCCGTCTGGCCAACGTAGCCCGCAACCAGCCCGCTGCGGTCGGTTTCCACCAAGTGGCCTTTGGAAAGAATGCCGAGCACCTTATAAATGCGCGACATCAGCCGCGCGATCATCGTTTTACCGGTGCCCGGGTTACCCGAGAAGACCAGATGGAGAGAGAGCTCGTCGATAGGCAGTTCGTTTTCCAGGCGCAGCTTTTGAATGGTTACGAGGTTGACCAGGCTTTCCACTTCCTGCTTGACGATCGCCAGCCCGATATAGCTTTCGAGTTCCTTTTTCAGGTCCTCCATCGTTTCCGGCGGCTCCTGCTTTTCCTCGGACGCTTTGGGAAGCGCGGCGCCGCTTGCACCGGCGGACGGCTGAACGCTATCCCTCACCGCAGGTTCGCCGCCTGCGCGCAGGGTTGGCATTCCCCACAGGTCGTCGGCGATGCGTTTTAAATTGGTTTCGGTCATCTGCTGGATTACGTCCATCTGCAGCTTGATAATCTCGTCCTTACGGTCCATGCGGCTTCTCCTTCAATCCACTCGTATGCACAAATTATACCATGCTTTTCATGTTTGGCAAACGTGAACCTGCAGCGGAAATACCCGGCCTGTTTCCAAAACCTGCGCCAGCATGGTATAATACTGAGCAAATGAGGTGAACGTATGAATAAGTGGGATCATCGGTTTATGGAAATGGCCCGGCTCATCGCCGGGTGGTCCAGCTGCTACCGGCAGGGCCGCTCAATCGGCGCCGTGATCGTGAAGGATAAGCGCATTATGACGACCGGTTACAACGGCGCCCCGGCCGGTATCAAAACCTGCCGGGAACGCGGCGAGTGCTTGCGGGACAAGCTGCATATTCCGTCTGGAACGCACGCGGAAACCTGCTATGCGATCCATGCGGAACAAAACGCCATTATTCAGGCCGCGAAACTGGGCATATCGGTGGACGGCGCCACGCTGTACTGCACGCACCAGCCCTGCTCCGTCTGCGCGAAAATGATCGTAAACGTAGGCATCAGGCGCGTCATCTATGAGCACAGCTACCCGGACCCCTTTACCCTGGAGCTGTTTTCCGAGGCGGGCGTGGCGATGGAGCCGTACACCGCGCCGGAGAAGTAGGTTCAGCGTTTTGATTTGTCGTAGGGAAGATCGCCGACGCTGTAACCGCGAAGCCTGTTGATCGTGCGTTCCAGCGCGGTTTTGGAGTTGCCCCAGGGTTTGTCCTGGTTTTTATAATCGAATTTCAGTGTGAACCAATGCAGGTCCTTTTCATCCTCCGCCAATGGGCTGCAAAGCAGCGTCAGGCAGGCGTCGGTGAACTCTGCGAGCTCCCCTGCGCCAAGCTGCCCGGACGCCGCCTCGATCAAATCCGCGGCATGGGGGATGCAAAGACCCTTGGATTCCATCCATTTGGCCTTGAATTTGGAATCGGTTTTCCATAAATAGACCGTGGTATAAAGGTAACGCCGCATATGGGCCTGCATGGTTTCACAAACGATGCACTGCTGCGTAAGCGCGCGAAGCCCAGTTACTACGGTTTGCGCCGTGTTGCGTTTCTTGAAAAGGCCGCCTTCTTTTCCGTGCAGGCGCTTCGCCTGCTCTTTTACGGCGTCAAGCTTGCAGAGAATCTCCTGGGCATGCGTATCCATCAGCAGCGCGTGGCCGAGGCGGTTTTGGGTGAGGAACATCATTTGCTGATGCTTCTGGCAAATTCCAAGCTCGTTGGTCTTCACGCGTACGTCGGGTTCCATTACGCTTGCGCCCAATACGCGCTCCACTTCGCCCACTTCGGTTTTTGCCTGCAGCGAGCACAGCATGCAGGCGCCCTGCGCCTCCAGCGCTTCCCATACGGGAATGGTATCGACCTGAACCTTCATAAGCCTGCCTCCGCCGTTAACGTTCTCCGTTATCGTACCAGATGTTTACAGATACTTCAACCGGCAGGCCTTCATTGCGGACCCGGAAGAACAATGATATAATTCTCATAGATTGACATTGGGGAGGCGAGCGCGTGCGTACCCGTATCACAGGCTGTACGCTGGTTCCCGGCGTAGATGGCGAGGCTCATATTCCATTCATCCAAAACGCGGAGGTCCAGGTAGACGGGCACTTAATCGCGTATGCAGGCGAAAGCGATTCTGCGCCGGCTTTTGCGGCGGAGCAAGTGATCGACGCTGCCGGGTGTATCTGCATGCCCGGGCTTGTGAACCTTCATACGCATACGCCGATGACGTTTCTGCGCAGCGCCGGAGCGGACCTGACCCTGGACGATTGGCTGAACCAGGTGATCTTCAAGCTGGAGACGCAGTGGGAACGCTCCTGGATACGGACCGCGACCGACCTTGGCTGCATGGAAATGCTTCGGTTCGGCACGACCTCGTTTTGCGATATGTATATGTTTACCGATACCATCGCCCAAGCCGTGCGGGATAACGGCATGCGCGCGCTGATCGGCTACGGCGTGATTGACCAGGACGGGAGCTGTTCGGATCTGGCGGAGGGCTTGGAGCTTGCCAGGCAGTGGAACCGCTCCTGTGACGACCGGATTCGCGTATCCATCGCCCCGCACGCCGAATATACGTCCACCCCGCAGCTGATCCGGGCTGCGGCCCGCGCAGCGCTTACAATGAACCTTCCCTTTCATATCCACGTCAGCGAAACCAAGGCCGAGCACGAAGGCTGCATCCGCCGCCGCGGAAATACCCCCATCGGGTACCTGCATTCCCTGGGCGCGCTGGAGGCAAACGTGATCGCGGCACATTGCGTATGGCTTACGGATCAGGATATCGATCTGGCCGCGCGTTACGGCGTAACGATCGCCCATAACCCCGTGAGCAATTTGAAATTGGCCAGCGGCATTGCGCCCGTGGCGAAAATGCTGGCCCGCGGCTGCCGCGTAGCCTTGGGAACGGACGGTGTGGCGAGCAACGATAACCTGAATTTATGGGAAGAAATCAAGCTCATGCCGCTTTTGCAGAAAGGAACGACGTACGATCCCACCGTCGTTTCCCCGGCACAGGCGCTGGCGGCCGCCACCAGTGTGGGCGCGAAAGCGCTCGGCTATGCAAACCTCGGCATGCTGAAGAAGGGTTATATCGCGGATTTAATCCTCGTCAATAGTCAAACGCCGCACATGACGCCGAACATCTATGAGGAATCAAACCTGATTTATGCCCTGCAGGGCAGCGACGTTACCCTGACGATGGTGGACGGTAAGGTGCTCTACCGTGACGGGAAGTATCTGACCCTCGATTCGGACGCCGTGCTCCGCGAGGCGCGCACACAAGCGCGGGAAATGTACATGCGTTACCGCGCCAAGAACTGACGGCATGAAAATCTTAGTCGTCTATCAGCATTACTGGCCCGAACCCTTCCGCATCCACGAAATCTGTGAAGATCTCGTCCGCCGCGGACATCAGGTGACGGCTGTCGTCGGCTTGCCTGATTATCCAACGGGAAAAATTCCGCGGGAATACCGGTGGTTTCGCAAACGCAGGGAGAGCTTAAACGGTGTGGATGTGCGCCGCTGTTTTGAAATCGGCCGCAGGAGCACGAAGCTCGGCCTGGCGTTAAACTATGTAAGCTATATGCTTTCCGCATCGTGGAAAATGCTGTGGATCAAGCGCGATTATGACGTTGTATACGCATATTGCACGTCGCCCGTGCTGATGGCGGTGCCCGCGCTGGTGTATCGCGCGCTGTTCAAAACGAAAGTGCTATTACACGTAATGGATATTTGGCCCGCGTGCCTTGCCGCGATGGACGTGCGGGAAGGCTCCCGTTTCTATGCGTGGATGAAACGCGTGAGCCGGGGCATCTACCGCAGGGCGGACGTTTTAGCGTACTCGTCCCGGCGGTTTCGGGATTATCTGAGAACCGTTCACCGCATTGAAACGTCTGCGGAGAATTATCTGCCGCAGTTCGCGGACGATGTTTTTAACAATTTGCCGCAGCGTGCGCCGTCGCAATACACGGAGCTCGTGTTCGCGGGGAACATCGGACGGGTGCAGGGCGTGGAAACGCTGCTCAAAGCCGCAGCAATCCTCAAAAATGAGCCGGTTCGCTTTCATATTCTGGGTAACGGCTCAAACTATGAGGCGTGCGCAGCGCTGCACCGGGAGCTGCGGCTTGAGGACAAGGTGATTCTCTACGGCCGCAAGCCTTTGGAGGAAATGCCCGCTTACTTTGCCATGGCGGATGCGCTGCTGGTGAGCATGCGAAGCGAGGAATACGTTACCTATACGCTGCCGGGAAAGGTGCAAAGTTATATGGCCGCCGGCAAGCCCATACTCGGTTCCATCGGCGGCGAGGCGGAGGACGTTATCACCGAGGCACAGTGCGGGTTGTGCGCGCCAAGCGACGATCCTGAGGCGTTCGCCCAAATCGTACGCGCCTTCATGGCCGACGGCAACCGTATGCAAATGGGCCGGAACGCGCGCCTGTATTACGACGCGCACTTTGCCAAGCAGGGCATTATGGATCAGCTGGAGCGCATGCTCAGCGGGCTTTGTAAGGTGAAACCGTGAATGTTTTGCAGGTAAACACCGTATTTCCAAACGGCAGTACGGGCAGGATCATGGCGGAGCTTGCGGATTACACCGCCAGGCAGGACGCTTCCCATGCGTTCGCGGCGTTTGGCATCGGCGGCGCCGGGCCGAAGGAAAACGTAACTGCGCTTCTGCTTGGCCGCGTCTGGGAGCGGAAATGCCATGGCGTGATCCGAAAGCTGTTCGACGCGGAAGGCTATGGGAGCCGTTTCGCTACAGTTCGGCTCATCCGCTTTTGCAAAAGCAACAAGATCGACGTCATTCATATGCATAACCTGCACGGCTGTTATGTGAACCTAACGCGATGGTTCAAGTATCTGCGCACGGCTGGCATCCCCGTGATCTGGACGCTGCACGACTGCTGGGCGGTAACGGGCCACTGCGCGCATTTCACCTATGCGGGTTGCGACAAATGGAAAACAGAGTGTTACGCCTGCCCGCAGCAGCGCAGTTACCCGGAATGCATCGGGCTGGACGGCAGCAGGCGCAACTACCGTTTAAAAAAGAAACTGTTCAATTCCGTTCCCAGGCTAACGCTGGTCACGCCCTGCCGCTGGCTTGAGGGGATCGTGCAGGAATCCTATCTTGCAAAGCTTCCCACACGCGTCATCTACAACGGGGTGGATACGAAACGGTTCCGGCCGACGGACTCCGAAATCCGGCAGGAGTACGGCCTGCAGGATTGCAAGCTGCTGCTTGCCGCCGCCTCGGTTTGGACGGACCGCAAGGGGCTTCATGTGCTGAAGGAGCTCTCCAAAATGCTGGGCGACGGTTACCGGATTGCGGTTCTTGGGTTAACCGGAAAACAAATAGAGGCATTGCCGGAAAATGTTCTGGGCTTGGAACGCGTTTCTTCCACCGAGCGGCTTTGCGCCTGGTATACCGCGGCGGATTGCTTTATCAACCCGACCCTGGAAGACACGATGCCGCTGGTCAATCTGGAGGCGCTGGCCTGCGGCACGCCGGTTGTTACGTTCAACACGGGCGGATGCCCCGAAGCGGTTACGGACGCCTGCGGAGCGGTTGTGCAATGGGGGAACGTGCAGGCGATGGCAGATGCGGTTCGCGCGGTTTGCGCAAGGGAGACGGCCGCTGCGCCGGCTTGCCTGGAACAGGCGGAGCGCTTTTCCATGGAAACAACGGTGCGCGCTTATGACGCGCTGTATAGGGAGGTGCTTTCATGAATCTCCTGTTCCTGTCGCTGGCCTATCACCCAAGCGCCGTGACGGATACGGCGGCTCTGTCCCGCACGGGGCTGCAAAACCAGGCGAACAATTTCCAGTGGGCTATGATCGATGGGCTGAAAGGAAACCTGCGCGACGGCGAAGCGCTGACCGTTCTGAACTCTCTGCCGGTCGGCGTGTTTCCCATGCAGTACCGCAAGCTGTTTCTTCGATCCGAGAAAATCGGAAACGACTTCCTGGAAATCGGCGCGTTGAACCTTCCCTATTGCAAGCAAGCCGCCAGGCGGCGGGCCGCCGCGCGGTTAATTGAGCAGTGGGCTTGCCAATCGTCCGATAACCGTACGGTGCTGATCTATTCCTTGTATTTGCCGTATCTGCAGGCGGTTGCCAGCGTGAGGGAAAAGATACCGGGCTTGAAGGCTTGCGTAATCGTGACGGATCTGCCCGGCGGGCTCGGCCTGGCGTCCGGCAGGCGCGGGTTGCTGAAACGCCTGGAGTATGGGTTGGGCGCAAAAAGCATGCGGCTGGCGAAAACGCTGGATGGGTTTATCCTGCTCACGGAGCAGATGGCGCAGCCGCTTCAGGCGGCCGCAAAGAAACATCTCGTGATCGAAGGGCTGACGTCGGCGCTGGATACGCCGTTACAGGCGCTTTCCCTGCCGCAGGATGCCCGCCCAGCCGTGCTTTATACGGGTACGCTTAACCGCGAGCTTGGGATTGACATTCTGCTCGACGCATTTGCCGGGATGCCGGAATATCAGCTCTGGCTGTGCGGGAAGGGCGATATGGAAACGCAGGTCCGCGAAACGCAGCGCCAGCATGAAAATATCCGTTATTTCGGTTTTGTGAAACAGGAAGAGGCCGCGTGGCTGCAATCCAAAGCGGAGCTTCTGATCAATCCCCGCACGGACGCGGGCGCTTATACGCAGTATTCCTTTCCGTCGAAAACGCTGGAGTATATGAAGGCGGGAAAGCCTGTTCTCTGCTGCAAACTGCCGGGGATTCCATGCGATTACGACGCGTTTCTTACCTATATTGAACCGCAAAACGCTTCGGGTATTCAAACGGCCGTGCGCGCAGCGTTTATAAGAACGCCGGAAGAGCGCGGCATGCTTGGCAGCCGCGCCCGGGCGTACGTATTGAAAGAGAAAAACCACGTGACGCAGGCAGGCAAGGCGCTGGCGTACCTGCGGTCGCTGTAATCACTGAAGCGCAGTGCTGATCTTCTGCCGGAGCGTATAGGATTTCTGATATATCTTCAGCGGCAAGGGTTCGCCTTCCAACAAAAGCAGCGTAACGTTTGCTTTGTCCACTTCCACGCGCAGCCTGCGGCCGCGGTATAGAAGCTGGAACGCATAGCCCTGCCACTGGCTTGGCAGAAACGGATGAAAGCGCAGGCCTTCCACGGTGCGCATTCCCGCAAAGCCGTGTACGATGGACAGCCAGCTTCCGGCCATGCTGGTGATGTGCAGACCGTCGTCGGTGTCGTGGTTGATGTTGTCCAGATCAAGCCTTGCCGTACGCTCAAACATTTCCACCGATTTTTCATGATACTGCAGCTCCGCTGCCAGCACCGCGTGTACGCACGGCGAAAGGCTGCTTTCATGTACGGTCATCGGCTCGTAAAAATCGAAATTCTTCTTCTTATCCTCCAGGGAATACAGGTGGTTGAGAAAGTACAGCCCCTGTAATACGTCCGCCTGTTTCAGGAAACACGAGCGGAGAATACGGTCCCACGACCAATGCTTGTTCAGCGGGCGGTCGGCAGAGGGTAGCGCGGAGGCGGGCATCAGATCCTTGTCCATAAAGGTATCATGCTGCACAAAAACGCCGGTTTCTGCATCCTCTGGCAAGTACATGTTTGCAGAGATGTCCGCCATCCGCTCCAGCTCCTGGCCGGAAACGGGCAGTTTCTCCCTGCGTTCCTTGGATGCGCGGCTGTATACCGCGCAGAAATAGGACAAGCACCAGGCCGCCATCCGGTTGGTATACCAATTGTTGTTCACGTTATTCTCGTATTCGTTGGGACCGGTAACGCCGTGAATCATGTAGCGCTTCGTGGGCTTATGCAGATGCACGCGGCCCGCGTAGAAGCGCGCGATACCGCAGAGCACGTCCAGCCCTTCCGCCAGCTGATAGCTTTCGTCCCCCGTAAAGGTGGTATACGAAAAAATTGCATGGGCGATCGCGGCGTTGCGGTGAATTTCCTCAAACGTGATTTCCCATTCGTTATGGCACTCAACGCCCGTGAAGGTAACCATGGGGAAGAGCGCTCCCGGCAGCCCCTGCATTTGCGCGTTATGGTATGCGCCGTCCAGCTGCAAATACCGGTAAAGCAGCAGCTGCCGCGCCACGTGCTCGCCGGCAACCGCCATGTACATGGGAAAGCAGAATCCCTCGGTATCCCAATAGGTGCCGCCGCCGTACTTCTCGCCCGAGAAGCCCTTGGGGCCGATGTTTAAGCGCGCGTCGTCGCCGGAGTAGGTACCCAGCAGCTGGAACAGGTTATACCGGATGCCCTGCTGCGCCTTATCGTCGCCGCGAATTTCCACGTCGCAGGCGGCCCAGCGCGCCTGCCATACACCGCAATGCGCGCGCAGCAAAACGTCGAACCCGGTTTCCAGGGCACGCTCCGCCGCTTTGAGCGCAAAGGTCATCAAGAGTTTGGAATCATGATCCCGGTCGGTAAAGCATAAAACGTACTTTTCGAATTTCACGGTCGTGTGCGCCGCCGCAACGCCGCAATACCGTGCTTCCGCTAAACCCTCGGCAAGTTTCTTTTCGGTTAAATCCAGCTCGCTTGCCCACACGCTCATCGCGCCCGCTACGGTAAACCGCGGCGTTCCAAAAGGATTCTCTTTTGTCCGGGTGAGAATCCCCATGGCGTGATCGCTTTCTTCCTCTTCCAGCAACTCCCAGAACGTTTCTCCCGTATGGCTGTCCAGGTTTTTTACGTGGCCGTCCAGATATGGAACACACGCGATCTCCGCCTCGTGATCCGGGGTGATCGCAAGCGATATCGCCATTAATTCCTTCTGGTCGGCGGACAGGAAACGCGTGATGGCAATCGCGGTTTTCCCCTTGGGGGTTATCACGGTAAAGCGGCGCGTTACCACGCCCGTTTGCATATCCAGCTCACATTGGTAATCGGCATAAGGGATTGTTGCCAAATCCACCGTTTCGCCGTCAATGGACAGATGAATGCCGTTCATGCGCATCGCGTTGATCGTTTTTCCGAAATAGGCTGGGTACCCGTTTTTCCACCAGCCGACCCGCGTTTGATCCGGAAACCAAACGCCGCCGATATAGGTGCCCAAATGGCTGTCGCCGGAATAGTCTTCCTCAAAATTGCCGCGCATGCCCATATACCCGTTGGCGACGGACGTCAGGCTCTCCGCCAGCCGGATAGACGCGGGGTCCAAACCTTGCAGTTTTATTTTCCAGGGATGTATCAGCTGGAGCATCGGTAAACCCTCCTAAATCGGTTCCTGTTTTACGGCAAATACCGCAAAACGCAAATCGGCGTTATCGGCGCAGGTTGTGACCATGATAATCGAATCGGTTTTGGCCACCGGCACCGGCAGCCTGTACTCCGCCATTGCCTCGACATGGCTTATGAACTGCGTGAAAGCGTCGCCTGACATCAGGTTGATCTGGTACACATCCAGATACAGATCGGATTTGGGATCCACGGAATAATACACGCAGGCAAACGGGATGTAGCTTGCCGCTTCGTACAGCGTGGAAAACCGGATGACCGGATACCGATTCAGATAATCGATATCGTCAAAGCGCGACAGTTTGCCAAACGCGGTGCCGTCATGCATGTTATGGCCGTGAAGAATGAGCACGCGGCTTTGCGGGTAAATAGAGCAGGTGACGTCCAGAAATACCGCGCCAGAAAAGCTGTACTCGCCGGCGAACGAACGCCGCAGATAATACGTGTTATCCCGCTGAACGACGTAAGTATTGATCGATTCGCCCATCTGCAGCTGACCGACGGTGTCCGGGTTGGCCAATAAGGCTTGCGTAAACTTTGGCAGCACTTCGGGCATCGGCGGCGGCTGGAACGCGGCGGGCAGCGCTGCGGCTGCGGCAGGCTGAGCCGTTGGTGGAGCCTCAGGAGTGGCGGTTGGCTGGGGTTCGTCGCGACCGGCAGGGGCCGGGCTTGGCTCGTTTGCGGCGATCATCGCCTGCACCATCCGCTCTTCCTGCTTTGCCTGATGACTCTTGACGAAATACTGGATCACCTGAAAGGAGGCGAACAGAAACACACAGGCTAAAACGCCCAGCGTTATACGGTAGAGGTAACGGCGGGGCCTGGCGGGAGCGGCGCTTTGGGTTGGCGCAGGCGGCGTGACTGGAAAGTAACCTTGCCGGTAACGGGCTTCCGTAGGAACACTGCCGGGTTTAGCTTTATTATCGTCCGCACGAGCGTCGCGCTTGCCCTGCGCCGTATCGGATACGGTTGATTTCTGGGGGTTACGCCCATCGGCATGGTACTGCCGGCTCATCCGCTTCATCAACCTTTCCTTATGCATCCATATGTTCTATTTTAGTATAAGAATAGGGCAAAGACAACAACAATTCCTCGATGGTTTTTGCACGGGAAACGCTTGCAAAAAAAAAGAGAGTATGCTACGATATCTTGGCCGCAAAACCTTGGGATTATAGCTCAGTTGGTTAGAGTGCCACGTTGACATCGTGGAGGTCGATGGTTCGAGCCCATTTAATCCCACCACTGCAAAAGCCCCTGAAACAGGAGAGTTTCAGGGGCTTTTGATTGCCGATACACGCAGAACGGTTCGGGATTGTACTTTAAAATGATCTTGACAGGCTATAGACAGGGTAAACCTCCGGTTCGGCCTGCATCCTGCGGGATGCTTCCATGCCCAGTAAACAAGGATGGGAACGGTTACGAGGATTGCCATGGTATAAGACCTGCAAAGCGTCTGAAATAAAAGCAGAACGGCAGATACGCCAAAACGGATCCGAAAAAGCGTAATATTTACAGCTGCTTTGAACCGCGTGCTATTCTCGCTGCGCCGGGGCAATGCCTTAGGTATGGCGCTACTGAATATTTGTGTACATGGCGACGGACGCAATGGCAAACCCGCATAACGCGCACCAAACCATTACCTTGTAGACAGATGCTAGCCGACCGGCCTTTCCCTCCGGCATTCCGGCGGCAAGGAACAGCGCGCCCGTAAGAGAGGTAACGATGGCATAACGGTAATCCATCGAGCACCAAAACGGATAGCGGACGGTAAACAGGAAATACGCCAAGAAGGCCGAAAGCCAGGTCAGCGCAAGAAAGATCCAGGGGATCTGCTGTTTGCCAACGGCGCGCCAGGCTTTGATAGACATGGAAACAAGCGATAAAAGCACAAGCGCATAGTTGCTGATCAGCAGCAGCATGGGCGCGAACTTGTCGATATCGTAGACATACTCCCCAAACACGGCCGTCTTAAAAAGAATTATCCAGAAGTTGGGGGTGACGACGTCCGTTATAAACAGCGGGGAATAGAAATGATGGATGCTCAGCCAGCCATACCGGTAGGACATGGAAAGCTGGCCGATATACACATAGGTATCCTTGCTCAGCTCAAATACGCCGCCGAGCTTCTGCCCATACAAAACGGCGTTGCGAACGGCGTGCCATAAGCCCAGCGGTATTGCGATCAGCAGGAAGACGAGCAGCAGCTTGAACAAGCGCTTCCGCTTCGCACTGTCCTTTTGCCGCCACAGAACATACAGCATCAGCAGACCCGTGGGAAGCGCGGACACCGCCACGGTGAACTTGGTCATCAGCCCCAGGCCGAACCACAGTGCGAGCAGCACCGTATTATGGAGGGTTTGCGTATGAAACCAACGGATGGTATACCACACAATGGCGAACAGGAAGAATACAGATAACGCATCCGGGTTGGCGCACCCGCCTGTCAGATAATGAACCGGCAGGAAAGCGGTAACGCCCGTCAGCACGACCATACCGTTTCGGTTCAGCTTCAGTTCTCTGCCGATCTGATAAACGACCGCGAGCGAACCGCACGCCGCAAGGCAGGAGGTCAGGCGGCTTGCCTCGATGAGAAGGTTTACGTCGTCAACACCCCACAGCCATTGATAAATCTTCATAATGCCTGCTGATAGGGCATAAAACAGCGGAGGCTGCGAAAACTGCGCCGTATTGTTGGGGGGCAGGCTGAAATTGACGAACAGGTTCAGGATATATCCGGCATGCCCCGCGGAGTTGATATCCACACCGTAAAAATCGTGCGGGCGCAGAGCGGTGGGCGTGTACAACGCATACCCTATGCGCATCACCATGCCAACGTAGAGGATGAGCATCGGCAGCGCGTGGTCGGACGCCTTACCCTGCGCAAAGCGTAGCGCGAGGACGGCAACTCCGGCGATGATGCACATCTGCATGAGCATCTGGATGCGATGGAGATAGTTTTGCCATGCCATATGGGTAATCTGCAAAAACAGAAGCGAAAGAAAAACCACGCCGCCGGTTACCCACACCCATCGTCTCTGGAAAACGCGCGCCGGCTCTTTCATGCGATCTCTCCTTTTGCGCCGTCCCGCCGTTTCCGGCGGAAACGCAGGTTCATTATCGGCAGCAGCGCCCAGCCTGCCAACAAGAGCAAGCTGACGCCGCTGATGAGCAAGCCCGTATCAAGACCCTCGGGGATAAACCGAAGCTCCACTTCGTGCGCGCCGGGCGGTAAATTAATCGCAAGCAACGCGCCGTAGCGGCTAACGGTTTCCGCTTCCACGCCGTCCACCCAGGCATGCCAGCCTGGATCATACGGAATGGTGACCATCAGCTGTTGTCTGCCTTCCGGCACGTTTACCTGTATGGCGAGCCGGGAATCCGTTTCGCTGGATACCGCGGCGGTGTACGACGAGAGTACGTCCATTGCGCTTTGGAATACGGCAGGGTCAAAGTATGCAAGCTGCATCTTAAGCGGGGCGGTAATGCCAGTGCTGTATGCCATATCCTTTGCCGGAACCGGCAGCAGGATGCTGCCGTTGAGCAGCTTGCCGGGCAGTTCCTCCCCGCCGTTTATACGGTATGAATACGATGCGGATTTCATATACAGCTGCCGCCCGGCCTGCGCCGTAAAGCTGTAGGTTTCCCAGGTGCCGTCATAGGTGCGCTGCAAATCCGGCAAGGGTGTAAACACATCCGTCTCGACGCCTGCCAGATCCTTGAGCAGCATGGACTGATTGACGAAGGGATTGCTATCGTCCAGCGTATAGCGCTGGGGAGGAACCAGGTAGGCAAGCGGCAGCGCGGTGGGGTTTTCATATACAGTCACGTCGCTAATTGACCACAGCGGCGTATATTCCCCGGGGACCTCGCCATAGGACGCATCCTGTTTGAGCGCGATGTATTTCAACCCGAACAGGGATGCGAGCACCGGCGTGGTACCGCTGCGAAACGCGATGTCATAATAATCGTGATGCGCCCCGATCGCTTTGGTAAAATCTAGAAAGTCTTCCTGCACGATGGAACTGAAATGCGACAGGCCGCGGTACCCCAGCGACAGGGGCTGGTTATCGGTCCGCAGATCATTCAACTCCATGCGGTAAACGCCGTCGTCAGCCGTTTGGATTTGGTCCACGATCGATTGATATTCGGCCTGTGAAGCGGCGTACTCGCTTTCGGAAACCATGTTTACCAGGCTGATGCGCCGGTATGCATAATAACCGGAAGCCAGCAGGCACAGCGATTGCATGGCGCAAAGCAGCATAAGGCACAGGCGGCGGCGCCGCTTCTGTGAAAGCCAAATCACAAGCCCGCAGGCGGCAATGAAGAAGACGAAGTCCATCACCAGGGTTTTGAACGCGATGTATTCCATTTCGAGCGAGTGGAACAGCACAGCCGTCAGCATGGCGAACCCGCCGGCTACGCTTGCGGATACAACGGACAGGCGGGGGAAAGCGGTCTCTTCCAGCGCATGATACCCCTGATATGCCATCTCGATCATGAGAAAGGATAAAAGGAAGGAGAACCGTGCTGGGAAACACGACGGGTATTCAAATGCGTGCCAGAGGAAATACAGCGCGTCAATCTGGAAGCTGACGATCAAGAAAGCGCACAACCCGAGCAGGAAAAGCCTTGCCCGCAGCCGGATGGCGGGATTGAACAAAAATAGGATGAACAATACGGTCATCGGAGTGCCGATCGACAGATTACCCATGCCGCCGACCATTTGCGGAATGCTGATCGTTGCGGTATAAAACTTCGTAAAAATATCAAACAGCCCGTGCCGCTGTGTGAACTGCAGCCGGGACAGGTCAAACAGCGTATAACTGCCGGACATCGCGTGAAAGGCTGGCAGCAGCAGTGCCGCCGCGAGGCCGATTGCCAGCGCCGACCCGAGAATATACCGCAGACAGGCGCGGAGCCTCTGCCGCCATGGCATAGGCTTTTCCAAGAGCAGGAACAGGAAGTATATAAGCGTAAACAGGCAAACCATATAGCCGATATAAAACTGGCTGAACACCGTGATACTCAGGGTGTGGATATAGAGAAAGGGACGCTTGCCCGATGCAATCCGGCGGAGGCCCAGCGCCACCAGCGGCAGCCAGATTAGCGCGTCCAGCCACATGGGTATCCAGGCATAGGCGGCGACATAGGCCATCAGCGCGTAGCTGGTGGAGAAGAAAAGCCCCATCCAACCGCATCGGTATACCGAACGCACAAACAGATAGAAAGTGAAGCCGCACAGGCCGATTTTCAGCAGCACCAAAACGTTATACATCAGCGGCAATTGCTGCGGCCCCGCAAACGCGAAAAGGAGATTCAGCGGGCTGGCCAGATAATAGGCGATCAAACCAACGGAGTTGCCGCCGAACGCGAAGCCAAACGAGTACAGGCCGTCCTGGTCACCCTGCAATACACGGCGCAGGTACTGGTAAAAATCGGCGTACTGGGTGTTGGCGTCCCAGAAAAGCAGGGTGTTGTTTCCAAACGGCACAACGCGCGCGGCCGCAAGGATAATCGTATAAAGAAGTATAGGCAGTGCGAACGCCGACAGCAGTCGAAACCAGGGCTTTGTTTTCATGCGCTCACCTTCTTCCCGCGGTTTCGGATGCGGGGCAGAAGCGCCCACAACAGCATAAGCAG
>JAEWTC010000159.1 GCA_023459675.1 Bacillota bacterium | reverse complement strand
TTGCCAGGTTTTCCGCCAGCCTGAGTTCGTTCATCGTGCTTTCGCCTCCTACGGCTCTTATTGTACGCGGATACGGCGGGGAATCAAGGGAGACGTTCGATATTTTAGGAAACAAAATCAACTGATAAGAAACATTCTGCGCATGGAAGCCGATATCCTTTCGCTGAATCGCATGGAACCGGCGTTGCGCACCCTGCGCCGCCGCTGCCGCCCGCGCTGTTGTACTCGCGGAGGCCACCCAGGCGGCAGGGGATGCGGGGGCTTTCTCGCCTCCGCGCCGCTTAATCTGCGGAGGCCGCACAGGCGGCAGAAGGTGCGGGGCCAGACTCGCCTCCGCGCCGCTGGAACCGCGGAGGCCGCTTTCCGCCATCACGTCCTCCATGGCGCGGGCGAGGAACGGAACGCCGGCCGCCTTGCCTCCCGCACACCGGAGCCGTTCGAACCCGAAGCCGTTCGGCTGCTGCAAATGGCCGTCAAGTTTCTCGCGAAAACATATTGACAGCGTTTACGGGCTATGCTAAGATGATGTAAAGTTACTCGAGTAACCATCGAAAGAAATAACGCGTGCCGTTTGTTCACCGCCAAATGGAGGGATGAAACCGTGCCGACCCGCAAGGACGTTGCCAAGCTCTCGGGGTATTCAGTCGCTACGGTATCCTACGTGATGAACGACAGCAAAAACGTAACGCCGGAAGTCCGCCGCAAGGTGCTCGACGCCGTGGAGAAGCTCCAGTACCGCCCCAATATGGTGGCGCGGAGTTTGGTAAAAAATGAAACGCGGCAGATCACCATGCTGGTGGATAATATGCGCAATCCCCATTACAACGAAATTCTGGAGGGCGCGCAGCGGGTGGCTTCCCCCAAAGGCTATCTGGTTTCCGTCATACCCGTATCCGTCAGCGATCCCAAAACGATCGTGGATCTGTCCAGCCGGGGGATCGACGGCGTGATCATCGCGATGAAGAAGGAGCCGGTGCTCCAGTATCTGGGCGCGGCGACGCCGTGGGTCACGCTGGACGACCATACGAATATCGATTTCCAGCCCGCCATTTTTGAAATGGTCGAAACGCTGATGAAGCTCGGCCACCGCCGCATCGCGTTCCTCAGCGGTCTCCGCCTGTCGGATGCGTACCATAACCGGTTCCGGCACTTTATGCAAGCCATTCGCGCCTACCATCTGGATCTGGACGACGACCTGATTGTGGACGGGCGGCAGGACTATAAAACCGACGAGGATACGGGCAAGAGCGCCATGGAGGAACTGCTCCGCCGCAACGTTCCCTTTACCGCCGTTTTCGCCATCAACGATTTGATGGCCATCGGCGCGGCCAAGGCGCTGCGCGACGCCGGGCTTCGGATACCAACCGACGTTTCCCTGGTCGGCTGCGATAATTTGAGCATCCTGAAGTGGTACAGCCCGTCGCTATCCACGTTCGACGTCAATTCGTCGGAGATCGGCCAGTCGCTGATGCAGGCGATCCTCGCGAAAATCAATCATAAACCGCTGGAAGACCATCTGTATACGGCAAAGTTTATCGCACGGGATAGCATCGCGCCCGCCAAACGCGGCTAGGCGCGCTGCCCCGGCCGGAGCCGGACCGTACGCAGTGGTTACACGAGTAACTACCTGAAACACACGCAAAACGCAAGAGGGAACGGCATGAACATTCTCAACCGCCGGGGAAAGCTTCGGTTTCTGGAAGGCCGGATCGCGCTGCTGATTACGGACGAGAAGATGCTCGACCGGATCATCGAAGATCCGGCCCAACCGCTGCTGCCTGTGCGGGAGAAGGGCTATTCCGGGGAGCTGCGGGCGGCGTACGGGCCGGACGTTTCACTGGCAGACCTGCTGGAACAGGGGCGGGCGCAGGACGCGGCGTGCCTGGAAGTGTCCTACGATTACTTTTTCGGCGGTTCCCGGCGCACCTGTTTTCCGGATTCGGAAAAAACGGTGGCGGCGTACGAGGTAATATCCCGCATGGCGGCGGAGGCGGGGATGGCCTTTTCCGCAAGCGTAGTTTCGCCGCTGGACGTGGGCGGCGGATACGCGCGTCTTCACGCGGAGGGCGGGCAGACCGTGCAGTTTGAGGAATGCGCCGTCGATGCGGACGGGAACTTTGCGGCCGATCTGCCGCTGCAGACGCAGTGGTACAACAACAAAGGCCCGGCGCGCCTGCGGCTTATGCGCGTATCGGCCTTCGCGTTTGACGAAGAGCGGATCGGCGATACGCCGTATTACGCCGTGGATCCAGACGGGATTGTGAACATCTCGGCGGACGTCCGCTATGAAGCGCATCCCGAGCGGGAAACCATTTCCCCGGCCGGCTACGGCAGCGCGCCGCTCAGGGTGTACGGCCGCACCGCCTGCGGCAAGCGCCGGTGCCTGGTTACGGTTCGATATGCCACGCCGGAATTGGATTACTTCAGCCCGGACGCGTACCCGTACATGCAATCGATCCTCAACCTGCACCAGCGCCACGGAATCCACTACGCGGGCTTTTATTCCGACGAAATGCACATCCAGTTCGATTGGGACCTTGCGTCGCATTTCGGGCACGAGTCCGAACTGCGCGTGCGGTATCTGACCAACGCGCTCGCCGCCGCGTATGCGCGGCGGTACGGGGCGCAATACCGTGATTTTGAGAAATATCTCGTTTACTTCGCTTACCACAGGCATGATTTTCTGAACGGGCCCGAGGGCAAGCTGCCGTCGCAGCACGTGTTTGGCAAAGACGTGCGGGATGTGCGCGCTACCTGGCTTTTCCGCAAGCGGTATTACGATCTGCTCCAGCGCAGGGTGGTGGATTTGTGCTGCGACACGAAGAACTACGCGGAAACGCTGTTCGGCAGTGAAATCTGGACGAGCGCGCATTCCACCTGGCAGGAATCCCCGACCTGCGACCGGTTCGGCGAATCGGATCGGTTCGCGGGGGAGAAAACCGCGCCCGTCTGCCGGTACGATTACCTGCCCGCCTTCCAGTGGTCGTCCTCCATTCGGGAAAACATGTCCGCCTGCTGCGACTACTTCCAGTGGAACGAGTTCCTCAGCGGCGGCGGCACGGATCATCCGGAAGGCGGGCAGCTGGACCGCTGCTATTACGGCGCGGCGTTCGCAGCGGGGCTTTCGGCCGTAAACAAGGTTCCCATGGGCTACTACGGCATGTGGGGCAGCCCCAAACAGCTGCTCACGCGGCTGGCCCGCGTGGGCACCGCGTACGGCCTGCTCAGCGACGGGCACACCTTTCTGGCGCACCATCTGGCGCAGGGGCTCACCGTACGCCAAAGCGACGTGCTGATGCTCTACCCGCTGGATTTGAACAGCGTGGAAGAGCGCTTCGGCAGCTGGATGGTGCAGTACGGCTATTGCGATTACTGCACGGAAGAGCAGTTTATCAAACGCTTCCGGGGTATCAACGGGGCGGCTGTGCAGGTGGGGGAGCGCGCGTACCGCGCCGTGTGCGTTTTATACGCGCCGCTGATGGCAAACGAAGCGCTTCAGGCCCTCCGCGCGGCGGCGGAGCAGGGTGCCAGGGTAATCTGGTGCGCCGCGCCCGCCCAAACCGACGCGGAAACGGAGCGCCGCTGGATGGAGCTGTTCGGGATTGCCGGGCTCGGGTTTTCACACGGCGGGCTTGCCGCGCAGGGGGAGCGGGTACGCTTTCAGGGAAGGCTGGGCGGAATTCCTCCGATGGTTGTGCCGACGGATTTTCTGCCGGATTTCCTCTACCCCGTTACGCCGGCGGCGGCTGCGGAGCCCTGCGCGTTCGCCGGGGACCGCTGCGTGGGTGTGAGCCGGGAGTATCCCTCCGGCGGGCTGGCGCTGTTCTGCGGGTTCCGCCCGCGGGATGATCAGTCCATCTCGCAGGGCGCGGACCTGCACACGCTGTTTGATATCCTCTGCGCCGCGGGCGCGTACGGGGACGGCAGCTTTGAAAAGGCGTCCCGCCCGGAGGCGGCGCCCTACCTCCTGCAGGCGTTCCCCAACGGAGCCGTCAGCATTACGAGGCATATGCGCACCGTGCCCGAAACCTGGTACGGGTCGTTCTACCGCGACGCGGAACAGGACAAGGCGATTGTCCAAGTGCTGGCGCTGCCGCCCTCGGCGATCGATATCGACGAACGCATCCGAGGCCGCCGTATGGAAATCCAGGCGGACGGGATCGTCACCTACCGGCTGGACGGCGAAGGAAACCTGGTTTCGCTGGCCGCCGAACGCTTGCGGCGGTTCGCCGTGGACGGTAAACCCTGCCGGCTGATGGAACGGACGGCGGATATCGGCTGGTGCAGGCTGGAGGCCGCATGGCTTGCGGACGGCGTTGCCGAGGCGTATGCCGTCATCAGCAGCGAAGCGGGGGAATTTTCCCTGCCGTCCCTCCGCGGCGACGGCTGGCAGGCTGCCTATTGCGGGCCGCATCTGTTCGAAACCCGGAAACCCGTTCCCCTCGCGCGCGGCGGCCGCGCGCTGACGATTGAAGAAACAAACCGCTGGTACGTTGTGTACCGCGAAACGGCGGACAGGAGGCTGGTTGCATGGAACGGATGAACGCGCAGGCGTTGGACGCTTATTTCGGCGGCCTGATGGAAAGCGGGCTGAGCCCCTGCTTTTCCGTGCGCATGATGCGCGGCGGCACGGAGACCTATCGTTTCCTTGGCGGCAGGGAAACTCCGGCGCCGGACAGCCGCCCCCTGACTTGGGAAACCAGGCTCAACATCGCGTCCTCCACCAAGCCCGTTACGGCGGCGCTCGTTCTTTCGCTGGTGGAGCGCGGCATGTTCGCGCTGGGCGATCCCGTGAAACGCTACATTCCCGAATATCCCTTTGACGACGTGACCATTTTCCAGCTGATGACGCACACCGCGGGTTACGACGAGATGCTGATCATCCCGTGGCCCAAGTCTATGGAAGAGCGGGAAGCGTTCTACCGCAAGATTTATGCCGTGGACAAGCGCAAATACGCGGCCGGCGAAAGGGCGGCGTACTGGACGTTCGGTTACGCGATCCTTGCGGATATCCTCATGCGCACGGCAGGCTGCGAACTGGAGACGCTTGCGCGGGATGTGCTGTTCGCGCCGCTGGAAATGACGCATTCGACCTTTGAACTGTCCGCGCTTTCGCAAACGGAGTATCTCCTGCCCTGGTATGCGCGGGAGAACCGCTCCTTCCCCGAGGCTTGCGTGCCCGTCGCCACGGGCGACAGCGGCCTGTACACCACGGCGGACGACCTGATCCGTTTCGCGCAGATGCTGCTGGACGACGGCGTATGGCAGGGCAAGCGGGTGCTCAGCTCCATGGCGGCGCAGCTGATGCTCAGGGAAAGCACGAGCGGCAAATTTATGCGTTCCCCGGGGCTGTGGATCAAGGGCGCGGGCGATCCGGCGGGCTGCTTCGGCGATTTGAACTCGCCGCAGGCCGCCGCGCACACGGGAATGACCGGCTGCATGCTGCTCATTGATCCGCCCTACCGGGCCGCGGCCGTGATCCTTACGAACAGCCTGCGCCTGCATGAGGACTGGCGTAATTATCAGCGGATCATAAACGCGCTCTTCGCCGCGAGCGAGAGTTGAAACAGGATTGTTGGCCGTCCGTCCGTTCCGAGGCGGCCCATCACATAGACAACCAATAAAAAGGAGGATGACTCATGAAGGTTTTCCAAAAACGAACCCTGTCCCTTTTGCTTGCCGTGCTGATGCTCGTTTCGATGGTCTCCGTCGCCGGCCTCGCAAGCGCGCAGAGCGCGTCGGCGCTCAGCGGCACCATCACCATCAGCCTGCCCATGGAGCTTTCCAAACCGGTTTGGGACGCGCTTGCGGCGGACTATATGGCGCGTAACCCCGGCGTAACCGTCGTGGTGGACAACAAGGAAACCACCACCTATGCCGAGTGGCTGGGCACCCAGCTGGCCGGCGGCGATATGACCGCGGATATCGTCATCAACAACACCGCCATCGCCTATTTCGCGCAGGGCAAATTTGCCGACTATTCGCTGTACCTCAACCGCCCCAACCCCTACATGGGCGGCGAGCCCTGGATGAACGGACTGGAACCGGAAGCGTACGCCATCAACGTGTTTAACGGGATCTTCACCATCTGCACGGATTCCACGCAGGTCGTGTGGTTCTACAACAAGGATATCTTCGCCAAGGCGGGCGTGGAACCGCCCACGACGTGGGACGAGCTTGTGGACGTCTGCAAAAAGATCAAGGACGCGGGCTACACGCCTTTCTCCATCGCGGGCGACGCGAACTCCATCAACGCGCATCTGGGCTGGCTGCAGTGGATCTACGTGGACCAGTACTTCCGCGATATGGAGCCCCTGGCGTTGGTCAAGGATGGCGACTACAACTACGACCCCGATTTGATGACCGCGTGGACGTTTGATCCCACGGACCGCTACAACGACAGCGCCACCAAGGTTGCGTTCAACTCCATCCGCGTGCTGCGGATGATACTGGACGGCGAAGTCGGACCGGATACCGCCAAATACAAGGACATGTTCCAGAACTTCAAGAAAATTATCCCCGAATACGTGGAGGAAGGGTTCTTCGGCACCGATTTCCTCACCGCGCAGAACATTTTCCTGCAGGGCAAGGCCGCGATCCTTCTGAACACCACCAGCTTCGCCGGCAGCTTTGACAAGTTGATGGAAGCCGCCAGCGCGACCGAGACGTTCGACCTCGGCTTCTTCAAAAGCCCGCCGATGACCGGGGATCTGGTCGGCGTAGATTATACGCGCGAGATTGGCGGCCAGGTCGGCTTCGTCGGCGTCATCAACAAGGACAAGGCGCAAAACGACCTGAACATGGACTTTATGATGTACTACCTCTCGCCCGACGGCCAGGCGGTGCGTTATCAGGCGATGCTGGACAACGGCCTGGCGCCCGAAGGCACGTCGCTTGTCAAGAACGCCGTGATGCCCGACAAATGGCGCGAGCTGTTCGCGGCGTTGAAGTACGACGGCGCGCATCCCGCTTCCAACCCGTTCTATGTGTTCTCCAGCGGTTTGGACGCCGAGAGCACCCGCGCGTTCCAGGATTACTCCCAACAGTATTTCCAGGGCACGATTACCATGGATGAGTTTGCCAGCCTCTATCAAGCGGCTCTGGTAGCCTCCGTTCCGCGCTACCTGACCATGATGGGCATGAACGCCACCGCCACGGACGACCCCTCCAAGAGCCCGTTACCTTAACCCCCCTCACCCCGCCGGAGGGAAGGCCCGGCGGCCTTTCCTCCGGCACCCTGGTATGCCCGGCAATCCCCCCCGATGATTGGAGGTTCCGGTATGAACCTGGAACGACTGCGCAAATACCGCTATCCGCTGCTCCTTGCTGCTGCGCTGCTGCTGCTGGCCGCCTGCCTGCTGGGTAAGGCGTCTCTGGCAAGGCGGGCTTCGGACGTGAAAGAGGCAGCGCTTGCGGCCAGCGGGGACGCGGCTGTGATCGCGGTGAACCCCGCAAGCGGACAGATCGTCGTGGGAGACCGCGCCGGCTGCCTGATCGGCATGGACGCAAACGGCGACGCCGTATGGTCGCTGACCGCCGAGAACTCCATTCTGGATATCCGGTTTGACGGGGAGAAAGCGATCGCTTCCGCCGATAACCGCACGGTGTACGCGCTAGATTCCGCGGGGCGGGAACTGATGCGGTATACGACGTCCTACCGGCCGATTTTACTTGCCGTCAACGCGGATGGCAGCCGGATTGCCGTGGGTTCGTCGCTCTCGTTTTCCAAAAACCGGGTGGACGTCATCGACGCCGCCGGTCAGCGCCTTGCCCAGTGGAGCGTGTTGACGACGCTGAAGGCGCTGTTTTATAACGCGGACGGCGAGCTGCTCGCGGTATCCAACGACGGCAGCATTGTGGTATACGATTCGGCCGGAACGGTGCTCCGGCAGGCGCAGCTGGACTACAATCCGCTGTTTCTCGCGTTCGACCGGCAGCGCCGGACGCTCATCGTAGCCGACGCCGCCAACAACTGCATCGCGCTGGACGAAACCCTGACCGAGCAATGGCGGCAGACGTTTGCAAAGCCCATCCTGGCCGTCGGCTTAGACGAGAGCACGGGCGAAACGATCGCGGTTGTGACCGGCGGGGATTTGATCCTGATCGGCGCAAACGGCAAGACCGTCGCCGCCGCGAAGGTCCGGGACGACGTCGTCCGCCTGGCGGCGGATTCCCGCGGCGACCGGCTGTACCTGCTCTATAAAGGCGGCATGGACGTATACGGCTTATCGGCGCTGCGTTCGGCGGCGTCCGTGCGGGCCGCGCTGAACTGGCTCGGCTGGCTGACCATCCCTTGCGCGCTGTTTGCCGCCGTCAGCCTGCTCAACGTGTTCCCGCGTGCCCGCAGGGCGGTATGGGGCAGAACACGCAACACGCTGCGGGCGATCCGCAGGCACAGGAAATCTTATTTGATGCTGCTGCCGACGCTTGCCCTGCTGATCGTGTTCTGCTACGTTCCCATTTTCTCGGGGCTTTTCATCGCGTTTACGGAGTACGTTCCCGGTGTTTCGCAGAAGTTCGTGGGCTTTGCGAACTTCCAGAGCATGATCCACAATAATTACTTCTGGACGGGCGTGGGCAACATGCTCATCCTGCTGGTCACCGATCTGGTCAAAGCGCTGGTGCCGTCGGTGCTGTTCGCGGAGCTGATTATCGCCATGCGCTCCAAGCGGGCGCAGTATACGACGCGCGTTTTGCTGTACCTGCCGGCGATCATGCCGGGTGTGGCAAGCCTTTTGATCTGGACGACCGGCATCCTGGGCATGGACGGCCTGGTCAACGGCTTCCTCCGGCTGATCGGGCTGGGGCAATACGCCATGTCGTGGCTTGGGAACGGGCAGACGGCGATCTGGGCGCTGGTGTTCATCGGCTTCCCGTGGATCGGGGCGTACCTCATCATCTACGGCGCGCTGATCAGCATCCCGGATTCGATCTACGACGCCGCCAAGATCGACGGCTGCGGGTGGTTTCGATCCATAATCAGCCTCGACGTCCCGCTGATTGCACCGCAGCTGAAATACCTGTTCGTCGTCAGCTTCATCGCCTCCGTGCAGGATTTCGGCCGTATCTACCTCACCACCGGCGGCGGCCCCGGCCACGCCACGTATACGCCGATGCTGGAGCTGTATTTCAACATGTCCAAGTTCCAGAAATACGGCGAGGCCTCCGCGATGGGCATTTTCCTGTTCGTGGTCATCTTCGCGGTCACGGTGATGAACCTGCGGATGAAACTGAAATCCGACGTGTAAGGAGGCAGACGCATGATCAACGCAAAAACGAAGCGCGTCCTTCGCCTCGGCAGGGGACGCAAGGGCATCGAAGGGCTTCCCGCGCAGATCGCGGTATATGCGGTGCTGATCGTCACGATCTTGCTGGTGTTCATGCCGGTGATCGTAACGGTGCTCAATTCGTTCAAAACGAATTACGAAATGGCGCAGGGCGTTTGGAGCCTGCCCAGAACGCCCATGTGGGAGAACTGGTCGATCGGCATGAACGGCTTGTCCCACAATATGATCAACAGCGTGCTGGTCTGCCTGATCGCATCGGCCGCCATCGTCGCGATGGGCTCGCTGGCCGCCTATGTGTTCGTACAGCATCAGTTTCCGGGCAAGGAAGCGCTGTATTACTCCATCATCGCGCTGATGATCGTGCCGTCCGTATTGTCGCTCACGCCGCAATATCTGCTCATCCTCAAGCTGGGCATCAAAAACACGTGGTGGGCGCTGCTTCTTCCCTACGTCGCGGGCGGCCAGGTAGGCGCGATTTTCTTGTTCCGTACCTTCCTTTCGCAGCAGCCGCCCGCGCTGTTTGAAGCCGCGAAGATCGACGGCGCGGGGGATTTCGTACTGTATGCGGAAATCTCCGTGCCGCTGGCCATCCCGGTGCTTGCGCTCCAGGCGGTCGCCTGTTTCTCGGGATATTATAACGATTTTCTCTGGCCTACGCTGGTGATCGACCAGCAGATGCACCAGACGCTGATGCCGGTGCTGCGCTCGCTGGCTTCCCAGTATTCCAGCCTTTCGGGCAACCAGGGCGTGTCGTACGCCATGTACCTGCTCAGCGGCATTCCGCTGATCGTCATCGCGTCGCTGGGCCTGAAGTACTTTATCAACGGCGATATGGCGGCGGGCCTTAAGCTGTAACGGGAGGATGGCTATGAAAGATCAAAAACCGGACAGGCTGACGGTGCTTTCCATGAACACGCCGGGGGGCGCGCAGGTGCAGGAGGATACGCTGTACCAAAACGGCGATCCCAAGAGCGGAAAAAGCGTTTTTGCCTTGAAAGAGGACGTGACCTTTTCCTTTCTGGGGCCGGAGGGAAAACCCGAAACGCGGCAGGCAAGGTATTACCTGCCCAAAGCGGCGCAGGGCCCTTTTCCGCTGATTCTATCCGTGCACTATGAGATTCCGGACGGCGACCGGGTGCTGTACGAATACCTGTCCCGCGGCTGGGCGGTGTTCACGCCGACGCGGATCCCTATCGAAGACCTGATGCAGATTACGGGCAGGGATCTGCGCTGCGCCAGCGCTATGGTCAGCCTGGCACGGCGCAGCCCGAACGTCGATCCGCTGCGGATCGCGCTGCGCGGGTGCAGCGCGGGCGGTTACCAGGCGATGCTGCTGGCAGCGCTGCGTGGGGGCTTGTGCGCGGCGTACAGCATGAGCGGGGTCTATCACCTGCCCTACGAGTTCGGCTTCTATATTCCGCAGTCGAACGAGCACAACCTCGCCATGGCGCACACCCTGACGGACGAGCAGCGCGCGGATTTCAACAATTATCTGATTCCGTATGTGAAAACCGTCGCGGATACGTTCGAGGCAACGCGGCAATCGCTTGGCGTTGAAAACCCGCTCTCTGAAAAGTGGCTGCGCTATTCGCCCGTCAGCCATTTGGACAAAATTACCTGCCCGGTGCTTTTGTCGCACAGCACGGCGGATGCGATCGTGCCGGTGTACCAGGCCACCGAAGCCTGCGCGCCGCCGGAGCCCGGCGCAAGCCTTCCCGCCGGATACCGCCTGCATCTCAGGGAGTTCATACCCGGCGCGGTGCTAAACCTCCCGCTGGACGAGCTGGTTGCCCCGGGCGCGCTGCGCGTGTTCCGGTTCGATCCGCCCGCGGGCATGGAAGCTTTGGCGCTTCAATTTGATCCCGGATGCAGGTTCAGCCTGAACCTGATCGACGAGGGCCCTGTGGAGAAGGAGTGCAGCCACTTCAAGAACCTGATGAGCGGGCTGGTGGACGATACCGGTTTCTTCCAGGCGCAGTTTATGCGAGGCGCCGGAGAAAACGGCGGGATGACCGTAGAAAAGCTTCGTTGGCTGGCCGGGAAGTATCGCGGGCGCTGCGCCTTGTTTTCGGAAGAAAACGGGTTGCGGGCGGATGTCCGGGCTGGCGTGTTCGGTTCCCTGGCCGACGAGCGGCTGGACACGCTGCTGGATCTGCTTGCGGGCGTCGGGTTGAACCCGTGGGCCGATCCGGGCGCGGCAAGCCTGTCCAAAAGCGGCGTAAGCGCGCTGGAAACGGCGTACGGGCGACTTTCGCCGGCGGAGCAGTTCTTCGGCCCGCCCGCCGGGCTGCCGGGCCAACTGGTCGCGGATGCGGCGCGGTGCGCGCAGGCATGCGGGGAAAGCGCGCTTGCGGAGCGCTTGCGCGCGTGGACGCGGAAACTGGAAAATTAGCGAAAACCGGAAAGGGCTTTATGGATAAGTATCAGAAACTGGCGGAGGCATTCCAAAATCCGCCGGCGGACTATCGTTCCCTGCCGTTCTGGGCTTGGAACGACCGGCTGAACCCGCAGGAATTGACCACACAGATCGCCGATATGGCGGATCACGGGATGGGCGGCTTTTTTATTCACTCCCGCGAAGGCTTGGAAACGCCTTATCTGGGAGAGGAATGGATGGCGTGCGTACGCGCCGCCGTGGATGCGGCGCAGCAAAACGGCGTGAAGGCTTGGCTGTACGACGAGGACCGCTGGCCTTCCGGCGCCGCGGGCGGGCGCGTACCCGCGGCAGGCGGCGACGCGTGCCGCGCCAAGAGCATAACGATCGAGGTCGTAGCGCCCGGCCGGGCCGCGCCTGCGGAAATCCCAGGCGAGAGCGTCAAGGCGGCGTTTGCCGCCGTCCTGAGCGGAGGGGAACTGCTGTCGTACCGCCGGATATCCACCCCGCAAAGCCCGCGCGAACCCGGCGAAACGATTCTGGTGTTCCGGCGGGAGGTATCCGGCCCCAGCGAATGGTTCAACAACGACGCGCCAGCCGACAACCTGAACCCGGATTCTGTAAAGCTTCTGATCCAGACCACCTACGAGGCGTACCGCAGGGATGTCGGCAACCGGTTCGGCGGCGCGGTGGCGGGCATTTTTACGGACGAACCCAATATCGCCGACGGCAACTGCGCCTTTACGGGCAAACGCGGATGGGTGCCCTGGACGGACGGGCTGAACGACGAGTTTGCCGCAAAGCGCGGGTACGACCTGTTTGACCATCTGCCGCTGCTGTTCTTTGCGGGCGAAGGCGGCGGGCGCGTCCGGCATGATTACTGGCGCACGGTATCGGAGCGCTTCTGCGAAGCGTACTCCAAACAGCTGGGAGACTGGTGCGGCCGAAACGATCTGCGCTTCACCGGGCATTATCTGGTGGAAAACGAGCTGGGCGCGTCGATCCGGGTCAGCGGCTGCATCATGCCGCACTACCGCTACCAGCACGTGCCGGGGATCGACCTGCTGCGGGAGCAGGACGACGAGATTTTAACCGTGAAGCAATGCGCAAGCGTTGCCAGGCAGTACGGGCGCAAACACGTGCTGTCCGAATTTTATGCGTGCATCGGCTGGAATTTGGATTTTGAAAGCCAGAAATGGGTGGGCGACTGGCAATACGCGCTGGGCGTTACGCTGCGCTGCCAGCACTTGGCCATGTACAGCCTGCGGGGCTGCCGCAAGCGCGATTATGCCCTGTCGTTCAATTATCAGACGAGCTGGTGGAAATACGACCGCCTGATGGAAGATTATTTCGCGCGCCTGTCGCTGATGCTCACCCAGGGGGACGCGCTTCGCGACGTGCTGATTTTGCACCCGCTGACGACCGCCTGGATGATGATGGGCGCGGACCCCAGCCGTACCGGCGGGTGGTTTGACGAGGAGAATATCCGCACTGTGGATGCTTACGGGCGCGGTTTTTCCGCGATCCTGCAGCGGTTTTTGGACGAGCATCACGATTTCGATTTGGGAGACGAAACCATCCTTGCCGAGCAGGGCGCGGCGGAGAGCGGCTTGCTGCGCGTAGGCTGTGCAACGTATCGCGCGGTGGTGGTGCCGCCGGTGCAAACGATGTTTGCCTCCACCGTGGCGCTATTGGCGCGGGCGCTGGACGCGGGCGTGCGCGTGATCGTGATCGGGGAACCGCCCGCGAAGGTTGAAGGCGTGCCAGACGAGGGGATCCAAGCCCTGTTCGCCCGCGCGGACGTGCGCTACGCCGCGGACGCCGGGGCGGCGTGCGGTTTGCTTGACCGGCTGCTGCCCCGGCGCGTCGGCATGACCGACGAGCGGGGCAACCAGACCCCCGGCCTGTGGTATATGCTGCGCCGCGACGGCGACAGGCGCATCCTGTTTGTCGCAAACCGCAGGCGGGACGTATCGGTCCGCACGCAGGTGCGGCTGCCGGGCGGCGGTGCGGCGGAGGCTTGGGATTTGCTCGGCGGCGGCGCTAAGCCCGTCGCGGCAACGCGGGAAGGCGGCGAGCTTTGCTTTCCGCTGGAGTTGGGCGCGGCGGAATCCGCGCTGTTCGTGATCCGCGACGGCGATACGCCCTGTATACGGGAACCGCGGTACGCCGCCCGCGTGGCTGCCGTGCTGCGCGCGCCGTTTGCCGTGCATGCCGCGCAGGAAAACGCGCTGGTGCTGGACGTCTGCCAATACCGGGTTTCCCGGGAAAACGCGCAATGGAGCCCGTGGTCCGCTCCGATGGAGATCTGGCAGGCGCAGCGCGGCATCCGCCAAACCCTCGGCATGCGCCCGATTTTCTATAACGGGCTGCCGCAGCGGTATCAGTGGGTGAACGAGCCGCATCCGCATGACGGCGCCGGGGCCGAGCTGCGGCTGGAGTTTACCGTGGAAACGGTTCCGGCGGGCGGCGTGAGCCTGGCGCTGGAAAGCGCGGCAGATTTTACGCTGCTTTTGAACGGAAAAACTATCCCTTGCACGCCGTCCGGCTGGTATCTGGATCGCAGTTTCGCAAAGATTCCCTTACCCGCGCCGCAAGCCGGGCGCAACCAACTGGTGCTGCGCTGCGCCTACCGAAACGCGACGGAGCTTGAAAATGCGTATCTGCTGGGGGATTTCTCCGTGGACGCGCACCGGCGGATTGCCGCGCCGGTGCGGGAGCTCCGCCCGGGCGATTGGGGCGCGCAGGGATTTCCGCATTACTGCGGTGGGTTGGTTTACCAAAGCCGCTTTACGCTGCCGGAGCCTGGCGGCGGAAAATGCTTCCTCGCGCCGGGCGCGTGGAAGGGCGCCGTGGTTTCGGTGCGCGTCAACGGGCATGCCGCGGGGCTGATCCCTTGGAAAGCGGTGGAGAAACTCGAAATTACCGGTTGCGTGCAAGCCGGGGAAAACACCGTGGAGATCGAGGTGACCGGCACGCCGCGCAATCTGCTGGGCCCGTTCCACGACCGGACGCGGAATACTAACGTCAGCTGGGAATGCTTCCGCACCGAGGGCGACGCGTATACGGCGGAATACATCCTCGTTCCTAACGGGCTCATGGAATGCCCGCGAATCCTGATAGAGGCTGAAGGAGGAGAAACGGTATGAATTACTGGACGCAGGACCAGACGGAAGTCCGCTATCACATGCTCCGCCCGGCGGAAGCGGTCAAGCGGCGCAAGGCAATGCCGGTGGCCTGGGTGCCGCTGGGGACGCTCGAATGGCACGGCGTGCACAACCCGCTGGGGTCGGATACCCTGCAGGCGGAGGGGATTGCCATCGTCGCGGCGCGCAAGGGCGGCGGGTTGGTAATGCCGCCGGTGTATTTCGGCGATGTGCGCGTGCAGGGCGAGATTATAGAAACGCTGCCCGAACACCATAACGATCAGATTGCCGGGGCCATGGAACTGCCGCTCGCAAATTTCGGCGCGGACAGGTTTCCGTTTACCAAGGAGGAGCAGATCGCCCATTACCATCATCACCTGCTGCAAATTCTCTACGAGGTGCAGAGCCTCGGCTTCAAGGTATGCGTGTTCACGGCGGGGCATTATCCGCTGATCCGGCCCGCGCGCGCGGCTGCCGAAGCGTTCAACGCGCGGCAAAACCCGATGAAGGCCTGGGCGTTCGTGGATTACGAGCAATTGGAAACCCGGTATGAAAACGCCGGGGACCATGCCGCCTACTGGGAAACCAGCCATATGCTGTGCCTGTATCCCCAGCGGGTGGACGTAAGCCTTCTGCCGGAGAAAGGCAAGCCGCTGCTGGGGATCGTGCCCAACAAAGGCCATCTGCCGCAGGATGCGGACGCGGCGTTCGGCTATCATATCATCGAGGAAGTAGCGGATATTGCCATCGCCAGGGCGCAGGCGCTGCTAAACGAAGAATAAGCGAGGCGGAACCCGGCGGAAGCCTGCCGCTGGGGTCCCGGTGTGCTGACGCGCTTGAACCAAACCGACCGCCCCGGCTGCTGCCAGCCGGGGCGGTCGGTTTGTGCTTCCATATCGGGTGTATTTCCAAGCCGGATGCGGGTTTTTTCCTGCCTGAACGGCTTCCGGCGGGCAGATCGCACCGGCCTTCCGCCTGTCTTCCGTCCGCTGCGCGCGGATAAATCGGCGTGCCGTCCGGGTTCTCAAGCAGTCCTTCCGTAACGCGGTTAACACATGGAGGAACAGAACGCTGCGGGAAATGTACGCGCCTTGCGTCGTTTATTCGCCAGTTACGGCCATGTGCAGGCTGCCCGGCATGAAATCGGTCCAGAACAGGCCGTTTCGCGTCCACAGGTCGTCGTTGAAGGCTTCGAATTCGGCCTGCGGCACCTCCCGGTCGCCGATAACAAACCGCACCGGCGGCTCCTGTTCGTCGTACCGCCAGCAAACGACGGTCGTTTCCATCACCGGGCCGTTGAAGCGCGCGCGGTACCAGCCGTAGTTTGCCGCGCCGTTGGAGCCGTGAATATCGCCCTCGTCCGTTACGCCTTCCATGGCGCGGGCGACAAAGGGATAGCCGTACACCAAGCCGTCCTGATAACGCAGCAACTCGAACCCGAAATCGTCCGTCAGTTGCAGCAGCACTTCGGGGCTTTCGTCGCCGTCCAGATCGGTGACCGCGTACGCGGCGTAATGAAGCGGCGCCTCGAAGATCATGCCGTACCACTGGCTGACGTCTGGCTGGATCATCGCCTCGGTAACGGTATTTTCCAGCGTGTCACACATCAGGTAGGTGCGCGCGCCGCTGAGCACGTCCTCGTAAGCCTGTAATGCGTCCTGCGCAGGGGCGGCGGTTTGCCCGGCGCTCGCAGCGCTAAACAGGAGGAATGCCGTCAGCAATGCCAGCGTCATACGGGCCGCCTGTTTTCCCAAGTTCCGCATCGTCCACATCGCCTTTCCCTGCCGCGCCGGAAACGCGCCGTTGTCTGCGCCCGTGCCGGTGCGGCGTCCTTTTGCACACATCATAACGCCGCGGCGCCGCGCCGTCAAATTGCCGGTTGGTTCGCACGGCTTTGCCCCGGCTGTCCGCGCGCTTGCCTGGCGCGCTATATCATTACAGGAAATACGCGTTCTCCCTGCGCTGGGAAAGCTTGTTGGAAAACGGTTCCGCGAACGCAAGATAGGCTTCGGTTTGCATGTGCTTGGCGCGTACCGGGCAGATGCGGATGCAGCGGAAGCACGCGATGCACGCGCTGCCGATGGTTTGATGGTCCGCCGCGATCGCCCCCATGGGGCAGCGCGCCGTACACAGCCCGCACTGGGTGCAGGCTTGCGTGGTCAGCGGGCGGAAGGGGCCGCCGTTGCCGCCGTCCTGATACGGCCTGCCGCCGGGAAGGATTACGGCGCGGCCCGGCGCGTTTTGCGCCGCCTGCATGGCAAACGCCCTGTCCGCGGCCAGATCGTCCGCATCGGGGCGGTGCGCCTGAATGTCGCCGTAGGTGTGGCGGCCTACCAGCGCCGCCGCGCCTTTCACCACAAACCCCTGTGCGGTCGCAAGCTCGGAAAGCTCCAGCAGCGCGTCGTCAAAATGGCGGTTTCCGTAAGTGACGACCGCGATGCACGGCGTTTGGTTTCCCGTAAACCCGGCCAGCCGCGCGGCGGCGGCCTTGGGGATGCGCCCGCCGTACACCGGCATGCCGAAGATGACGAAATCGTCCGCGCCGAACGCGTGCGGCGCGGGGCTTAAGTCCGCGGTTACGTCGTACGTCCGGCTGTCCACGCCGATGGCGCTTGCCATCGCGTCCACGCTCTTTTGCGTGTTGCCGGTGGGAGAAAAGTATACCTTCGATACGGTTTGAATCATGTCGCCCTCCTGTTTGAGCCTGCGTCGCCGTGCGGCAGGATGGCTGGTCACTTCGCCGCGCCCTCGCCGGGTTCCTGCCGCGGCGGCGCGTTTCGCCCCGGCATTTGGAAATGTTTACCATGCTCCATAGCTGCGCGGCCTTGATGGAGGCGACATCGCGCTGTTTCCGCCGGAGTTCGTACTCACATTCCGGGGCGGGAACTAACGCGGGATATCCGCCCGGCTTCGCCGCCCGGACGTTGCCGGGCTAAACGTAATATACCCCGTCAATCCGCACGGTCGCGCCGCCGCCGAATAGCACCGCGCCGTTTTGCACGCACAGGCGAACCTCGTTGTACACGTGGTCGCAGCCGCCCTGTTCCAGCACGCAATCGCTGCCGTCCCACAGGCCGTGTTTGAGCATATAGTACCCGAACGCGCTGTTGCCAGACCCCGTGGCGGGGTCCTCCAGATAACCGAATTTCGGGGCGAACACCCGCGTGTGCGCGAGGCGGCCCGGCTGCTGCGCCTCGGCGGAGAAAATTAGCAGGATATCCGCGCCCTGCTCCTGGCAGAACTCTTTCAGCGCTTTTTCGTCCGGGAAAACCGAAACCTCCGTCGTAAGGCCGCGCAGGGGAACGATCAGCGTGCGCAGGCCCGCATCGATGCATTCAACGGGCAGATCGCTGCCAACGGCGTCCGCCGGGAGGCCGAGCGCGGCGGCGCACGTTCCGGCGGAAACCCCTGTGCCCAGGAAAATGGGCGCCGGGGCGGTGATCAGCACGGAGCCCTGCTCCGGGACGCGGTTGTATACGGTCAGCGCGCCTTTCCGGTGGGTTTCGATGGTGATTTCCTTCTTGTGGAGCAGCGCGGGCGCGCGCCGGATCAGGCCGATCATGCAGGCGATGGTGCCGTGCCCGCAGAAATCCACCTCGCACTCCGAGGAATAGTAGGTGAGAAAATAGCCGTCCGCCCGGTCCTCGCAGTAGACGACCTCCGATACGAATCCTTTGTGCCGTTTGGCGATGGCAAGCATATCCGCGTCGCTGAGCCGCTCGCCGCGTTGCAGGTACAGGCACGCCGCGGGGTTCCCCAGAGAGTTCCCCGCCGTGAATGCGTCGATTTTTGCGTATGCAAAGGCAGTCATCAAACAATCGCCATCCCTTCCGCCGCAATGCCGCGCTTGACGCGGGCTTGCTCGTTTGGACGAGTATAACATAGAAAGCGGCGGCGGGTGCGGCTGACGGCGCGAAAAAGCCGGGCTCTTTACGCGGCCCGGCTGATGGGAAGAACAGGTCTACTTCTTTTCGATCGGGAGCCAGACTTCGAAGTCTGTATTTTTGGGTTCGGCGTTTAAGTATACTTCGACGTCCGGCCTGTTGGCATACTCGTAGCCCGACGACGGAAGCCATTCCGTGATGATGCGCCGCTCCAGCTCCTGAATGGCGTTTGGCATCTCCCCGCGGCCGGGGAAGATCGCCCAGGTACAGGCGGGTATCGTGTACGTGCAAAAGTCCTTCCGGTCGCCGGGCAGCGGCTGATCGCTCTGTACGGCGATGTAGTACTCCACCTGTTCCCCGTCGTTTACGCATACGCCCAGCAGGGCGTGCGGTTCCCCGGTTTGCAGCGCCATCAGGCGGGGAATGGTGTCGGTCTGGCTCACCTGAAGCCAGAACTGCGGCACGGTTTGGAAGTTGACCTCCATGTTCTGGCACCGCTCTGTTTTCACGCCCATGATGCGGATGGGTTCCTTGGTTTCGATTCGGTATTCCATTTTCACATCTCCTTTGATCGATAGGTGAAAGGTGATGCGCGGATAAGCCTGCAAGCGAACGCCGGCTTTGCGCGCCGCGGAGGGCGGCACGCCGTGCACGCTTTGGAACGCGCGGGTGAAGGCGGTGGGCGAATCGTACCCCATGCGCAGCGCGAGGTCGATCACTTTCCCGCCGCCGCGCTGGAGTTCCAGCGCCGCGACCGACATCCGCCTGCGCCGGATATACTCCGACAGCGGCACGCCCGCGATGTAGGAAAACATCCGTTGGAAATGGTACGTCGAGCAGCACGCAAGCCTGGCCGCGTCGTCATAGCAGATCGGTTCCTCCAGATGTTCCTCGACGTAGTCCATCGCCCGGTTCAGCCGTTCCAGCCATATCACAGTATCCCCTCCCCCGAATCAAAGCATAGCAGGATCGGGAAGCGAAAGCCTCCGATTTCATGCACGTTGATGCGAGTATTTCCATGCGGATTGCGTCGTTTCGGAAGCATATCTACGGTTTTCGCGCCAGGTACATCGTGATTCGATCATATAGGGTGATCGAGCCGCCGAACCGCTCGATGGCATCCCGGATGCCGGTGTAGAACCTGGATTTGTCGGGCTCCCGCAGCGTGATATGGTCCGAATGCGTGCCGATCAGCGCAACATAATCGTCCGCGGAATACGTCCGGGTTTTCAGGTATTCGCGGCGTTCCAGGTTCGTAAAGCCGTATTTTTCGCGCGCGTCGTAGTCCAGGCGGCACGCGTAGGGAGTTTCCGGGTGGAAATAAGCGGTATACACCTTCTGGATTTCGGTATACAAAGGCTCGTCGGTATAACCGCCGCCGGGCTGGATATCCGCCCGCATCATAAACATCGCGAACGCTCCGCCGCTTTTCAGCATTCGATAAGCTTTCGGATACCCGATCGATTCGGGGATCCACTGGAAGGCTGCCGCCGAATAGACCAGATCGTAATAGTCGTCCGGGAAGCCGTACGTTTCAAAGTCCGCGTTGATGATCTGGAAATTCGGGTACAGGCCGAACTTTTTTGTCATGATCGCGGAGAACGTCCCGCTCAGTTCAATCGCCGTATACGCGCATCCGGCGTTGAGGATCGGTTCGGTGGCCTGGCCGGTGCCCGGCCCGACCTCGAGCGCTTTTTTGCCGGGGCCGAGCTCCGCGTATGCGGCCAGGTCCGCAAAGAGCTCCGCGCAGTACCGGGGCCGCCATTGGTCGAATTGCTCGGGAACGGTATCGAAAATCGTACGAAAATCCACGCTTTTTTACCTCCGCTGGTCTTAAGGCAATCGTTCTAGCTTTTTCGCGAAACAGATGATCCGGTTGACCTCCGCAAACCCTGCGTGCAGGTGGAACGCGAGGCTCTCTGCATTTTCCAGCTCGCAATCGCTGGCGAACTCGGCGCAGCCTTGTTCCCGCGCCCACTGCTCGCACGCTGCGAGCAGCGCCTTTGCAATGCCGCGGCGCCTGTATCCCGGCTCCACGTAAATTCCTTCCAGATAGCCCACGGGGCCGCCGTGCGTGCCCTCCACATAATCGGCGCGCAGCTGGCACTGCGCAAACCCAACCGGGGTGGATTCCTCAAAATACAGGAATACCGCGCCGGCCGCATCGGCCGCGGCGGAAGCGAACTCCGCTTCCATCTCTTCCTGCGTGTGTTCCGGCCACAGCCTGCACGCGAGCGCGGCAACCATGCCGGTATCCCCTGCGGACGCCTGTCGGATCACGATGTTCACCTCATTTTGCGCTTCAATGGCGCGTTCGAAAAGCCTGCCTATATGTGTTCCTGAATGAACTTGTAGATGTCCTCAATCAGCGGCCAGCTCCAGAAGGTGTCCTCATGCGGGGCGCCGGTCACGGTCAATAGCCGCACTTCCTTGCCGCAGGCGGCGAGCTTTTCCGCCATGATCTTCGCCATAAAATACGGGCACACGTCGTCGGCCGTGCCATGGGCGATCACTGTGGGCGGGAAGGGAGCGTCCTCGCTCACGTAAAAAACCGGGCTCATTTCCTTTAAAATTTCTCGCGGGTCGCGGTCGCCGCACAAGCCGGCGAAGATGTCCTCCAGCGGCTTTTGCATGTCCGGGATCATGGTCAAATCCGTAGGCCCGAAACAGGCCGCCACGCAATTGACCGCATCGGAAACGTCCGCGTATTCGTCGGTTTTGAAGCGGGGATCATCGCCCGTTGCGCCGATCATCATGGCCGTGTTGCCGCCCGACGAGGTGCCGTAGATGCATACGCGTTCCGGGTCGATGCTGTATTCCTCCGCGTGCGCGCGCAGGAAGCGGATTGCCGTTTTTACGTCCTGTAAAAAAGCAGGGTACGGATTGCCTTCCACGGCGCTTCGGTGGCACACCGTGGCTACCACATAACCCCGCTGCGCCAAGTGCGCAAGCTGGGGTATTTCATACCCGAGGTCCGGCGTGGTCCAGCCGCTGCCCTGCACGAACACCACCAGGGGATACCGCGCCGCTTCTTCCCACGGCTGCAGCAAGGTGAGTTTGGTTTTCTCCCCGCCGATCGGGGAATACGCGATGCCGGCTACCAGCCGCGCCATACCGGTTCTTTTGGGGTTGTTGGGAAATTTCTTCGTTGTCAGCGCCATTGTGCTTGTCCTCCGTTCTTATTGTGCGTCTTTAGGTATCGGCGGATCAACGCACCCGCTGCCTCTCGTATACGGGAAGAAGCGAACGTCCTCCCGCAGCAGGTGCCCCATCACGACCTCATCCAGCAGAAAGGTGAAAATGGCGGAAGGCCGCAATTCTCCCTGCTGATGCTGGGATAAGAGCGCATCCGTTTGCTTGAGGAGCGCGTGGTGAATTCTAGCGTGCTCTTCCGTGCCGGGGTAGCCAAGCTCCCGCAGAATGCGTTCCTCGTCGGCAAAATGCTGCCGAATGTGGTGTACCAACGCGTCCAGCGCGTCGGCCGCGTTTTTGCTTTGCGCGTCGGCAAGCGCCGTGCTCAGCAAATGGTTGCCGATGATGACCAGCTGCTGATGCTGCTGATCGATCGTTTGATTGCCGCATTCCCAATTGCTTTTCCATTCCAGCCTGATTTGCACAAAGGGAAGCGAGGTTTCCCAATCCATCGCCGTTACGCGGTTCTTGCCCTCGCCTTTGGAACGGAACAGCGCGTAATCCACGCGCCGAAACCAGCTATCCGCCTGTTCGCCCTGCAAAAGCTCCACTACGCCGATGCTGGCGGTGATCGTTTTCCCGGGGATCCCGTATTGGGCGCATTCCACTTCCCGCCTGATTTTTTCGGCGACGACCGTGGCTTCGGACAGGCTTGTCTGCGGCATCAGCAGAATGAACTCGTCCCCGCCCCACCGGGCAAACGTGTCGTAAATGCGGATGTATTGCTGAATGATATGAACGATCCGAATCAGTATATCGTCGCCGATCTGATGCCCGTGGGTATCGTTGATCTCCTTGAAGCAATCCAGATCAAACAGCGCAATGGAGAGCGGGTGCCGGTAACGCTGGCACCGGTTTGTTTCCTCAATCACCTTGCGATCAAAGTAAAACCGGTTATAAACCCCGGTCAGGCCGTCCTTCGTCGCGTGGTTTAAGAGGATCTGGTTCTTATTTTGCAGCTCCTCCGCAAGCGCCTTGGAGGCCCTTTCGGAATCCTGTAAACGCTGGATCGTTTGGTTCTGGGTTTCAATCGCCTGGTTCAGCTGCCGCTCCAGCTCCTTGCGCCGCGTAATGTCCCGCGCGATTCCAAGCAGCTCCAACGCCCCGGTTTCTTCGTTTGGAATCAGCTTTGCGGTGATCTCCACAAATTTTTCCTGCCGGTCTTTGCAAACCAGCACGTAGTCGCCGCAGTGCGTGAGCTGCGCTTCCTGCCGCTGCCCGCGGTGGTAACGGCCCATCAGCAGATCGATGGCGTTGTTTGCGTCCTGAACAGATTCCGCGGACAGAAGCTCGGGAAGAGTCCTTTGCATGGCTTCTTCCACCGTATATCCCATCAGCTTTTGCACGGCGGGGCTGATGAACAGAAACCGTTCGGTTTCGATGTCATACGTCCAAATACACTCCAGCGCGTTTTCCGCCAAAATGCGGTACTCGCGCTTGGGCAGCTGTTCCATTGGCTTTGATCTCCCTATACACGGCAATTTTAACCGGGTTCAATAGGTCCATTATACTCCGTATGCGGATCCTGACAATAGGGCAGGCGTATGCCAGCGCGCTGTTTAACACGGGACAGCGGGAATTTTCCGTTCTGTTAAGACGGCTGCGCGTTCGCCCAGAACGCGGACAGGGTTTCCGCCTCGAACCGCCAGTGCGGCGGGCATAGGGACAGGGTTTCCCGGGCGAAGTACCGGTTATCAATCAGAAGCACCACGCCCCGGTCCGTTTCGGAGCGGATGACGCGGCCCGCAGCCTGCAGCACCTTGTGCATGCCGGGGTAACGGTAGGCATAGGCGAAGCCCTCGCCCAGCGTTTCCTCGTACCGTGTGCGCAGCGTTTCCTGTTCCAGGCACACCATGGGCAGCCCCACGCCCACCACCATCACGCCCAGCAGCCGTTCGCCCGGCAGATCAATGCCCTCGGCAAACACGCCGCCCAGCACCGCAAGCCCTAGCAGCGGCTCGTGATCCGCGGTGAAGCGGGCGAGAAACGCCTCTTTATCCTCGTCCGCCATTCCGGCCTGCTGGGCGAACAGCGGCAGGGCGGGATCTATTTTTGCAAGCTCGCCTGTTACCAGCCGCAGATAGGCGTAGCTTGGGAAATAGGCGATATACTTGCCGGGCATCGCGGCGAAGGCCTGCAGAATGGCCCCGGCAACCGCGGCGGCCGTATCCCGGCGCAGCGCGTAGCGCGTGTCCGCCCGGCGGCGCAGCACCAGCAGGTTTTCGGGCGGGAACGGAGAGGGCAGGGCGAAACACGCGTCGTCCTCCCCGCCGCCCAGCAGCTTTCGCATGGCGGACAGGGGCGAAAGCGTGGCCGAGAAATACACGGTACCCGACAATTTCCGCGTCATCTCGTGCAAATGCTCCGCCACTGACAGGCGGAACAGCTTCACGGCCCTTTCTTTTCCCTTCCGCCTGCACAGGATGGCGGTGTTGGCCGGGTCCGCTTCCGCGGCGCTTACGAACTTGATCGCGGATAAAAACAGGTCGCCCAGCAAACCTCCGGCTTCGCCCGGCGGCGGCGCGGCAAACGCTTCCACCACCGCGTCCGAAAGCGTCTGCATGGCGGGGTACAGGCCGTCGGGCAGGGCTTGCAGCTGCGTTTCCTCCTGCCCTTCCTGCATGGGAATGGCGCGCAGCGCTTGCAATGCGCCGGTCACCGCCTTGTACAGGGCGCCTTTTCGGCCGGAAACCCGCGCAAGCGCGGTGCGGAAGCTACGCAGAAATTCGCCGTCGCTCTCGCCGGACAGCATATCGCGCGTCCGGGAAGCCAGGTTATGGCTTTCGTCCACCAGCAGGGTCAAATCGGTGCGCCACTCGAAAATCCGCCGGATTCGAACGATCGGGTCGAACGTGTAATTGTAATCGCAGATCACCACGTCCGCAATCTCGCACAGCGCGATGGCAAACTCGAACGGGCACAGGGAATGCCTGTCGGAAACGTCGCAAACGGTTTGCGTGTTCCAGTCCGTCGCCTGCAGGATTTCCGTCAGCGCATCGGGGAGCCTTACAAAATGCCCCTTGGCGCGCGGGCAGAAATCCGGGTGGCAGCGGCTGAAGCCGGGGCAAAGCTTTTCCTTGGCGTTCAAGGTCAGGCTGCGGGCGTGCATGCCCTTGTCCCGCATCAGGGCAAGCGCCTGCAGGGCCGCCTGCCGGGCGGTGGTGCGCGCCGTGAGATAGAAAATCTGCCCCGTCAGCCCCTGTCCCAGCGCCTTGAGCGCGGGATACAGCACCGCGGCGGATTTCCCCGTGCCGGTGGGCATGCTGGCGAACAGCCGCTTTTTGCTGCGGATGGCGGTGAACACCTGCACGGCCATCTCCCGCTGGCCCGGGCGGTACGCCGCGAAGGGAAACGGCAGCCGGGCAAGGCTTTCGTCCCGCGCGGCCCGGTGGCGCTGCTGCACGGCTTCCCACCGGGCAAACGCGGTCAGCAGCGCCGTAAACTCCGTGCGCAGCGCCTGGGCGCTTGCCGTTTCCTCAAAACACGCCTTCTCCGCGCCTGTTTCGGTTACGTACACCACGCGGATGAGCGCGGAAGATTTTTGCTTTTCCGCGCATACCATGTGCGCATAGACCACGGCCTGCGCCCGGTGCGCCGGATAGGCTTCCCGCGGCGCGGCGCTTGCGGACCAGGAGAGCTTCAGCTCCTCCACAACGGGGACGTCCGCGTCCAAATACACGTCCATCCGCCCCGTAACGAGGAACGACAGGCCCTCCGCTTCCGCCGCGATGCTTACGGGCACTTCCGCCTGCCAGCCTTCGCCCAGCGCGCTCTGCCGCGCCCTGTGCCCCTTCGCGCCTGCCTGCATATCCTGCTTTGCGGAAACGGCAAAGATATCCTCCCCGTGAATGGAGAACTCCACCAGTGTCCGCGCCGATACGCGTATCTGTCCGTCCATCCCGCACCTCAACCAAACGTTTGTTCCCATTATGGCACAGACGGCACAAAGACGCAAGCGGGG
>JAEWTC010000158.1 GCA_023459675.1 Bacillota bacterium | reverse complement strand
AAAGCGAATCTCCGTGGTATGGATCACCCATTTCATGGAGGAAGCCGCCCAGGCGGACCGCGTGCTGGTGCTTTCGGAGGGCAAAATCGCCATGAGCGGCGTTCCCAGGGACGTGTTTTCCCGCGTGGAGCAGCTCAGGTCTCTGGGGCTGGACGTACCGCCGATGGCGCTGCTATCCAGCATGCTGCGGGAAAAGGGCCTGGACCTGCCCGACGGCATCTTATCGGTGGGCGACATGGTAAAGGAGCTGAAGGCATGCCTATCCAAGTAGAAAACCTGTCGCACACCTACATGCCGGGCAGCCCGTTTTCCGCGGTTGCCATCCATCATCTGTCGCTGACCATCGAGGATGGGGAGTTTATCGGCATCCTCGGGCATACGGGCTCGGGGAAAACCACCTTCGTGCAGCACCTGAACGGGCTGTTGATGCCCACCGAGGGCAGCGTCATCGTCAACGGCGTCAACATCAAGGAAAAGGGCGCGGCGCTGCGGGAGCTTCGAAAACAGGTGGGGCTGGTGTTCCAGTACCCCGAGTACCAGCTGTTTGAGGAAACGGTCGCCAAGGACATCGCCTTCGGGCCCAAAAACATCGGCTGCTCCAAGGAGGAAACGGAGGCGCGCGTGCGCTGGGCCTGCGAACAGGTGGGAATCGATTACGAAACCACGGGCAAGGCCTCGCCGTTTGAGCTCTCCGGCGGGCAAATGCGGCGCGTGGCCATCGCGGGGGTGCTCGCCATGCGCCCCAAGGTGCTGATTTTGGACGAACCCACCGCGGGGCTGGATCCGGCGGGCAGGCGTGCCATCCTCCAGATGATCAAAAAGCTCCATACCGAAAACAACATGACCACCATCATGGTCAGCCATAATATGGACGATATCGCCTCGCTTGCCACCCGCCTGCTGGTGATGAGCAAGGGCACGCTTGTGATGACCGGCACGCCGCGCGAGGTGTTCCGCAGAGCGGAGGAGCTTAAAAGCATCGGCCTGGGCGTTCCGCAGGGCGCGGAGCTTACCCACCGGCTGATCGCGGAAGGCTTTCCCCTGCCCGACGACCTGTATACTTTGGAAGAGGTCCGCGACGCGATCCTTGCGCTTAAGGGGGTGCGCCGCGATGCTTAAGGATATTACGCTGGGGCAGTACATGCCCGGCAACACCGTGGTACACCGGCTGGACCCGCGCGCGAAAATCTTGCTCACCATCGTGTACATCGCCATGGTGTTCACGGTCAGCTCGCCTGTGTTTTACGTAATCCCCGCGGCGTACGTGTTCCTCACGGCGCGGCTTTCGGGGCTGTCTTTCCGGCAGCTGCTCAAATCCGTGAAGCCGCTGCGGTTTTTGCTCATCCTCACGTTCGTGCTCAACATTTTCTTTTCCGGCGGGAAAACCGTGCTGCTGCAGTGGAAGTTCATCACCATCACGCAGGAAGGCCTGCTGTTGGCCGTTCACTTCTCCCTGCGGTTGATCTTTCTGGTGCTGGGCACCTCGGTGCTTACGCTCACCACCTCGCCCGTGGCGCTTTCCGACGGGATTGAGATTTTGCTTTCGCCGCTTAAAAAGCTGCGCTTCCCCGTGCACGAGCTGGCGATGATGATGACGATCGCGCTTCGGTTCATCCCGACCCTGATCGAGGAAACCGATAAGATAATGAAGGCGCAGAAGGCCCGCGGCGCGGATTTCGAAACCGGAAACCTTTTGGCGCGCGCCAAGGCGATGACGCCGCTGCTGGTGCCGCTGTTCGTAAGCGCCTTCCGCCGCGCGGGGGAGCTTGCCATGGCCATGGAGGCCCGCTGCTACCACGGCGGCGAAGGCCGCACGCGGCTGCGCGTGCTGCGCTACACCAAAGAGGACGGTCAGGCGTTTTTGATCTCCTTTGGCATGCTCGGCCTGCTGATCGCCTGCAACCTCCTGTTCTAGCGGAGGGATAGGGCAATGTTTGTAGAAACCGCCCCCTACGTGCGCGAAGGGCTCATCGCCCAAAGCGGCATGCGCCGCGTGCTGCTGACCGTAAGCTACGACGGCACCGCCTACGTGGGCTGGCAGCGCCAGCTAAACGGCGTCGCCGTACAGCAGCGGCTGGAGGAAGCCCTGCGGACGCTGACGGGAGTACACACGCCCGTGACCGGCGCTAGCCGCACCGACGCGGGCGTGCACGCGCTGGGCCAGTGCGCGCATTTCGATACGCGCGCGTCCATCCCGGCGGACCGCTTTCCCTTTGCGTTAAACACCCAGCTGCCCCCCGATATCAAGGTGTTGGAGGGGCGGGACGTGGAACCCTTTTTCCATGCCCGGTTCGACGCGATCGGGAAAATTTACACCTACCGCGTGCACAACGCCCCGCACCCAAGCGCCCTGTACCGCAATTATATGGCGCACGTGCCCGTGAAGCTGAACGTGCCCGCCATGGAAGAAGCGCTGAACACGCTGACCGGCACGCACGATTTCGCCGCCTTTCAGGCGATGGGCGGCACGGCGAAAACCACCGTGCGCACCGTAACCCGCGTATCCCTCACGCAGGAGGACAAGCGGCTGACGCTTGTGATCCAGGGCAACTCGTTTTTATACAACATGGTGCGCATCATCGCGGGCACGATGCTGGAGATCGGCAAGGGGAAGCTGCCGGGCGATGCATTTCAGAAAGCCGTCGCCACGGGAGACCGCCTGTGCCTCGGCCCCACGGCGCCCGCCTGCGGCCTGGAGCTGACCCGCGTGCTGTATCCGCCCGCGGGCGGGGGCGCCCTCGAGAAGGAGTTTTCATGAAAGTTGCCGAAATTTCGCAGGAAGGGGGTGTTGCATAAAGCATGGCAAGCGTCAGCGATTTAGCCATTGATCTGGGTACGAGTACCATTATGATCTATATGAAGGGCAAGGGCATCGTGCTTCGCGAGCCTACGGTGATCGCCATCGACCGCGACACCCACGATGTGATCGCCTTTGGCAGCGACGCCGCCAGGATGATCGGGCGCACGCCCGGCAACATACTGGCGCTCCGCCCGCTGCGCGAGGGTACGATTTCCGATTACGAGCTGGTCAGCATCATGCTCAAGGGTTTCGTGATGAAGGTGATCGGCAAGCGCATTTTTGTGCGCCCCCGCGCCATCATGGCGCTGCCCACGGGCGTGAATGAAATGGAAAAACGCTCGATTATCTCCACGATGCTTGACGCCGGCATGCGCCGCACCCAGCTTTTGGACCGCACTCTTGCGGCCGCGCTAGGCGCGGGCCTGCCCATCGACGAGGCCTACGGCTCCATGATCGTGGATATTTCCGCGGGCGTCAGCGATATCGCGGTGCTGTCCCTTGGCAAAACCGTGGTGGGGGACTGCGTGAAAATCGGCGGCGATAAGTTTAACGACGGCATTATCCGCCATCTGCGCCGCAAGCATAACCTGCTGATCGGGGAGCTGACGGCGGAGGAACTCAAACGCAACATCGGCTCCGCCATTCCGCGCACCGAGCAATTGTACATGGAGGTCACCGGGCGAAACCTGATCACCGGCCTTCCCAAAACCATGCGCGTCACTTCGGACGACGTCATCGAGGCCATCCACGAGCCGCTGCAACAGCTCATCGAAAGCATTCACGGCGTGCTGGAGCACACCCCGGCGGAGCTTGCGGCCGATATTTTCGATTACGGCATCATGTTCACTGGCGGCGGCGCGGAGCTGTTCGGCCTGTGCGAAGCCGTGAGCGAAGCCCTGAACATCCCCTGCACCACGGCGGAGGAACCGCAGAAGAACGTCGTCATCGGCTGCGCCAAGGTGCTGGAAAACAGCGCCGATCTCGGCCGCCTGCTGGACTCTGGGCACCGGAGGATCTTCGGCAGATAATTTCGTTGGACCCCCCTGTGTATCAAACAAACGAAAAACGGCCGCGCTGACGCGGCCGTTTTTCTTGATGCTATTCGTTTGTCCGGTCGAGCCCGTGATGAGCGCCGGGCTTCTTACAGCTTGCTCAGCTCGTCCAGCGAAAGCTCGTACGCGGGGGCGAACTCCTGCATGAAATCCTTCACCTCGGGCAGGTCAAGCTCGGCGATGCTGTCCGCTATGGCGGTCTGCGCGTTCAAGAACTCGCGGTTGCCGGCCTTCTTTTCCTCCACGCATTTGATGTAGGCGCAGATGCGGTCGGCAGCCTTCACCAGCTTCCATTCGTAGCTCTCGCGGTTTGGAAGCAGGTAGGGGCTGTAGGCGGGGCGGAGATCGTCGGGCAGCATATGGTAGAGCTGCTCGCTGGCCAGATATTCGATGGTCTTGTAAGCCTTCTTGATCTCGGTATTTTTGTATTTTACGGGCGTGGGCAGGTCGCCGGTCAGCACCTCGCTTGCGTCGTGGTATAGAGCGAGCGTGGCCGCGGTCTGCGGGTCCACGGCGCGGTCGTACCGGGTTTTGGCGAGCACCGCCAACGCATGGGCGATCAGCGCGCACTGCATGCTGTGCTCCATGTCGTTCTCGGGAATGGCGTTTCGCATCAGCCCCCAGCGCTGGATGAGCTTAAGGCGGTTCAGATAGGCGAAAAATGAATTCACGGCGCATCCTCCTGTATCTGGTCGGTGGGGCGGTTTGCGTTTCGTTGGCAGAGTTGCGGAATTTCGGGAGGCGGTCAGGGGGTTTCGCCGGGGAAAGCGCGCTGCCGCCTAGCAACCGGCGCGGATCGAACGGTACGGGGAACCCGCGGGCAACAGCCGGGTTACCCGAAAATCAGCATCGGCAGCTCCGCCGGATCATCTGCATAGAAGCGCGGGGAAAGCAGGGACAGCGCCTTAGGGTCTCCGTAGCCCCAGCGCACCAGAATGCAGTCCAGCCCCGCGTTCTGCGCGGCCTCAAAATCCACAGGCGCGTCGCCGATGTACAGCGTCCGTTCCGGTTCCGCTTGAAGCTGCCGCATGGCGGCAAGCAGCATATCGGGCGCGGGCTTGATGGGCGTTTGGTCCTGCGCGCCGAAAACGGCGTGGAACAGGCTGCCGAAATGCTCCTTTGCAAGCTTTTGCACGTTGGCCGCGCCCTTGTTGGAGATGATCCCAAGCGCAAGCCCCGCCTCGTCCAGCGCCGTAAGCATCGGCAGGACGCCCGGAAAGGGGCGCGTGCTGAAATCCTGGTTGCGGTCGTAGGCCTGCTGGTACAAAGCCCGGATGCGCAACACCTCTCCGGCGGCGGTATGCCTGGGCAGCGCGCGCTCAATCAGCTGCAGGGAACCGCTGCCGATATAGGTTGCGACCTGCGCCTTGGTGTGCGTCGGATACCCGTTTTCCTGCAGGGCCAGGTTCAAAGCGGCGGTAATGTCTTCCAGCGTATCCAGAAGCGTACCGTCCATGTCGAATAACACCGCGTCATACCGTAACATCCGCCTGTACGGCCTCGCCGGGTTGGGCGGGCCGCGCCTCCTTTTGTTTAAAGCTTTTCAGCACGCGCAGGCCGATCGGCACGCTGAGCGCCACCGCGCATAAGTCCGCGATCGGTTGCGCCAGCTGCAGCCCCAAAAGCCCGAAAAAGTGGGGGAGTATGAAAAGCGCCGGGATCAGGAACATGCCCTGCCGCGCCACCGCCAGTATGGACGCGTCCCGCACGTAGCCGATCGTCTGCAGCAGCATGCTCGCCATGAGCAGAAACGAGAAAAACGGCAGCGTGATCGTCTGTAGCCGAAGCGACAGGCTTCCGATTTCCGTCACCTCGGGATACCCCTTCAAAAACAGCTCCATCAGCTGCGGCGCGAAGATGAACGCGGCCACCGCGCCCGCAAGCAGCATGATAAACGATACCTTGACGGCATACCAGAACGCTTCCCGCACCCGGTCGTAGCGGCCGGAGCCGTAGTTGAACCCGCAGATGGGCTGGAAGCCCTGCCCCAGGCCGATCACGATCATCTGTACGAACATCAGGATACGGAACACGATGGAGAACGCGGCCACCACGGGGTCGCCCATCCGCCCGGCGGCGGTGTTTAGAAAGATAATGGACAGGCTGCCGATGCTCTGCCGGAACAGCGCCGGAACGCCGCCGCGCAGAATGCCCTTGTAGTACACGGCCTTGGGCGTGAAGCGTTTCAGGCGGATGCGCAGCGTATCGCCGCGCCGCGAACCCAGAAACAGCAGCACGAACGAAAGAATTTGGCTGATCATCGTCGCTATAGCGGCACCCGCCACGCCCATGTTCAGCGTGAAAATGAACAGCGGATCCAGGCCGATGTTTACAATCGCGCCTGCCAGCATCCCCAGCATCGCAAACATCGCGTTGCCTTGCAGGCGCAGCTGGTTGTTGAGCACAATGCTTGCAATCAGCCACGGCACCGCGTAGAGAATATAGCGCGCGTATTCCATAGCATAGGGGGCGATGGTCGGCGTGGAGCCCAGCAGCACCACCAACTGCGGCAGAAACGCCAAACCGCAGATCATAATCAGCACGCCGGTGATCACGGCGGTGAAAAACGCGGTGGAGGCCATTTCCT
>JAEWTC010000157.1 GCA_023459675.1 Bacillota bacterium | reverse complement strand
GGACACAGGAAAAGAAAATTTTGAACTCGATGCAATAAACCCTTCGCCGCGCCGTCTTAACGGTGTGAAAGGAATGAGGATGCTCGCATGAGGAAGGACGAACGAAGCCGGCTGTTCGATTTCTTCGCGCAGGAAGGCGACAGGCTCAAGCGCTATGTGCACGCAAGGGTGCGCCGCATCAGCGACATGGACGCCGAGGACATCGTTCGCGAGGTGATGCTAAACCTCGCCGGGCGGACGGACTACGGCGGGCCTGTGGAAAACATCGCAGCCTATGCCTACCGCGCCGTGAAGAACCGCATCGCCGACCACCAGCGGGAAAGCGCCAGAACGGTGTCGCTGGACGGGTTTGCCGATGAGGACGAAGCGTTTTCCCTGCAGGCTTTCCTGCCCGACGATACGCAGGACGTTGCCGCCCGTGTGGAACGCAAGGAGCAGCTGCGCAGGCTGACCGCCGCCGTCGACCGGCTGGACGCCAAACAGCGCGCCGTTTTGATCGCAACCGAGCTCCACGGCCGCAGTTTCCGGGAACTGTCCCAGGCCTGGCACGAGCCGGTGGGCACGCTCCTTTCACGCAAGGCCAGGGCGATCAAGGCTTTGCGGGAAATGCTCAAGGACTAAATATACAGTACGCAAATTGAGGAGGCAAAACACATGACATTCAAAGAAAGCTGGCAGCAGGTGCCCCAGCAGTTCAAAATTTTCCTGTACGTGGTGCTGGGGATCATCGGCGCGTTCTTCTTCGGGCTTCTGTTCGGCTGGATCATCGTTTGGCTGTGGAACTGGCTTATGCCCATGATCTTCGGCCTGCCGACCATCACGTTCTGGCAGGGTGTGGGGCTGTTCGCACTGGCGAAAATCCTGTTTGGCGGCTTCAGCTCGCACGGCGACTCCGGAAAATCCTCGAAAAAGGGCGAGTTCAAGTCGGAATGGAAAAAAGAATGGGACAAGGAATGGAACAAGGAATGGAGCGCCCATAAGGGCAGCTGCAAGGGCTTCGACAGCTGGAAGCATTACGACGAGTGGTGGGAACACGAAGGCAAAAGCGCGTTTGAGAAGTTTTCCACGCAAGCCGACGAAACCGGCGCGCCTCAACCCGCGCCCCAACCCGCGCCCGAACCTGAGAAACCCGAGGCATAACGCATCGCAACGCGAAAAGCCGCCCCAAGGGGGCGGCTTTTTGTTGCGCGGTTACCGGCAGAGCCTATGCAACAGCCCGGCCAACCGTATGCAGAATTGCATGTCCTTCAGGCCCAGCGTGCCCCGGTAGTAACGGTGCGCGGCGTTATCCGCTTCGATGCGCCGGAGCATCCCTTCGGCGTCCGCCGCGGCGATTTCGGCTGCCGAGCGGTAACCCGCGTCCAGGAACATCCGCGCGGCGCCGGGGCCGACTCCGTTGATGCGCGAAAGATCGCACAGCGCGTACAGATCGCTGCCGGGATCGTCCGGCTGCTCAAAGTATGCTTTCGCGTTGTGAATACCCCGCGCCGCCAAGTCGGCGATCAGGGCAGGATCAACGCCTGGGAAATCGGAAAGCGGCACGGCTTTGGGCTGCAAAGCGCCGGTTTCGCGCCGCAGGATGGTAAGGTAGGCGGCGGGGATGCCGCTCGTCGCCGCGAACGCCTCCATCTTCGCGGGGGAAGAGAGGGCGCCCAGCAGGTCCGCAGCCGTATGAACCCCGAGCGCCTGCATCCGCTTGAACTTCTCTTCCAATCCGTCCAGCAGAATACGGCGGGACGGCAGCAAGTTCTGTACGCGCAGCAGTTCCCGGTACTCCGCCAGCGGCAGGCGCTCCAGATCGGGAGCGTATCGCATCGGCCGCATGCTTATTCCTCCAAACCTTTCCCGTATTCGCCCCAGCGGTATTTGCGGTTTTGAAGCAGGGTTTGAAGATCGCAGGAAAGGCACAGGCCGCAGTGGCAGCACAGCAGGTGCTCGCCGCACTTTTTGCACGTCCACCGCGTTTGCTGCCCGCGCAGAAACGCCTCCATGCCCCGGCTCTGAATGCTTCGCAGGTTTTCGATCATGCTCATGTGATACTTGGTGCGGTACCGGGTATCCAGCCGCTTCAGGCGGTCGCAGGGGAACTTGCCGCATTCGAAACAGAAACGCACCCGGCCGTTTCCCACGGTTTCGCAGGCGTCCTTCATATGGCGGCAATGCTCGCCGCGCGGAAGGCAGCCCGGGCAGTATTTGCGGTTGACGCCCTGTTTCTTCAAATCATGCTGCTGCGCCTGGTACGCCCAGCATAATGCGCAGTCCATCCCGCAGGGGGCGATCAGCGCCGCCCGTTCTTCCTGTGCCGCCATGGGCTCCTCCCCGCTTTCTACTTCCGCTTCACCGGCAGCCGCAGGATGGTTTTCATCGCCTCCGGCGCGGTTTTCGCGGGATTGCTCAGGTAAATTTCGTGGTGCCTGCGTCCGCTTGCGTGGTCGAGCCGGAACCCCCGCTGCTCCTGATAGCGTTCCATGGCGTGCACCGTGGCGGGTTCGGCGTCGTAGGGCCCCAGGTGCAGCGCCTGCACGCACAGGCCTTCCCGGAACCGCTCCAGCCGAACCAGATCAACGTTCGCCTGCGGTTTGCGTTTCCGCAATGCCGCCTTGGCGCGCTCGAACACTTCCTGCGTCACAAACTCCGGCTGGCGCAAAACGAGCGTCCACACATATTCGTCCTTGGGCGGCAGAACGCCGGTTTCCCTGTACCGGGCAGAATCGGCAAAGTCCCAGAACCCCTCCGATGGCGGCACCACCGTTTCCGCGTAGCCGGCTTCCGCCTTGTTCATGCGGATGGTATACGCAAGCCCGTAGAGCGCTTCCATCGCCGCGCTGAACTCCGCGCCGCCGTTGGGGTTTCCCTTGCCGTCCGCCATCAGGAAAAGCATTTCGGGCACATCCACGATTGCGGGCGCGGTGGAAGGCTGGTACAGGTCCCTGCGTTCTTTCTTGAAATCGAATGCGGTCATCCTCAACCCCTCGTTTCTTTCAGGCTGAGGCGAGCATAGCACAGTAAACATGACACTATTATGTCATATTATTTATATTTCGCAAGCACCGCTTCCGCAATCGCGGCAAGCTCCGCCCGTACGTCCGGGGGTTCCAGCACCTCCACGTCGGCGCCGAAGGTCAGCAGATAATGGATCAGCCATCCGGCGTTTGGAAGCGCCGCCTGCACGCGAAAATATCCGTCGTCCTGTTGGGTAATTTTCCCCGCGTCAAACTCGTCGTACACGCGGTGCGCCTGGCGCGGGTGGAAAAGCAGCGTAAGCGTTACGAGCGGCGCGTCCCCCTCGCCGAGGGTAAGCGGCGGCGCGGCAAGCGGCAGGCCGGCAAAGGAAACGTCCGTCAGCGCAACGCTTTGCATGCGGCTCAGCTTGAAAACGCGGTAATCCTGGCGTTTCGTGCAGTACGCGCTCACGTACCATGCCATGGATTTGAACGAGAGCTTCAGCGGATACGCAAGCCTTTGCGCGGTTTCGCCGCGCGTATTGGAGTACTGGAAGCGGATGGCCAGCCGCCGGGCCAGCCCGGCCTGGACGCACGCAAGCTTTTCCTTGTCCGCCGGGCCGCTGCCCCAGTGGGTGAAATCCACCTCCAGCCAGTCCGCGGGCTGCGTGATGAAAATACCCTGGAGCTTTTGCAGCGCCGTTTGCATATCCGGGTACTGCGCGGCGGACAGCTGCTGCATCGCCGCCAGTATGCCCGCCTGTTCGGTTTTGGAAAAATACGCCCGGCTCAGCACATAACCGTCCGTCAGGGCGATGCCGCCGCCGCGCCCGCGCGATGCATACAGCGGGATGCCCGCGGCGCACAGCGCGTCGATATCCCGCAGAATGGTTCTGACCGATACCTCAAAATGTGCCGCCAGTTCCCCGGCGGTCATCCGTTTGCGGCCGATCAGCAAGAAAACGATGTCAAACAGGCGCTGCACCTGCATTTCGCTCACCTCGGCCCCAGCATACCATAAAAAACAATACAAATACATGTCCTGTTGTTTTCCTCCGTGTTGTATGCATGCGCTGCATAGTGCGTTTCCCTGCATTGCGCAAGCCTCGCAGGGCTTTGCGGGGCGCCGGTTGGCTGCCGCCTGTATTACATCTCCCGTCTGAAAGCCAGAATTGACATTTATGCGCTTCATCCCTATAATTAACCTGTTAATCTTATAGGGGAGCATGGGTTCCTTTTGGAGGCTTTGTATGAGCTCAAAGTTCCTGGTGTACATACTCAAGCGTTTCGGCATGGCCGTCCTGACGATTTTTCTGGTGATTGCGATCACCTTTTTTGTCATGCATGCAATCCCGGCCAGCCCGTTTTCCAGCGAGAAAGCCAAAAGCGACGCGGTCATCGCAGCGCTGGAAGCCAAATACGGGTTCGACCAGCCCATCGGCATCCAGTTTCTCAATTATCTGGCCGGCGTGGTTCGCTTCGATTTCGGCCTGTCCACCTCGCGCGTCGGCTTTACGGTCAGCTATCTGATTTTGAACGCGTTCGGTTATTCGGCGCGGATCGGCTTCACCGCCGCCGTGATCGCGATTATTCTGGGCATCATTTTCGGCAGCATCGCGGCGCTCAGGCGGGGAAAGTGGCCCGATAAGGTGATCCAGATCGTCACCACGGCGCTGATCTCCGTGCCCGGCTTCGTGGTGGCAACCCTGCTATTGCTTTTGTTCACCTACCGGCTGAACTGGCTGCCCTCGCTTGGCAACCAGCCGGGGGGCATGATCCTTCCCATCGTGTCGCTGAGCCTGTACCCCATGGCCTACATTACGCGGCTGCAGCGCTCCAGCATGCTGGACGTGCTGGGGGCCGATTACGTGCGCACCGCGCGCGCCAAGGGCCTGTCCTCCAATAAAGTCATTTACAAGCACGCGCTTAAAAACGCGCTCAGTCCCGTGATTACCTACGCGGGGCCGATGATGGCGTATATCCTCACCGGCAGCATGGTGGTGGAGAACATCTTCTCCGTGCCGGGGCTTGGGCGGCTGTTTACCAATAGCATGCTGACCACCGATTATATGATGATTATGGGCGTCACCATTTTCCTTGCGGCAATGATCATCCTGATGAACTTCATCAGCGACGTTCTGTACAAGGTCATGGATCCCCGTATTGATCTGTCATAAGGGAGAAAGAGACGAGTATGGCCGAAAGGAAAACCCCGTTTAAAAATCCGCTGAGCATGCAGATCGATCCGGCGCTGTTCACCCCCGCCACCGACGCGGAGAAGGAACAGCAGGCGCAGATGCGGGAATCGATATCCTTCATGCGGGACGCGCTCCGGCGCCTTGCGCGCAACCGCATGGCGATGGTCTGTTTGGTGGTCATCGTGCTGATCGCGCTGATCGCGTTCATCGTGCCCGAAATCTATCCGTACAGTTATACCAAGCAGGATGTGTCCGCCAAGTATTTGGCTCCGTTCCAGTATTCCGCCAAGGAAATGGCGAAAATCGAGAAGGGCGTCAATCTGTTTCCCCACATCATGGGCACCGACGCGCTGGGGCGCGATTACGCCATCCGCGTGATTTACGGTACGCGCATTTCCTTGCTGGTAGGCATTTTTGCCGCGTTGATCGTGGTGGTGATCGGGATCATCTACGGCTCCATATCCGGCTATTTCGGCGGGAAAACGGATATGATTATGATGCGCATCGTAGATATTATCTACGCCCTGCCAGACGTCCTGATTGTGATCCTGTTATCGGTCGCCATCAAAGATATTGTGAGCACCTCCAATAACGTGCTGATTACAAAAATGGGTGCGGGCATGGTGAGCATTTTCATTGTGTTCGGCCTCCTCTACTGGGTGGGCATGGCACGGCAGGTGCGCGGGCGGATCCTGTCCATCAAGGAGAAGGAATACGTGCTGGCGTCCCGCGCAATCGGCGCGTCGCCTACGCGCATCATCCGCAAGCATATGATCCCCAATTCCGTATCCGTAATCATCATTATCGCCGCCATGCAAATACCAAACGCTATCTTCACCGAAAGCTTCCTTTCGTTCCTGGGGCTTGGCGTATCCATCCCCATGCCGTCGCTGGGCTCGCTGGCTGCGGACGCCCGCTCGGGCCTCAACAGTTATCCGTTCCTTTTGATTTACCCCTCCCTGTCCATCTTCCTGATCGTGCTCTCGTTCAACCTTTTGGGCAGCGGCCTGCGCGATGCGTTCGACCCCAAACTTCGTTCATAGGAGGCCTTGGTTTTGCAGCATTTGCTCGAAGTGAAAGATCTTCAAACTTCATTTTTTACCACTTCCGGCGAAGTGAAGGCCGTGGGCGGCGTGAGCTTTTCCCTGGATAAGGGAAAGGTTTTAGGCATCGTGGGGGAGAGCGGCAGCGGCAAAAGCGTGACCGCATACTCCATTATGCAGATTTTAACCCATCCGGGCCGCATTGTGGGCGGCAGCGTGAAGCTGGACGGGGAAGAGCTCGTGGGCATTTCGGAAGATAAAATGCGCGCCGTGCGCGGCAACCGCATCAGCATCATTTTTCAAGATCCCATGACCAGCTTAAACCCCGTGTTCACCATCGGCAACCAGCTGATGGAAGCCATCCTCCTGCATACCGACCGCAACCGGGAGCAGGCGAAACAGCGCGCCGTGGAGATGCTCGGCCTCGTGGGCATCAACGAGCCGGAAAAACGCATTCACCAGTATGCGCACGAGCTGAGCGGCGGCATGCGGCAGCGCGTGATGATCGCCATGGCGCTTGCCTGCGAGCCGGATATCTTAATCGCGGACGAGCCCACCACCGCGCTGGACGTCACCATCCAGGCGCAGATCCTGGAACTGATGATGGATCTGCAAAAGAAGATGGGGCTTGCGATCATTATGATCACCCACGATCTGGGTGTGATCGCCAGCATGTGCGACGAGGTCATCGTGATGTACGGCGGGCGCATCTGCGAACGCGGTACGGCGGACGAGATTTTCTACAACCCCCGGCACGAGTATACGCGCAACCTTCTGCGCTCCATCCCCAACATCGAGGACGACGAAAAGCAGCGCTTGCTGCCGATCTCCGGCTCGCCGGTGGATCTGCTGAATATGCCCAAGGGCTGCCCGTTCGCCCCGCGCTGCGACCGCGCGATGAAAATCTGCCTGTCGCAGTTCGCGCCGGAATACTGGGTGGCGAAGGATCACATCGCCAGCTGCTGGGTGAACGTGCTGGAAAAGCGCGGCTATCTTACCACCGAGGGGGACATGCCCGCGGAACCCGGGTATGCCGCCCAGGGAGAGGAGGCCGTGCAATGAACGAGCAAAGCGTTTTTACGCCCGATCCGCAGTATCTGGTACAGGTGCGCGGGCTGAAGGAATATTTCCCCATCGTCACCGGATTTGCGAAAACCACCATGCTCAAAGCCGTGGACGGCGTGAGCTTCGATATCAGGAAGGGGGAAACCCTCGGCCTGGTCGGCGAGAGCGGCTGCGGTAAAACCACCGTGGGCCGCACGATGCTGCATTTGTACAAGCCCACCGCGGGCGAGGTGTGGTTCGACGGCAAACTGATCGGGAAAGGCCCCGTGATGGAAGAGTTTCGCAAACGGGCGCAGCTCGTGTTCCAGGATCCGTATTCCTCGCTCAACCCCCGCATGACCGTGGGCGATATCGTGGCTGAGCCCATCGACGTGCATCACCTGTGCGCAACCCGCAAGGAACGCGGGGACCGCATCCAGTCGCTTTTATCCATGGTCGGGCTTTCCAGCGAGCAGGCCACCCGCTACGCGCATGAGTTCAGCGGCGGGCAGCGCCAGCGCATCGGCATCGCGCGCGCGCTTGCCAGCAAGCCGGAGTTTATCGTCTGCGACGAACCCGTATCGGCGCTTGACATGAGCATTCAGGCGCAGGTGCTCAACATGTTGGAGGACCTCCAGCACCAGCTTGGGCTCACCTATCTGTTCATCGCCCACGACTTGAGCGTGGTCAAACATATTTCCAACCGCATCGCCGTGATGTATCTGGGGCATTTGGTGGAATTGGCGTCCGCAAACGAGGTGCACCGCCACCCGCTGCACCCCTACACCATCTCCCTCTTAAGCGCCATTCCGGCGCCGGACCCCCAGAAGGCGCGCAAGCAGAAGCGCATCGTATTGGGCGGAGATATTCCCAGCCCCCTGAAAGCGCCCAGCGGATGCCCGTTCCGTACCCGCTGCTCCCGGTGCACCCAGCGGTGCAAGGATGAGCAGCCGGAATTTCTGGAAGTAGCCCCCGAACACTTTGTTGCATGTCATAATTTATAAGGGTTACAACCAATTATCCATTGACGTTCTATCGTATCCGTGATACGATGATAGAAACCCCGGAAGGTAAAATTTTATCAAAAGAGAGGTTGAAAAACGAATGAAAAAGATCCTTGTTTGGATTCTGACGATCAGCATGATCATGACTGCATCGCTGGCGATCGCACCGATCGGCGCTTCCGCTGAATCCGAAATGGTCGTCAACATGATGATCGGCGGCGGCACGCCGCTGACCATGGACCCCGCGCTTAACAGCGCTTCGAACAGCGGCAACTACATCCGCAACGCATTTTCCGGCCTGATGGGCCACTTCACCGGCGCCGCGCCCGAACCCGACCTGGCCGAGTCCTATACGATTTCCGAAGACGGCCTTGTCTACACCTTCACGCTCCGTGAAGGCCTCAAGTGGAGCGACGGGACCGATTTCCTGGCTTCCCAGGTGGTCTCCAGCTGGAACCGCGCGGCTTCGCCCGATCTGGGCGCCGACTACGGCTTCCTGTATGACTACATTGCCCGTAACGAAGACGGCACCCTGAACCTCGTTGCCGACGACGCAGCCCGTACCCTCGTGGTAACGCTGGTCAATCCCTGCTCCTACTTCCTGGATCTGTGCGCCTTCACCACGTTCTATCCCGTCCGCACCGATCTGGCTGACGCGGAAGGCATCTGGGCCACGAACCCCGAAACCTTCGTCGGCACCGGCCCCTTCGTAATGACCGGATACTCCGTGGACGACGTCATCACCTTTGTGAAGAACCCCTATTACTGGGACGCCGCAAATGTGAAGCTCGACAAGATCAACTGCTACCTGTCTGAGGACAGCGTTGCCATTCTGACCGCGTACGAGAACGGCGCCGTGGATTATATCCAGAGCATCGACCCCACCGAATTCGCCCGCCTGAACGAGGCATATCCCGGCGAACTGGAATACTACCCCACCCTTGGCACGTACTATGTGCTCATCAACGTGCATAAGGACCTGTCTCCCGCCAGCAAGCAGCTGACCGTGCAGGAACAGAGCAAAGCCCGCGTCGCGCTGGGCCAGATGGTCAACCGTTATGAACTGGTTACCTACGTAACGCAGGACGGCCGTATTCCCGCGACCGGCTTCTATCCCACCGGCTTGTCCGATGCCCTCAATCCCGACGTGCGCGCTTCCGAGCTTTACGGCACGTGGTATGCCGGCACGAACGAAATCTCCGACGTCAACGAGAACTACACCGTGGATCAGGTAACCGCGGCGCAGACGCTCATCGACCTCGGCTACGCCTACACCGGCACCCTCGAGGGCGGCGACCTGATGTTCACCGATATGCCCGCCATCGAGTTCGCGTTCAACCCCACGGCACTTAACGCGCTGATCATGCAGTACGTGCAGGAAGCCTGGAACAAGTTCGGCATCACGAGCAACATCAACACCGAAGCCTGGTCCACCCTGCAGACGAAGCTCAAGGAAGGCGACGCCGAAGCGGCCCGCATGGGTTGGCTCGCAGACTTCAACGACGTTGTAAACTTCCTCGAAATCTTCATCAGCAACTCCGGCAACAACTATCCGCGTCTCGGCCGTGACGTTGGCACTTACACCAAGGCCAGCGCTGTGACCATGGATGCAGGCTTGGGCGCTTACTGGGGCCTCAACGGCGACCAGACCTGGGCAGACGCGTTTGACGCAGTCGTAGACCAGATCAAAGCCGAGACCGACCCGACCGTCCGTGCACAGCTTGCCGCGCAGGCGGAGCAGGTGCTCATGGCGACCGGCGGCGTGGCGCCTCTGTGCTTCTACACCATCCCGCAGATGCTCAAGCCCAATGTTAAGGGCGTGCTCCGTCTGACCACGGGCGACGTCATCTGGAACCACGCGTACGTCGAGTAAACGTATCCCGTAAACCTTGCAAAGCCGGCCCTTCGGGGCCGGCTTTTTGTTATGCTTTGGAAGGAAGCGTGGGGAATTTCATTGGCGATGCTGCCGCCGCGCGCGCCTGCCATGCCGTATTGCAAACGCTGTGCAGAATAGGCTTTGCAATACCAAGGCCGGTAAAATTCTTTCCGGGGAAAGCTCTTGACATCCGCTTTGCTGGCTTATATAATAAACAGGCGCTATTTTGGGGAATTGTGTAACGGTAGCACCTACGACTCTGACTCGTATTGTCTAGGTTCGAATCCTAGTTCCCCAGCCAGGCGTCGCCGCGGACTTCGCAAAGTTCGCGGCGACGCTTTTTTGTATACGAAAGCGTCCCCTCTCACACGCTCCGTCGCGGCTCCGCTTCGCATGCAAGCGGGCTTGCATGCGTTTTTACGAGGCTGAACGCTAGGTACGATGACGCGAGATACAAAACCGCGGACTTCGCGATGCTCGTTGCAATCAATGCTTTGTGCCGCGCCGTTGCGTTGTCCGGGCGGTTTAAAAAGCCGCCGTGACGGATGCCGCGGCGGCTTGTTCGTTGAGAGCATAGGGATCAAAGGAGCCCGTAAATTTTCTGCGCTTCCTGCAAACCTTCGTAGATTTCGGTCCGGAAGAAATGGCGCAGCAACAGCTCGTCGTCCGTTAGGCGGTTCAGGCGCTGGTAAAAGTCCACGGCAAGAAGCAGCAGGCTCTGATCGCCGGGGGTCAGCTCATCAAACAGCGCATCTTCCGCCTCGTTAATCTCGCCCGATTCCAGCATCGCGCACAGATAATGGTACAGCTCGTCGGCGTCGCTCAGGTTTTCCTCGTCCTGAATCTCATATTGAACGGTTTCCTTACGGAACACAACCTTCGCAATCGTCGCGGCCAGCAGCCGGATCTGCGACATCAGCCAATCGTCTTCGTACATGGGCATGGCATGGGCTCCTCTCGGGCTGATGGATACGCCGGCGTGCGTACCGTATCAGGCTTGGTTCAGGCCGTTCCTGAGCAGTTGCTGCACCTCGGCCTCCGTTTGCAGATCGTAATCGCCAATAATCCCTGCGCGATGGTATACGATCCCGTTCTCCGCGTTGCGCTGGATGACTTCTGCAAAGCGCTGCGTGCCTTCTTCTTTCATAAAGGTGATGAACGCGCGAATTTTCACCTTGCCCGGTTCGTGCATATCCTTGCCGCAGGGCGCGTCGGGGCACTCCCAGCAGCCGTTCAGGCTTTTCGCCGTGCAGCAGGTATACTGATAACACCCGTTCGGCGTCAGTCTTTTTCCGCAGTGGTTGTTTGATTTGCAGCTGCACCGTTCACCCGGTTGGCAAAGTCCGCAAACCAGTCCGCAGTAGCCGATGGAGTCCTTCAAACGCTTCAAGTCCAACTACAAACCCTCCGTTTCGGGCCTCGCGAATTCGCCTGCACCAGTAACGATTATACTATGCCGATCGCGAGCTTACAAGAAATGTGCTACAATGTGAGAAAAGTGGAATGGGGGCGTGTGGCATGATCATTCCGTATTTATATTTCCAGGGCGATTGCGAAGAGGCAATCCGCCTCTATTGCGAAGCGCTGGGCGGGCACGTGGATTATCTGTCCCGCTATACAAAGGAAACGGGCGGCGCGCTCAGCGGCAAGGTGATGCACGCGGAGATGTCGTTCGGAGCGGGGAAACTCGCCGCGGGCGACCGCGCGGAGCCGGTGCAAAGGAACGACGGCATGATGCTGATGGTGCATTTCCAAACGGCCGCCGAGGCGGACCGCGTTCTGGAACTGTTCGGCGCCGGGGGAACGGTGCTGCAGCGCCTGACGCCGCACCCGCCGCCCGACGACGGCGGCATGGGCGCGCTTGTGCGTGACGCCTACGGCGTTACGTGGATTCTCACCGCGCCAAACGACCGGGTATAGCGGACAGGCGTTTGGCGGACGCGCGTCGCCATAGGATGACGGCTGCGTATGACCGCCAATCATTTCCGACGAATATACGGAAAGCACCCAGAGCCGTTTTACGCGGATACTGCGTGGCGCACAAACGGAGATTTCTGTTCCCGGCACAGGCGGTAAAGAGATACGCTGTTCTTCCTGAAACCCCGAATACCCAATGCGCTTCCTTCGCAAACCTCGCCGCGTTGCGTCGGGCTTCTGTCTCGAACGATTTTCTGGCCTTCTAAAACCATGAAAATTCTATACGGCTTTCTTCAAAAGCCTGACCTCGTTGCGTCGGGTTTCTGTTTCGAACGATTCTCTGGACTTCCCGAAACCTCGAAAGCCCAATACGGCTTCCTTCGGAAACCTCACACCATTCCGGCGTGTTTCTGTTCTTTGAAAAATGTCTGGTTTTCCTAAACTTCGAAAACTTCATACGACGCCCTTTAGAAACCTCGCTCTATTTTGGCGTGTTTCTGTTTGTAGAAAAATATCTGGCAAGTACTTGACATGTATTTACAACTACTATATTATGTACAGTAGTTGATATCGAATGGTATTAACGTAAGGCCGCGCAAGGGAGGGCTCAGGTTGAATATACAGTATAAAAAGGGCGTGCTGGAGCTTTGCGTGCTGGCGCTGTTGGACCGGGGAGATTGTTACGGGTACGAGATCTCCGAGGTAATCTCCAAACGGATCGAACTCTCGGACGGTACCGTGTACCCGATCCTGCGCAAGCTGAAAAGCGACGGTTTGGTGACCACGTATTTGCAGGAAGAAAGCGGCGGCCCGCCGCGCAAGTACTACAAACTCACGGAAACAGGCGCGGCGCAGTACCGGCAGGACAAGGCGGAGTGGCTGCAATTCATTGACGCCGTCCGCGCGATGATGGAGGGAAACGAGCATGACAAAGAATGAGTTTATCGCCGCGTTGGAAAAACACCTGCGGCAGCAAGGCGTAAGCGAGATCGAGGATATTCTGCAGGAATACGAGGATCATTTCGCCTTCAAGGGCAGGGACGGTTACACCCAGGAGGAAATCGCGCGGAAGCTGGGCGCCCCGCAGGCGATCGCCTCGCAGTACGCCGCCGGCGGCGCTCCCGCCAAACAGAATCTTTTCTTAAAGCTGATCGCGGGCACGGGGCTGTTTTTCACGGATATCGTGTCGTTTGCGTTCCTGATTGCGCTGTACGCGTTTTCCGCCGTGCTTGCCGCGTTTGCCGTCGCAAACCTTGCCCTGGCGGTCAGCTACGCGTTCGGGCTCAATCCGTACGGCATCTTGCCGCCGATGCCCGTCCACTGCGCGCTGGCCGCGGCCGGGATGCTGCTGGGGCTTACGGCGCTATCCGCGCTGTGCGTATACTTCTGGTCGGCGCTGGTGAACCAGCTGATGAAAAAGTATCTCCGCTTCCGCAAAAACTTCATGGCGGCGGTAACGGGCGGCGCAAGGCAGCTGCCGTACCCGGTTCGCCTGCAGACGCCGCCCAAAGTATGGCGCACGCTGCGCAGGGTGCTGCTGATCTCGCTGTGCGTATTCGTGTTCGGGTTTGTGGTCTTTTATGGGGTGTGCGCCATATCCGCGGGTTCGCTTGGCTGGTGGCACGCCTGGAACTGGTTCGTATAAGGAGAAGGCAATATGAAAACCATTGTCATTACCGGGGCGACGTCTGGAATCGGTTTCGCGGTGGCCCGCGATTTTGCCAAAATGGGGTGGGCGGTGTTTGGCGTAGGCCGCAACGGGGAAACTTGCGCCGCCGCCTCGCAGGCGCTGCTTGCACTGCACCCCGGGGCGGCGATCCGGTTCTTCCCGTGTGATCTGTCCAAGCAGGCGGAGGTTGTGCGTCTTGGCGATACGCTTCGAAGCGTGCTGGATGCGGACTGCGCCGGCAAACTGGACGCGCTGGTGAACAACGCGGGCTGTGTGCGGAGCTACTACACCACCACCGAGGACGGGTATGAAACCGTATTTGCTGTGAACCATCTGGCCGCGTTTCTGCTTACCCGGCAGCTGATGCCCGCGCTGATTGCGGCGCATGGCCGCGTGCTTGTTACCTCCAGCCAGTCGCACCGGGGAGTGAAAATCCGCTGGAACGACGTGATGCTCACCGGCGGGTACCGCCCGCTGTTTGCCTATCAGCAGTCCAAGCTGTGCAACTTGCTGTTCGCGCTGGAATGTAACCGCCGGTTTGCCGCGCAGAGCGTGCGCTGCTACGGCGTGGACCCCGGGCTGGTGAACACCGGGATCGGGGAGAAAAACACGTCGGGCGTCGTGCGGCTGTTCTGGCGGCTGCACAGGAAAAGCGGCACGGCGGCGGAAACAGCCGCAAAAACCTACGCGTACCTTGTGACGGCGGATTCTCCCGAAGCTCTCTATTACGGGCAATCCCAACCCAGGCGGTACAGCGCTCAGGTGAACGAACAAAACGCCGCGCGTTTGTGGGCGCTGTCCGAAACGCTGTGCGGGGATACGTTTAGCGGAAAGGTGGGCTTATGATGACCAACGTTCTCATCACCGGGGCGTCCGGCGGGCTGGGCAGGGCGTTTGCGCTGGAGTGCGCGCGCAGGGGCTTCGGCCTTCTCCTGACCGATATCGACGCGCAGGGCCTGCAAAAGGCGGCGGCGGGCATCCGCAGGCAGTACGCCGTACCCGTGGAGACCTATGCTTGCGATATCACAAACGACGCCGCCGTGGAGGGGCTCATCGGCCTCGCCGCGGACAAGGGCATGGCGCTTCACATGCTGTTCAACGTGGCCGGGCTGGATTTTGAGGGCGCGTTCCAAAAGCGCAGCTTTCAGGATCTGGCAAGCATCCTGCGCGTCAATATCGAGGCGACGCTGCGGATCACCCACCGGGCGCTTCAACTGCGGGATCCGGCGCGGGATTTTCACATCGTGTTCGTTTCCAGCCTCGCGTCCCTCTACCCGATCCCCCTCAAGGCCACGTACGCGGCGTCCAAACGCTTCCTGCTGGACTTTTCCATCGCGCTGGGCGAGGAGTTGAAACCCCAGGGCGTTCACGTGCTGGCGCTGTGCCCGGGCGGGCTTTCCACACGCGAGGACTGCCTGCAGGCCATCGCCGCGCAGGGCTTCTGGGGCAACGCAACGACCAACGATATCGAGAAGGTGGTGCGGCGCACGGTCGCCCGTTCGCTGCGCGGCAAAACCCTGTACATTCCGGGGCTTACGAACAATCTGCTGCGGTTGGGCGCCCGGCTGGTACCGCCCGCCGTTATCGCACGGCTTTTGCACAAACGCTGGCTGCACGCACAGGCGCAATGGCTGCCGCTGGACGGCCAGGGCGATACGGGATGCGCAACGTGCCGCAATGCGGTATAATGGCAGTGGAATAGTTACGCAGCCGATGGGACGGTGACGGGGTGATGCAGAATACGGGATCGCTGATCCGGCGGCTTCGCATGGAGCGCGGGTTATCGCAACAAGCGCTGTGCAAGGGCATCTGCGCCGTTTCTTACCTGAGCAAAATCGAAAAAGGCACGGCAACCCCCGGAGAGGAGATCATCCGGCTCCTGTTTGGGGCGCTTCATGTGGATTTTCAATTGGACGAGTCGTTTCTGCGCGACACCCGGCTGGCGCTGGACGCCTACTTTATGCATGCGGCCTATATGGAACCCGCGGGGGCGGAACGGCAAACGTTGCTGTCCGTCCGGGAAAAAGCGCTGCAAAGCCCGCTGGCCGATCCTTACGCGCTGTTTCTTGTGTATGAAGCGCTGGAAGAACAACACAACGAGCAGGCCGAAGAACTGCTGCGCGGCCTATCGCCGCAGGAGGACCGGGAGCAGCTGTTTTTCACGGCGCTGGCGCATGGCCTGATCGCCTGCGACAAGGCGGACGGCGTCGCCTGGTATCAAAAAGCCGTCTATCTGCGGCCGTATAGCATTGCGCTTTACTATCTGGGCGAATGCCTGCACCACCATGGCGCGTATCAGGAGGCGATCAGTTATTTACAGCAAGCCTATGCACGGGCGGCGGAAGAAGGATGCCCGTTTGTATTGCTGTATGCCGCCAATCTGACGGCGGTCTGTTATGCGGATCTCTATCAGGAAGACCTGATGATGAAGTATTTCCGGCAGGCACGCAGGCTTGCGCAGGCGATTGCGCCATCGATCCTCCATCAGATGGATTACAACATCGGCGCTACGTTGGTGAGCATGCGCAAAAGTGCAGAAGCGCTGCCGTTTCTGCAAAGAGTGCTGCTCGATAGCGAGAACTGCAATGTTCTGCTCTACCACAAATTAGCGATCGCCTGCCTGGATACGGGGGACAGGCAGGCCGCGCAAAACTGGCTGCGCATGGCGGATGCCTTGATAGAGGCAGGCAAGGGTACGCCGATGGAGGAGAAGATGCTTGCCATCGTGCGCTTCCGGCTTGCCGAAGATTTTTTGTGGTCGGATGCCTATTACCGCCTGCTGCGGGAGGTGTACGACGGTATTCACGCAGTATACCATCACGGGTTTAAGCAGTTTCACGGCAATCTGCTCATCGAAGCCTGCGTCCATAACCGCCGCTACAAAGAAGCGCTGCAAATCGCATCGGAGGTAGATATATTTCCTGAATTTATCCGATAATTGATCAGTAATTGGATAATTGAGTAGAATATTTCCCAATACCGTCCGTATTGTAACTCCTGAGTGCAAACGCTATACTGTTTGCAGGGAGTTGATTTCGGTATGCGAAGAAAACCGGGGCTTTGGACCAAGGATTTTACCATCATCACGCTGGGTACGGTCATCTCCGCCATCGGCGGCACGGCGGTGAGCTTTGCCATGAGCCTGATCGTGTTCGATAACACAGGTTCCACCTGGCTTTCCGGCGTGTTTGCGGCCGTGACAATGATCCCCGGAACCATATTGCCGCTCCTCACCGCGCCGCTGGTGGATCAAAGCTGCCGCCGTAATATCATCGCCGGCAATGATTTCATTATGAGCCTGCTGTATTTCGGCTTTGCCGCGTATCTGTTCAACGCGGAATTCTCTTACGGGTTATATATGGCATTCGGGCTGATAACCAACTCGCTGGGTACCCTCTATGGGCAGGCGTACAATTCCCTGTACCCCGAGCTGATCCCGGAAGGCTTCGCGCAGAAAGGGTATTCCGTATCCTCCCTGATCTACCCGACCATTACAACGCTGGTCACGCCGCTTGCGGCGCTTGTGTATAAAACGGTCGGCGTCGCATGGTTTTTTGCTGCCGAGGGGGCTTTACTGCTGATCGCCTCGCTGTTTGAGTGCTTCATTACCAAGGATCGCGGCGACAGAGAAAAAAACCCCTTCTCCTTTCGGGCGTACTGCAGCGAAGCATTGGGCGGTATCCGTTACCTGAAGCGGGAGAAAGGGATACGCAGCATCTATACCTATATGGCCATTGTCAATTCTGCTTCCCAGGGCAACGAGCTGATGGCGATGGCCCATTTTCAGTCCTCGCCCGCGCTGGGCGCGGCCATGTATTCGCTGCTGATCTCGGCGGAAACGGTTGGGCGCATGATCGGCGGCTTCTTTCACTATTTCCTGAAGATTCCGCCCAAATACCGCTACCAGGTGACGGAAAAGGTGTATATCCTTTACGAATCGCTGGACGGCGTGATGCTTTTGCTCTCGTACCCGCTGATGATCGCGCTGCGGTTCACCCTGGGCTTTCTGGGTGTGAACACGGCCACGTTGCGCGCCGCCGCCGTGCAGAACTATCTGCCCGGCGATATCCGCGCCCGCGTGGAGGCGGTGTTTGGCATTTTAGTAACGCTGGGGGCGATCGGGTTCCGCCTGCTGGCGGGGGCGCTGGGCGAGGCGCTGCCCTACCGCTTTGTGCCGTTGATCATGGGCGGGATCGGGCTTTTGAGCGTGGCGGTATTCATCATCCGCAACAAGGAGTCTATCAGCAAAATCTACAACCAGGACGTATAAACGGCAGCGCTTGTTTACGCGCCGGCGCCCGGCCGCGTTTCCCCGGTATCCGCGGGAAGCGCCGCCGTGTGCCGGTGCGTTTTGCGGTACGCGGCGGGGGAGCACCCCATGCGTTTCTTGAACTGTTCGGCAAAATAGCTGCCCGAGCAAAAACCGGCGCGCTGGGCGATTTCCGTAACGGTCATCGGGGTGGACTGCAGCAGTTCCATGCCCAGGTCCAGCCTGCAGTTCGTCAGGTATCGGATGGGCGAGGTATGCAGCACGCGCTCAAACGCGCTCTCGCACGCGGAGCGGCTGAGCCTGCCCGCGCGGGCGATCTCCGCAAGCGTCAGCTTCCCGGTAAGCCCTGTGCGGATCAGGCGCATCATGTCCTTCACCTGCGCAAGGTTGCGGTCGGGCTTGGGCGGCTCGGTTCCGCCGGGCGCGGCGCTGCCCAAATGGGCAATCACCCGGTACAGCGTGCCAAGGCAGGCGAGCATCCACCCGGGTGCGCGCTGCTGTGCGATGCGCGGCAATTGCGAAAGCTCCCGCAGTATTTCCCCGTGCGGGGCAACCTGCGGCAGCAGGCGCAGGTAATGCGCCGCTTCATGCGGCGCGAGGTGCGCCTGCACGGTTTGATGGATCTGCGGAGCGGCGCTCAGCAGCGCGGCGGAGAAAACGACGCACAGGTATTCGCAGTCCGTACCGTCTACGGGCTCTATGCCGTGCACCGCGCGCGGCCCCACATACAAACCTTCTCCGGCTGCAAGGGGTACGGGCATGCCGTTCACGCGGTATAAAAGCCGTCCCCGGCGGACGACGATGAACTCGTACTCGTCGTGCCAGTGGCTTACGCAGCACATGCCCGGATACATGGACAGCATACAGACCGACAGGTGCAGCGGGAACGCGGCGGAGGGGTAGGGAACGATCTCCGAGCCGTCCTCCTGTATTCGCAGTTCAACCATAGCGCGAGCCCCCCTTTCGCGGAATATTGGACGAATGTTATCAAAACCGGCGAAAACATGATAGATTAGCGCGTTTGCCGATGCTATGATGATACCATTGGTTGAACAACCGCGCAAGGAGGAGCCGCATGACTTCGCTTTTACTCGGGATCATCTATCTCGCGTTCATCAGCCTCGGGCTGCCGGATACCCTGCTTGGGGCGGCGTGGCCGGCGATGTACCCGTCGCTTTCCGTGCCGGTGGCAAGCGCCGGGCTGCTTTCTATGCTGATCGCGGCAAGCACGATCATTTCCAGCCTGCTCAGCGGGCGCGTACTGCGCCGGTTTGGCACCAGCAAGGTTACGCTCGCCTCCGTTTCGCTGACGGCGGTTGCGCTGCTGGGCTTCTCCCTGTCCGGCTCTTTTTGGGCGCTCTGCCTGTGGGCGGTGCCGTACGGCCTTGGCGCGGGCAGCGTGGACGCGGCGCTCAATCACTACGTTGCGCTGCATTACTCCTCCCGGCATATGAATTGGCTGCATTGCTTCTGGGGCGTGGGGGCTACCGTCGGGCCTACGGTGATGGGGTTTTGCCTCGCGCGCGGCCTGGGGTGGCCCGCGGGGTACCGGATCATCGGCCTTGCGCAGGTCGCGGTGGCCGCGGTGCTTGCGCTTTCCCTGCCGCTGTGGAAAAAAATGCCGTCCGGCGCGCCCGCTGCCGGGGAAGCGCAGGGAAAGAGCCTGACCCTCATGCAGGCGCTGCGGCTGCCGGGCGCAAGGCTGCTGCTGCCCGCGTTCTTCTGCTATTGCGCGCTGGAAGCCACTTCCGGGCTTTGGATTGCCAGCTACCTTACGCTGACGCGCGGCTTTGCGGCCGACCTGGCGGCGCAGTTCGCGGCTGTGTTCTATCTTGGCATTACCGTGGGCCGTTTGCTGAGCGGCTGGGTTTCCAACCGGCTGGGCAACCCGCGTATGGTGCGCGCAGGGCAGATCCTCAGCTTCTGCGGCCTCGCCCTGTTCCTGCTTGCGCAGGGAACGGAAGCGTTCTTCATCAGCTGCGCGCTGCTGGGGCTGGGCTGCGCGCCGGTGTTTCCGGCGCTCCTGCACGAAACGCCCGTGAACTTTGGAAAACAACACGCCCAAACGCTGATGGGCATGCAAATGGCGAGCGCCTATCTGGGCACAACGCTGATGCCGCCGCTGTTCGGCTTGCTTGCCCGCGCTGCCGGAACGGGGCTGCTTCCGTACTATCTGCTGGTGTTTACGGGCTGTATGACCCTCCTCACCGAGGCTGCCGCGCGAAGAGTTCGCAGGCGCGGGCCGGCATGAAGCAAAAAGATAAAACCGCGCTGACGCGCGGTTTAATCTTATACGACGGTGATCAGCCAGCGGTAGAAAAACCCAAGGCCCAGCGTGATCGTGAACAGCAGCAGCGCCCACCAGAATACGCCGGGGCCGTTTTTCAAACGAAACCAGCCGAGCCGATCCGCGTCCAGAAAATAATAGGGATAGCGGCTGTCCTCGGGAAACCGCAGGCGCGGGTTCAACCTGGCGTGAAGCAAGGTGAAAATAAAGTAATACAGCGGCATGGCAACGGCCCACAGCGCTTCGGCGCGGGTGAGCGGAGCGATGGGGTCGATCAGAAAGAAATCCGCGATGAACAGCAGGGGAACCAGCGTATGGACCAGCCAGTTGTTGGGCGAGAGCAGATATTCCCGCTCCAGCTTGGGCGCAAGCGCAAGCCAGAATACCAAAAACGTAAGCGTGATGCCCACGAGCACGGCGTAGCGGAGCAGCTCCAGCGCGCGGCAGGCGACGCCGCCGGGCCGGGCAAGGGAGAGCGCGATATGGAGCGCCGTTACGGCGAATACCCAGAGGTTGCTCTGGATGGTGTAATACAGAATGCCGCCGGCGTTCATAAACCCGCCCTTGCGGCGAAACAGCGCGTTCCAAACGCCGACGGCGCACAAAAGCAGCAACAGACCTCGCAGCAGCAGGGAAAGGGCAGTGGGCACCGGCATTCCTTCTTTCGGTTGTCAAACGGGTTCGCGGTTTACAGGCGTGTTTGCATTTAGGTTCAGCCCGGCAAGCCTGTTTTCCTTCCTGCGCGTAAAAAAAGCCTGCCGCAATCCCGCGGCAGGCTTTTTTCCAAACCTTTATATGCCTTCGGTGGAACGGATAACCTCCATTACGCTGCCGCCCCGCAGCTTCAGGGAAGCGTACCAGGTGGTGATCAGCGCGATCAGGAACACGCCCAGCGCGGCTTCCAGCACAACGGGCCACGCGTACACGAAGCCGAAGGAATCCTTGCCGGTTAAGGCCAGATACGAGAGATACGTTGCCGCCGAACCCAGCGGAATGCCCCACAGCAGCGCCTTGATGGCGGACATCACACTTTCCAGCGCCAGCATTTTGCGGATGCCGCTTTGGGTCATCCCCGTGGAGGCAAGCACCGCGAACTCCCGCGCGCGCAGCCGCACGTTGGCCGCGATGGCCGAGATGATGCTTGTCAGTCCGATCAGCGAGAGCATGCCCACGAACCCGTATAAGAACACCGTAATCAGCTTGGTCAGGCTGCGGGTTACGGCGGTGATGGCGGAAACGTCCATCACGTCGTAGGGTACGCCAGCGTCCGCAGGCTGCGGGAAAATGCGTGCGAGCGTATCCGTGGCATAGGTGATGAAGCCCGGTACGTCTTCGCTGACGGAAAACCAGCTGTACAGCCTGGCGTTCGTATCGGGCACCACGATGGCAAGCTGGCCGTCGGCGGCAAAGGCGATCTCCTGGGGTACGTCCGCACCGGTCAGCTGGCCGTGCAGGGGAACAGTAACCCGCGCGTCCCCATTTTCCAGCGACAGGGTTTGCCGGGTAAATTTCAACGGCTGAAACTCGGTGGAGCTGTCGCCGTACGCGCGGCGCGCGCTGTTGATCAGGATGTTCGAGCCCGGCGCAACGCCCGCTTTGCGGCACAGTTCCTCATAATGGGCGCTGTCTACCGTCGCCAGTACGGCGCGCACGTGCGTCTGCTCCGGCTCCAGGGTTTGCAGCATTGCGTCCGTCATCCCGGCGCCGTCCGCGCGTAGGGTATATTGGTCGTCAATGCCCACGGCGTATACCACCGTGTCCGGAAAGCGGCGCAGTTCCACGGTCACCTGTTCCGCCGCGGCCTGGGAAAGCGGCGGGCGGGAGGCGTTCGCCCCGCTTCCGTCCGCCAGATAGCTGGTCAGCGTGTTGGCGTCGATGTTATGGTAGGCCTGGTTCATGGTCATGGTCAGCTGCGCGTCCAGATTGCCGCACACCATATACAGCACGACGCTGATGGTTAGCGCGGTCACCATGGCGCGGTAGCTGCGGCGGCTGCGCTTGATGGCCTTCGCCGCCAGCGTGCCCTCGAAGCCGAACAGCAGCGCCGCGAGCTTTGACGTGCGCAGTTTGTTGCCGCGGATCTTGATTTCCTGCGTCATGCGGATCGCCTCGATGGCGGGAATGCCCGCGGTCTTGCGGGCGGGCAGCCATGCGGACAGCAGCACCGTGACCAGCGAAACCCCGACGGACAGGAGGAGAACCGGCAGGGAGAACTCAAACCGCATATGGATGGAAGCGCCGCCTTCGATCAGCTTGTTCATCGGGGCCAGCAGCGCGTCGCCGATGCTGGAACCCAGCCATTGCACCAGCATTCCCACGATCAGCCCCGTGGGGATGGCGACGGCGGAGAGGAACGCCGCCTCGTACAGCACGGTGCGGACGATCTGCCTTTTGGTTGCGCCGACGCTTTTCAGGATGCCGAACTGGCGCGTGCGTTCCGCCGCGGAAATACGGAAGGCGTTGGAGATAACAACGACGGACGCAACCATGATGATCGTGCCCAGCACCGCGGCAAACGAAAAGAGCACGCCGCTGTATGCGCTGATATCATCGTCTCCCACCAAACGGCGCATGGCTTCAATGCCGCTGACGGCGAAGCCGAATACGGCGGTCATCATGGCGACGGACAGGGCGATGCCCACGATGGTAATCGCCGTACGCTTGCGGTTTTGCCTAAGCTGGCTATACGCCAGGCTGGCGGTGATCTGTTTCATGCGCGCACCGCCTCGTCCCGCACGATGTTCCCATCCTCCAGCGTCAGCACGCGGTCCGCCTGCAGGGCAATTTTCTCGTCGTGGGTAATCACCAGAAGCGTTTGGTTAAACTGGCGGTTGGAGAGCTTCAAAAGTTCCAGAATGCTGCGGCTGCGCTGGCTGTCGAGGTTGCCGGTCGGCTCGTCCGCCAAAATCACGGCGGGATCGTTAATCAGCGCGCGGCCGATGGATACCCGCTGCTGCTGGCCGCCGGACAGCTGCCCTGGCAGATGGTTCTTGCGCTCGGCAAGCCCCAGCAGCGACAGAATTTCGGTAAGCTTCTTGGGGTCCGGCTTGCGGTTGTCCAGCAGATAGGGGAGGATCACGTTCTCTTCCGCCGTCAGCGTGGGGATGAGGTTGTAGAACTGGTAGATCAGGCCGATGTTGCGGCGGCGGAAGATGGCGAGCTTACTTTCGTCCAGCGTGAAGATGTTCATGCCGTCCACGGTCACCGTGCCGCTGGTGGGCCGCTCCACCCCGCCGATCAGGTGCATCAGCGTCGATTTGCCGCTGCCGGACGCCCCGACGATCGCCACAAACTCGCCCTTTTCCACCGAGAAGGACACGCTGTTGAGCGCCGTTACGGCGGCGTCGCCTTTGCCGTAGGTTTTGGTCAGGTTTTCCACTTGTAAAATACTCATATTTGCCTCCCTGTACCGTTTTCGTACGGGTTGAGTATCGCATGCGAACGTGACGGCGCCGTGACAGGGAAGGTGACGGTTTTGTCACGCAATACGCTGTAAAAGCCTTTCTGTTCTGCGGACTTGCCCCGTTTTACCCGCACGGGGCGCTGCTTCGCCCGCCGCGCGGCACGCGAGCGCAGGTATTGCTTTAACGTTTTTGCCGCCACCTATTGCGGATTAGCCCCGCGCTTATCTTGAGCGGCGTTGCGCCGTGCGCCCCCGTTCGGGATGCGAAACAGCGGCGGCCGCCGCTGCGCGTATGCCTTGCAATCCGTTCTGTCAGGCGTTTGAACGAAACGAGAGAATAGGAATAACGAGTTTAATCGTCTTTCTGCTGCGCTTCCGGGTTCTGCCGGAAAAGCTTCAGCGTAAACGTAGCGCCGGAATAAGCGTCTTTGGTCAGGTCGACCACGTGCGGCGGCAAGCCGTACAGGCCGCTGTCCGCCTCCAGATCGCCGTTTTGCCCGCGCAGAATGGTTTGCGAAAGCGGAAGCCCGATGCCGTAGCCGGGGCTGCCCTCGCCGCCCTGGAAACGGCGGAAAATGCGGGAAAGCTCCTGCGGCTGCAGCCCCGGTCCGTTGTCCGTTACGCTGATCCAGGCGCAGATCGGGTTTTCCCCGCACGCGATCAGGATGGGGCTTCCCGCCGGAGAATGCTCCGACGCGTTTTTAA
>JAEWTC010000156.1 GCA_023459675.1 Bacillota bacterium | reverse complement strand
AGAAAAACAGCGGCGCATCCTTGCGGCCGCCCTGCGGGAGATTGCCGCAAGCGGGTACGACAAGGCAAGCGTCACCCGCATCGTGAAGGACGCGGGCATCGCCACGGGCAGCTTCTACCAATATTTTGAGGATCTGGACGATCTGTTCGTGCACGTATCGCTGGAAGCGGGAAAGCTGAAAACAGCCTACATCCGGCGGGCGATGGACGAGCTTTCCGTGCACAACCTGGAAAGCTGCATCCGTGCCCTGTACCTGGGCGGCATGCGCTTTGCGCTGGAGCATCCGGATTACAACCGCTGCGCCCAGAGCGTGCTGCGGATAAAGGATACCCCGCTGTTTGCCAAAATGACCGCGGCCGCCGAGAAAAGCGAGCTCGCGGGGCTGCTGTTCCGGTATCTGGGGGAGGCGGTCGCAAACGGAGAGCTGTATGAGGGTATTACGCCGGAGCTGTTCTTCCGGCTGCTGACCAGTGTCAACACCACGATCATCGAGTATCTGATGGCCCAATGCCCGGGCGGCGATATGAACCGGGAAGCGATGGAAACCCTGTGCGCGCTGGGCGTGCAGATGATGATGCACGGCATCGGCAAAGCCCCGGCGCAGCCGGACGCCGAATAAGACAGCAAAGGAGACTGCACCATGATCGAAGTGAAGAACCTGACCTACGCGTACGCTAACAATGCGCGCCCGGCCGTAAACAACCTTTCCTTTACGGTTGCCAAGGGGGAAATCTTCGGCTTCCTCGGGCCGTCCGGCGCGGGAAAATCCACCACGCAGGGCATACTCACCGGGCTGTTGCCGCTGCAAAGCGGGGAAGCCGTTGTAGACGGTTACGACCTGCACAAGGAAAACAAGAAGCGGTTCAACCGCATCGGCGTGAGCTTTGAGCAGTCCAACCTCTACGCAAAGCTCACCGCAGAGGAAAACCTGCGCTACTATGCCAAGCTGTTCGACGTTCCCACCCGCGATCCGCGCGCGCTGATCGACCTGGTGGGGCTGGGCGGCAAGGAGAGAATGAAAGCGGGCGCGTTTTCCAAGGGCATGAAGCACCGGCTGACGTTTGCGCGCTCGCTGCTCAACAATCCGGCCATGTGGTTTCTGGACGAGCCCACCACGGGGCTGGACCCGGCCATTGCCGCGCAGATCAAGGAGATCATCCGGCGGGAGTGCCAAACCGGGGTGACCGCGTTTTTGACCACCCATAACATGCACATTGCCGACGAGCTGTGCGACCGCGTGGCGTTTCTGGTGGACGGCGAGATCCGCCTGATTGACAGCCCCCGCGCGCTGAAGCTGCAATACGGGCACAAAACCGTGGCCGTGGAGTTTAAGGACGGCGACGCCGTGAAGAAGGAAATCCTCGCGCCCGCCGCGCCAGAGGACCGGGCGCGCCTGCACGCGATATTGGATACCTGCGAGATCGTGACCATGCACTCTAAGGAGGCGACGCTGGAGGAAATTTTCATCCGGGTCACCGGAAAGGGGCTGACGGCGGATGAAGCTGTGGAGTAACTACCGAAAGGAGCTCAAAATCGCGTCCCGCGGGTTCTACTTCTATCTGGAGCTCGTCATGGCCGCGGTGCTGCTTGCCGCCATACTTCTGTTCGTGCCCGCGGAGGTTACCCAGGTGTCAAAGGAGGCGGTCTTTGCGGAGCTTCCCCGCGAAGCGCTGGAACGGCTGCTGCTCAGCGGCGGCGGGCAGGAGCGCTATGAGCGCGCGGAGGATACCAAAGTGCGGGTCCGGCCCGATCAATTCACCTATTACGACGAGCAGACCGGCGAAGCGTTCCCCCTGACGTTTGACGATAAGAAAACGTTGGAACTCGAAACCTGGAACGTTTATGACGCGGCGGACGGTAAGCACACCAAAACGCTGTACATCGCCCAAAGTATGGACGATCTGCTCCGCGCGGCGAAAACCGAGAAGTGGCTTTCCGCCGTCATCCGCCTGAACGAGGCCGGCCAGCCGCAGATCCGGCTTTTGTTGTTTGGCACGGAAAGCGAACGTTACCGGAACATGATCGCCGCCGCCATGGGGGCGGGGGATGCGCTTGCACGGGCCGCGCAGGGCGTTACGGTGCGCGCGCTGGGCGCGGAAAACGCGCTGGGCAACCGCGCAAGCTATCTGCCGCTGGTGGTGGTGATTATGAACGGGCTGATGGGGCTTTTGATGGTGACCGCCTATCTGACGATCGATAAGGCGTCCGGGTTGATCCGCGCCATGGCGGTCACACCGGTGCATACCCGCAGCTACCTGATAAGCAAGGTGCTGGTGGTGCTCACCACGTCGCTGCTTTCCTCGCTGGCGGTTACGGTGCCCGTGATGGGCGCGCAGCCCAATTACCTGCTCTTTATTCCCGCGGCGGCGCTGGTCTCTGTGTTTTCCTGCACGCTGGGGCTCTGGCTCGCGTCGTTTTTCGAGGATCTCAAATCCGCGTTCGGCGTGCTGTTCCTCCTCATGGCGGTGATGATGCTCCCGGCGATGTCCTTTATCCTGCCGGGCTTTTCGCCGCTCTGGCTCCGGCTGATGCCCACGTACCCGATGCTCCAGGCCGTCAAGGAATCGCTGTTGCCCAGGCCGGACGTTTGGTATACGCTGGCGGTTTGCCTGGGCATGGCCGCGGTTTCCGCGCTGCTTTTGCTTTGGTCGGAGCGCCGTTACCGCAAAAGTTTGGGGGTGTAGCGCATGCGTAAAGTGTTGAGCATCTTCGCGCGCGACCTGAAAATTGCCGTGAAGGACCCGATGGCGATCCTCATGATCCTGATGCCGATGATCCTCGCGCTGCTGATTGTGGCGGTTACGCCGGGCATCAGCGAAACCACGCTGCACTTCGCCGTAAGCCCGGCGGCGGACGCGGCGTATGTGGACCGGCTCTCGGCATACGCCGCCGTGGAAACCCTGCAAAGCGAGGCCGCCGTGGAAGAACGCGTGCTGCGGCGCGACGAGGTGTTTGGCGTCGCGCCGGGCGAGAACGGCCTTACGCTCGTTACCCAGGGAAACGAATCGAAAACCACCGTCGAAATGGCAAAGGTACTGCTGGCGATGGCTGAAACCGGCGAGGCCGCGCCCGGCACGGATTTCGGGTTCTACTCCTTCCGGGATGAAACCCCGCCGCTCAAACGCGCGTTTTCCGTTACGCTGCTTTTGATGATCAGCGTGGTTACGGCGATGCTGATCTCGCTTGGGCTGGTGGATGAGAAGGCGGACCAGACCATCCGGGCCGCGAGCGTTACGCCCATGCCGCAGGCCGCCTACGTGCTCTCCAAAAGCCTGATCGGGGTGCTGTCGCTGCTGGCGTCGTCCGCCGCGTCGCTGCTCATTTTGAACATTACGGACGTCAACTGGGGGCAGATCCTCGTGATGATCGTTGCCGATTCGCTGATTTCCATCATCGTCGCGTTCGTCATCGGCCTGGCGTCGACCGATTTTATCGAGGCCGCGGGCAGCGTGAAAATGCTGATGCTGCCGATGATCGCCTCCGTGCTGGTGTACGAGCTTACGGACCCGGCCTGGCACTTCACCGTGATGTGGAGCCCGTTTTACTGCGCGTACCGGGGGCTGACCGAGATCGTGCAGGGTACGGCGGGCTGGGGCAGCACGCTGTTGTACGCCGCCGTCATCCTTTTGCTCTCTACCTGCGTGTTCCTGCTGTGCATGAAACGCATCCGCAAACTTATGCGTTAGCCGTATTTGGCGGCATATGCCTGTGCCGCGCCTTGCATTCCCCCCAAACGAACGCAAGCCGCCTTGGAAGGCGGCTCTCCAAACAGGAAATATAAGGAGGGTTTTCCATGGAAACCGGATATTGGGTCGGCGGCGTCGCCTGTGCCGCATACGGGCTGTTCTGCCTGTTCATCGGCGTGTTCGCGCCGCAAAGCCTGATGAAGTTCGTCAAGCAAAAGCTCAAAATGTTCACCGGCAGCAAGGAGCCAAGCGACAAAGTCACCGCGATCACCTGCTACGTGTTCGCCGTCCTTGCCCTTGCGGCGGCGGTGATCCTGTTCGTGGCCGGGGCGGCAAACGCCTAGCCTTGGCGCGGGCGCAAAATGAAACCGGAGCCGCACTAAGAGCTGCTCCGGTTACATATTTTACGCGGTTCTCATCTCCCGATGACGGAAGCCTAACATGGGTCTGTTAGTATGAAACCGTGATCAAGGGCTTCCTAGATCGAACCTGCCGGGGCCGAGCGATTCGGACGCCGTTCCGGGTGGGTTGCCGCGAGGCAGACACAGCGTGTCTGCCTTTTTGGCAGCGGCGTGAAT
>JAEWTC010000155.1 GCA_023459675.1 Bacillota bacterium | reverse complement strand
AGCGTACCAACCTGGACGGGTATTTACTGGCGATTACAACGGCCGAATCAGGATCAACGGCGTAAGCTCCCCGCCCTGCCCGCTGGGGTTATCGCGCATGGCGTCCTGAATCTGTTCGTCGGTGAGCGGGAAGTTTTTGGACTTGCCCAGCTGATCGCGCTGAATATCGTTGGCGTCCATCAGCACAACGGGAATACCCGTCTTCCCGGTAAGCTCGTCGCACAACGCATCGGGGTTGGGCGGGTTAATCGTCGCCAGCTCGTGATACCGTTGAAAGCTTGAACGGAAATAGAAGCCGTCGATACCGCCGACGCCTTTGCCGCACACTTTATAGAACACGCCTTTTACCCCGAACGGCCTGGTTACGGCGCTTAGAAACGCGGCAAGCAGCACGCGGGGCAAGCCGACCATATCAATCACAAGCTGCAGCTTATACGGCTCGTGCATGCCGACGCCCGTAGAATTAATCCCGGCAAAACGCCACATGAGCTTTGCAAAAAAGCCGGGCTTAACCTGATCGCGTGTGCGCACGTTGCCGGTGCACATACACATAACCTTAGCGCCGAAGGAGAGGACGTCGCCCTCTATATAAAGCGGACGAACATACTTTTCCACAAGCGCAACGTTGCTTTCATTCACCTCTACGAAATGCGTCTGAATGGCGTACCGTTGGTAGCGTTTCCCGTCGCCTCCTGCAATGATCCCGCGGTCGAAATATACCAGACCGTCTTGTTCACGCCGCTGTGCGGCCAGATTTCTTCCCTGATCCTCAGCCATTCTCGGTTGCCCCCTAAATATTCTCAAAAAAGGCCGCGCCTTCTTTGTTGCAGAGAATACCAAGCTCGTTGAAATGCAGCATAACAGGCTGCGCGTCGATATACTTCAGAATCATATCAAAGCGCACGCTTTCCGTATAGGTGAGCAGCGTGAATGCGACGCCGTGCTTCTTGGCGCGGCCCGTGCGGCCGATGCGATGCAGATAATACTCGTTTTCGTTTGGCAGATCGTAATTGATTACGGCTTCCACGTCGTCCACATCAATGCCGCGTGCAGCAACGTCCGTTGCAAGCAGCACTTGAAACTTTCCTTTGCGGAAACCGTCCATCACCTGGTTGCGCGCGCTTTGGCGCATATCCCCGTGCAGGCATTCCGCCCCATAACCGGCTTTTTGCAAACGGTTTGTGAGCCGCTGCGTCATATCCTTGGTATTGATGAATACCATGATGCGGTTGAATTCATCGCTGTCAAGAAGGTAAAGCAAGTGCTCGTACTTATTTTTTGCGTCCGCGTCGATCACATATTGCGTAATCTGCGGCCTGTTCTCGCGGGTTGCGGGAACGATCACTTCCACGGGGTCCTGCTGATACTTCCACGCAATCGTTTGAACGTCCGGGTTGGTGGTTGCGGAATACAACACCAGCTGACGATCCGCGGGCGTTGCTTCGATAATTTTGGTAACGTCTTTTACAAAGCCCATGTTGAGCATTTCATCGGCTTCGTCCAGCACCATGGTATGTACGTTATCCAGCCGGATGTTCCCCCGGCTCATGTGATCCAGCAAACGCCCCGGCGTTGCGATAATGATGTGCGCCCCGCGTTTCAGCTGGTTGATCTGCTTTACGATCGGCTGTCCGCCATATAGAACCGCAATTTTGATTCCCTTGATAAATTGCGAAAGGTTTTTGATCTCTTCCGCGATCTGAAGGCTTAACTCCCGGGTGGGGGCGAGTACCAGCTCCTGTACGCGATCATCCTTCAGATTGACGTACTCAAGCATGGGGATTCCAAAGGCAATCGTTTTTCCAGTGCCGGTCGGAGCGATGGCGATCACGTCGCGACCCTCCATCATCAGCGGCAGGGTTTGTGCTTGAACGGGGGTCATTTCGTGGATGTTCATTGCGTCCAATGCGCGCAGAACTTCCTGACTCACGTCCATACTTTGAAAAGAATTCTTGTCTTCCGGCAAAATAATCTCCTTATCCGGTTGATCGGGAATTACGGCCACATTGAGGTATTGACCAAAAACAACCATTTTCCTCTATTCGACAGCCCAGATTCTTTTCCTGCTATGTTATAATATGAGCGAACACCAAAACCACGGAGGAAAACCCATGAGCAGACTGGGAGATTTACTCAAAACCGAACGCCTTCGACGTACGATGACCTTGAAACAAGTGGCGAAGCTCAGCGGTGTAAGCGAGCAGTATTTAAAGGACGTGGAAGAGGGAAAACGGATTATTCCGGACGATCAAGCCCGCAGGATATTAAAGAAAGTCGGCTTAAACGAACAAACGGAACAGGGGTTCACGCTGGATGATATTGCGGCCACCGTGGACTTGGAAACCGTTACGCCCAAGAAAATGGCCTCGGTTGAGCCGGCTGCGCCCCGTGAGGCAGTCCCCGTTTTTTATGAGGACGACAAGGCAAGCGACACGGTTTCCGGAAGCGTTTGGCTGGATGCGCTGACCAGCATTTTAAAACGCGTTCCCGTGATGAACGCCGTTATGAAGGAAGTAGACCACCGCCTTCTTCCCGTCATGCAGGGCCGCATTGACGGCGCGTCTCCCGACAAGGTATTCTATTATCAGATGCCGGACGACAGCATGCGCGGTTTTCGGATTCTCAAGGGCGATTTGTGCTTTATCGTTCCGGCGGGAAGCCCGATCGATAACGCGGTGATGCTCCTGGAATACAAAGGCCAGCGGATGCTACGTAAGGTAAAGAAAACGGACGCGCTTCATATCCTGCTGCAAAGCTATGACAGGGAGTATGCCGCGGAAACCTGCGCATTGCCGGACGTTTCCTTAGTCGGCCATGCGCTTCGGGTGGAGTTTTCCCTCTTGTAAGCGTGCACACTGCCGAAGTACTTAAAGGAGAGTAGTATGATTTATCAA
>JAEWTC010000154.1 GCA_023459675.1 Bacillota bacterium | reverse complement strand
CACGCCGCCAGCGTTCGTCCTGAGCCAGGATCAAACTCTTATGTTTAATCTCGCTCAAAAGCTTAGCTTGGCTATGCTTCTTGCACTCAAATTATTGACTGCGCTTCGCGTTCTTTCTTCTTCTTCTCTGTATCTTTTTCAAGGTTCGCGCTCTTAAGCGAGCTTACCAATAATACCAAACGACGGGGGGGATGTCAACACTTAATTTCCGTGTTTTTGAGGATTTTTCTAAACTTGTGCGGCGCCGGGGCTATCCCTACCACATATAGCGAGGCGGCGCGGGAACCATTGCGCCGCTGGCAAAAGCTGCCAAAAAAAAGCGGCCGTACGGCCGCTTTTGAGACGTTGGTAAACCGTTTACAGCGCCGGCTCGTTGAGGTAGGCCAGGTAGCACTGCCCGTCAGCGGTAAACAAAACGGCAAGGGAGCCGTCGGACAAGCGCCAGGCCGCGGCCTGGGCTAGGTAGGTATTGGGGTACAGCTGGCTTACCAGCGCGCCCACCGCGTCCGCGGTGAGATCGGCAGGGGAGCCGTACAGCGCGGTTTGCGCGTCCTTCTGGGCTTCGTACCCGTCCGCGCCGCCGGGCAGCAGCATGTACAGCATCAAAAGCTGGTCCCCGCGGAACGCGTAGTACACGTCCTCGGTGACGCCGTCCCGGTTCCAGATGTAGAAATAGGTAATGCCGTTCAGATCGCCGCGGTTCACGTTTCCGCCGTCCGCCCTGCCCTCGGCGCTGAGCATTTGCGAAACGGTCGTATCCCAGGTGACGCCGTTGCGCAGGGACAGCGCTGCGCCCGCCGTTGCGCAGGCGGAAAGAAGCGTAAGGATTGCCGCAAGGCAGACCCACCGTTTGAAACGCGCCATACCCGTTCCCTCCCGCCGTCGTACGGCTGCGCCGGTTACTCCCACATCATGGTTTCGTTGAAGTAGAACAGATACACTTCGTCGTACATGATCATCAGGTACACGGCGGTGCCGTCGGAAAGCACCCAGCCGGAGATGGCGGTCAAGCCCTCGTCCAGGCTGCCGAATTCAAACGCGTTAAACAGTTCCTTCGCATGCGTCGCGTCCGTTTCGGAGGGCGCGCCGTAGAGTGTGGTCAGCTCGCCAAGGCGGACGTCGTAATCTTCCACGGGCGCGGACCGATAATACTCGGCAACCATCATCAGCTGGTCTTCGTCAAACGCGTAGGCGATGCTCGTACCTTCATCATCCGGGTTGAACACATACCCCGTATAATCGCCCGCGTCGCTCAACTCGTAGTCATCCTCGCTGAGCGCGCCTTCGGCGGCCAGCATTTCATCCACGGTCGTGTCCCAGGTGACGCCGTTGCGGATGGCAAACGTCCCGGTGGAAACTGTGGGGGGCTGCACGGCCTCGCCCTTCGCTTCGTCTTCCTCCGCAATCTCCAGCCGATCCATATTATAGTAGAAGGTATAGATCTCGTCGTACATGACCATCAGGTACACACGGGTGCCGTTGGCAAGCGTCCAGCCCGCGATCGCGGAAAGGCCGTCATCCAAATCTTCGGTGCCGATGGCCTTAAACAGCGGGGCCGCGTTCTGGGCGTCGGTCTCGGTGGGCTGGCCGTACAGCGCCGTCAGCTCCGCCAGATGCTGGTCGTAATTTTCCGTGGGCTCGTCTTCGTAATACTCCGCGGCAAACAACAGCAAGCCGTCCACAAAGCCGTAGCCGACCTGCATATACGTGTCGTCCATGTCGATTTCCAGCGAGTACATCTCCGTATAGCCGGTATCGTAATACTCGTAATCCTCTTCGCTTTCCACGCCCTCCGCGGCAAGCATCTCATCCACAGTGGTATCCCAAGTGATGCCGTTGCGGAAGCTGAACGCTTCGTCCGCGGCAGGCGCGGTGGCCGTAAGCGCCGACGCGGGCACGACGCACAGCAGTACCATGAGCGCGGTGAGCAGCACAATCCCCTTGTGCATTATACGGTTTGCTTTCATAATCCAATCGTCCTTCTTTCCTATCGTATCGTATCGGCGACGACGCTGTCGACGCCGTAATACCGCGCGTAATACACGTTGGGCCAGTAGGTTGCGTCATCGGAAATATCGGAAAGATCGAAGAAAACGTCGTAGGGGGTTTTTCCCTCGATCGTATAGGTGATAACGTTTCGGCTGCCCGCGTCGCGCTGCGCCGCAACGTACTGCCCTCTTTCTTCCGCCAGGCGGTACCTTGTATAGTTGACGGGCAGAACGTATGCCGCCTGCGCAAGCGCAATGAGAACGGCGCAGGCGCACGCCCCCGCCAGCAGCGCCCGATGCGCGGTTTGCAGCAGGGGCGAAAGCAGCATGCCGCACGCGGCGAGAATCAGCACCGCGCCGCCCATTAGCGCGCGCGTGGGCAGGTAATTGGAAAAGATCATCACAAAATCAGCCGCCAGCGCCGCGATAAACAGAAACGCCGAAACCAGAACCCGTTCCCTTGGGACGTGGAGGACAAGGGCCATGGAGAGCAGGAAGACGTAGACGCAGCTGAGAATAAGCTGTTCCTTTTGAAACGCGGAGACCACGTTCTGGAAGCGGATCATTATCCGCCCCAGCGCGGACAGCGTGGGGTTTTCCTGGAAGGCGTTGCGCGCCAGCGTGCCGGGCGCAAGAATAACGGTAAGCCAGCCCGCCAGCGCAAGTACGACGCAAAGCGCCATCCAGTACGCGCCGGCGCGCTTACGCTTGAGGGCCAGAAGCAGGCACAGGCCGATAAACAGCATCGCCGCGGGCGACAGGTTTTCGCTGACCGCGCCCATGAACAGGCTGGCGGCCCACAGCCCCGCAAGCGCCCGGCCGGAGGGCCTGCCGGTTTGCTCCACCAGCGCGTCGCGCACGGGGACGAGCAGCCAGACGATGATCGTGCATCCCCACAGGTAATTGCACGCGCCGTCCAGCCAGAGCATGGTTTGGCCGAACGCCGGGGTGAAAAGAAACAGCATGGCGGCGAGCGCCAGCAGAAGAAGCGGATCCTTTTTCGTGAATTTGTTCGCCATCCGGTAAACGCCCAGCAGCAGCAGCGCGGCCACGGCGGCGTTGATCACGTTGAACAGGGGCTTGCCCAGCAGGAGCATGAGGTGCGCAAAGAAGTGAACGAAAATCCGCCCGTGCTGCGTGGTATAGTGCGCCACAAGCGACGGGAATATCTGCCAGACGCTGGTAATGCGTTCCTCCGTGGCAAAGCTGAAGCAATAGCGGTAATCGTCGGAAATCAGCGGCGTGATTGCGTTGAGCAGCAGCATCAGCAGATAAAACGCGGCAAGGATCGCCCAAAACAACACGTTTTGCCGTTTGTCCTGCCGCTGCGTCATCTCAGGAACCCTCCCGCTGTATGGTATAGAAGGTGTGTTTCATTATGATATCACAGAGCCAACCCGACCACAAGCCGCCGGGCCGCCCCTGCCGCCGCTTTCCGGTATTTTACCGCCCGCCGCCGGTTTGACAGCCCCCCGTTTTGTTGCTATATTGACCCAAGGGTACGCGTTGGAAACGGCCGCCGCAGGGAGCGCGCGGGGAGCGCCGCGGCGCTTCCACGCGGCTTTGTGAAGCGGCGGGCAGAAAGAACCGGAACGGCGGGAGGAAAACCACATGCGGAAGATGTATTCCCGGCTGGAAAGCGTGCGTTACGAGCTTTTCCTCTTTCTCGTGCTTGCGTACGAGCTGTGCCGCTTCGCGCCCGACGTCGGCGGTATGAACGCGTGGGTGACCACCCCGTATACGCTTTCCTACCGGTTTGGCTTCGGTTCGCGGTTTTTGATCGGCAGCGTCATCGACCTGTTTACCGACCGCCTGTCCGCAACGCTTCTCTGGTGCGTGATTTTTGCGGTGTGCCTGGTGCTGATCGGGCTTACCTCCCTGGTGCTCGGCCGCGTGATCCGCAAGAGCGAGGACGCCCTCCGGCCGTTCGCCATTACGGCGGCGGCGCTCTTCCTCGCGTCTCCGGCATCGGTTTCCTACCTATATTCCGGGGCCATGTTCGGGCGGCTGGAAACCTACCATCTGCTGTTGGTCACGGTCGCGCTGTGCGTGCTGCGCCGGAAAACCTTAAAATGGATCATCCCGGTTCTATGCGTTCTGTGCGTTGCCATACACCAGTTCTTCGTGTTTACCTTCGCGCCGCTGCTGTTCGTAGCCTTGTTGTACGAAATGGCGCACGCGAAGTTCTCCAAAGAATCCGTGCTGTTGTTCGCGCTCTCCGCGCTGGCGCTGACGGCTTCCTTCCTGGCGTTCCAGTTCTTCTCAGGGAACCTTACCGTAAGCTCGGCCGATGAAATGATGGCGGAGATCGCCGGTTATTCCAACGTTCCGGTTCTCAGAACCATGCTGCAGCTGGAATACTTCTCTCCGCTGGCCCAGGCCACAACGGCGACGTCCATCCCCGCGCATCCCCGGCTGCTTTTGTACAGCGCGGGCACGCTGCTGCTGCTTTCGCCGCTGATCGTTCTTTTATATTCCTTCTGGTTTCAATGCCGGAAAGCGGCGGCGGACAAGGGGAAAAAAGCGATCTATACGCTGATGCTGTTCTTCCCCCTGCTTTTCATCCCCGCCTTTTACCTGACGGTGGATTGGGGCCGCTACCTGGCGCCGATCTTCATTTCCAACTTCGCCCTGATTTTCTATCTGGTTTACCATCGCGAACCGGACGCGCTGCAAACGGCGCAAGCCGCCGTAACGCGCTATCAGCGCGGGTGGCCCAAGCTGTTGATGCTCGCGGTCTACCTGACGGCGCTGGGAAAGATCAACGGCAACGCGGCTTTGGACCTTGTCGCTAGGGTTTTGGAAACGCTCGAACGGGTTTTGCAAAAGCTGTTCTGAAAAACAGGCATCCCGCGCGCAAACAGGCTGCGCGCGGGATGTTTTTTACTTGCTATGTTCGATGCGCCGCGAAGGCGTTTGGACAATCGCGCGGTTGAACCCGCGTTATGCGCCCTGCGCGGACAGCAGCGGTTTATTCACGTACACGTAGATCAGGCTATCGCCGCCGTGGGTGACCAGATAAAGATCCGTGCCGCCTCCCGCATCCCAGCCGGTGAACGTATCCACGTCCTCGGGTTTCACAGCGCCTTCCTCCATGGTGTTGAGGGCGTCCGCAAACAGCTGCGCGTCGGTATATACCGGCTCGCCGTAGCGCTGGGTGAACTGGGCGACCAGCCCATCGATGAAGGCATTCATTTCTGTGCCCTCGGGCAGATAGGACAGCACCACGTTCTTGCCATACATCACCAGGCTGTCGTTTTTGAAGATATAGTACAGGAAACCGGCGTCCACGTCCCCGGTGTTATGGTCGAAGCCATACTGCAGGAAATCCCCGACGCCGTAGGTGTTCAGGTTGTCGTTTGCCGTCGCGCCTTCGGCGGCGAGCATCTGTTCCACGGTGGTATCCCAGGTAATGCCGCCTTCCAGTTCGGCAGCCGCTTCCTGCGCGGCGGCGGGCGCCGCGAACAGGGCAAGCGCGAGCGCCAGTACGAGCAGCATGGCGGTCCTACGGTTGTGTTTTCTCATGGTCATGGTTCCATCTCCCAACGTTAATTTTCCATATTATACCACACGCGGCCGCCGCGCGAAACAGCCCGGCGGCGGCGCGGGCGTTTGCCCGCTATTCGCCCTGCGGCGTATCGTAGGCGCGCAGGGGAAGCTCCAGATGCATCACGTCCCGCCATGCTCCGGCCTTCCAGCCGACGTTGTGATAAACGCCGACCTCCTGAAACCCCATCGCGCGGTGCAGGCCGACGCTGCCGGGGTTGGGCAGGGCGACCCCCGCAACCAGCGTATAGAAGCCGCGTTCGCGCAGGATTTTAAATAGCTCCTCGTAGAGCGCCCGGCCGATGCCCAGCCGGTGGAACCCTTCCTTGATATAAACGCTCGGGCTCGCGGTGTACCGGTACGCCCCGCGGGCGCGGAAGGCGGAGGCATAGGCGTAGCCAACGATCTGCCCCTGCGCCTCGCACACAAGCCAGGCGTAGTTTTCCAGGCTTTCCTTCACCCGCGAGGCAAACGCGGCAAGCGACGGTACCTCCGTTTCAAAGGAAACGCAGGTGTTCTCCACATAATATGCGTAAATGTCCAAAAGCTGCGCGGCGTCTTCCATTGCGGCGCCGCGGATAGACCATTGCATGCGATACCCCTCTTCCAAGCGCCGTGCGCTTTTGGTTTACCCGTTTTGGAGCATTGCGGATACGAACAGACGGCCGGAATTCCGCTGCCGCCGGGCGAAACCGGCAGGCGCCGCTCCGTGCCGCTGCCCAGCCCGCGAAGATAACGTTTCCCGGCTGCGCCGCGCCGTGCCCCAGCCTATCCCAGGGAACCCGCCGCGGGGAACAGCTTGGCGATGGTGCGCAGCAGAATGCCGGCGATCACGTCCGGCGGCTCGCGGTCTTCCTTGTTGATCCACATCTTGATCACGGTATAGCCGCCGTTGACCACCAGCGCGTACACGTATTCCATTTCCGCCTTCGTATAAGCCGGGGGGAAGTGGGTGTCGATCCACCGGCGCAAGCTTGGGATGTTGATGAGCGCGTCCGGGAAGTTCGGGTCGACGTTGTGGTTGATGAGGAGCTTACAAAGCGCCGCGTTTTCGCCAACGAATGCCACCAGTTTGGTAACCTGGGACAGATCCCCCGCGAGCGCGGACGGCGCAATGGCCAGATGGTGGTTGACGTGGTTTAGAATCTCGTCCTCCATCTCCTGAAACAGGTCGTACTGGCTGCCGTAATATTTATAGAAGGTGGAGCGGTTCACCTGCGCGAGGTCGCAAATCTCGCGCACGGATATTTTGTGGATGGACTGGCTGTTCAGCAGCTCCATCAGGCTTTGCCGGAGCAGCTGTTTGGACAGGCGGACGCGTTGATTTTCAGACATGGTTTTTTCCTTTCCCACCCCCGGCGCACGGAATGCGGCGGAGGATTTCCTTCACAATTGCAACAAATGCGGGTTTCCCGGCCTGCGCGCGGACAGTTTCGGAGGTTTTGTCGGTTTCGCAGCACCGAAAGGGTCAACAGTTGGTTGTTTTCTATACACATGGTTATTATGATGAGGACGGCGGTTTTTGTCAACCCGCCGCAAAACAAACCCTGAAGGAGCGTACCCACCGCATGAAACATATTTCCGCTTTCATTGTCAAACACCATAAGCCCATTCTGATTTTCTTCACGCTGCTGGCCATTGCCGGCGGTTTTCTGATGTTCCAGGTCAATATCAACGCCGATATGACGGAATATCTGCCCGAGAGCTCTCCCGCCAAGCAGGGCGTGCAGATTTTAAGCGACGAGTTTCCCGCCGCGAGCTCCTTTACGCTGATGTTCAAGGACCTGGCCGACGCGCGCAAGGCGGACGTCCTCACCCAGGTGCAAGCCGTGGAAGGCGTGCAGCAGGCCGTTTGGAACGATACCCAGCGCTATAACCACGACGGCTACACCCTCTACGAGGTCACCATCAGCCAAAAAGCCGGGTCCGACGCGGCGAAGGCCACCATCGACCAAATTGTTGCGCTGTTCCCCGACGACGCCGTGACCGCCAGCGGCGACGCGGCGGGAAACACGGTGCTGGGCACCATCACCACGCTTTTGATCGTGGCGGGCGCGCTGCTTTTGTTGGTGCTGTTCATCATGTGCACGTCGTGGATCGAGCCGCTGTTGTTCCTGATTACGCTGGGCATCGCGATATTCCTGAACATGGGCAGCAATATCATCTTCCCCAGCGTGTCCCAGATCACGTTCTCCATCGCCTCCATTTTACAGGTGTGTTTGTCCATCGATTACTCCGTGATGCTGCTCTCCCGCTACCGGCAGGAGAAGGAAGAGGGCCACGATAAGCGGGAGGCCATGCGCCGCGCGCTAACCAACGGCTTTTCGTCCATCTCCGCAAGCTCCCTGACCACCATCGTGGGCATGCTCGCGCTGACGCTGATGAGCTTCACCATCGGCATGGATATGGGGCTGGTGCTGGCCAAGGGCGTGTTCTTTAGCCTCCTTTGCATCTTCACGGTGCTGCCCGCGCTGATACTGCTGTTCGACGGCCTGATGGACAGGACCATGAAAAAGGCGTTCCTGCCGAAGATGACCAAAATCGGCGCGTTTGAGCACAAGGCGCGCTACGCGCTGCTGATTGTGTTCGTACTGTTGCTGGTGGGCAGCTTCTTCCTGCGCAACAACGTGAACATCACCTATTCCCTGTCCGATTACTATGAGGTGAACAAGCACTTTGCCGTTTCCAACCCGCTGGTCGTGGTTTACGATAACAAGGACGAGGCAGCCATCGCCCCGGAGATTGCGGCGCTGGCCGCGGATGAGCGCGTGGACAGCGTAACCGCCTATGAAACCGTGATGAGCACCGCCTACGACGCGAACACCTTCGCCCAGGTATCCGGCATGAACCCGGCAATGGTGCAGCAGCTCTACGCCGGCTACGGCGCGCAGAGCATACCGCTGAAGGATTTGATCCCCTACCTGCAAAAGGTGCTCCAGCAAAACCCGTCGTACCAGAGCATGCTTCCGGAAAACGCCATGGAGCAGCTCGCCGGTTTGGGCGCGATGTTTACCGGGGAAACCCATTCCCGCGCCATCATCAACACCACCCTGCCCGTGGAAGGGGCGGATACCTTCGCGTTCCTCGCGGACGTGCACCGGCAGCTGGACAAGGCCGGGGTGGACTACCTGCTGGTGGGCAACTCCGCCATCGCCTACGAGATGCACAACTCGTTCCCCGGCGAGATGAACCGCATCACCATCCTTACGGTGCTCGCCATTTTCCTGATCGTCGCGGTGGTGTTCCGCAAGCTCACCGTGCCGCTATTGCTGACGCTGAGCATCCAGTGCGCGGTGTGGATTACCATGGGAACCTCCTACCTGCAGGGCATCAGCATGTACTACCTGCCGCTGTTGATCGTGCAGTGCCTGCTGTTGGGCGCGATGGTGGATTACGGCATTCTCTACGCCGATTACTACCACCACCTCCGCCAGAAGAACGATAAGAAGA
>JAEWTC010000153.1 GCA_023459675.1 Bacillota bacterium | reverse complement strand
TCAAGGCCGGAAGCGGCAGCCCGGTCCCCATCGGCGGCGAAATCAACCGCGTTACCACAACGGCGCGCGGCGGGGAAACCACCGGAAAAACGGAGGAAACCGTCGCCGTGGATCTTGCGCTTGCGCCTGTGACGGACGGCCTGGAGCTTACGGGTACGGCCGCGTACGCGCGGGAGACCGACAAACGCGCGCAGCTGCGCCTTTTGCTCACGTTCCTGCCGTCCGCGGCGCAGGCGTCGGAACAACCCGCGCAGGATGCGCAGGAGCAACCCACGCCCGCCGTCGAAATCTCCATCATCCCGGCGGAACCCGCAGCGGCGCAGGAAACGCAAAGCCCGCAGGCGCAGACGGCGGCAACCCCGGCGCCGCAATCGGCCTATCTGGTGGGCTCGCCTCCGCTGGGGCTGAACGATTACGAGGTCCCTGTTGAGATTACGACCGTCAATCTGGACGGCGAAGGGCAGGAAACCCTCCAAACCCTGATGGCCGAAGCCGCGCAGCGGCTGGCGGGCAACCTGATTTTGGCGATTCTCGACCTGCCCGCCGAGGACAGGGCCTTGCTTTCCGACGGGATGACCCCCGAGGATTACGCCGTTTTTCTGGCCATACTGCAGTAACGGCGGCTTGCAAGCCGCCGATCGTTCATCCCGCCGCGGGCGGAACGCGTGCGCCGTTTTGAAGTTCTCCGCCATGGCATACGGCGCTTCCGCGGGAAACGCGGCTTGGCAGCGGGAACGGAATTCCGCAGGGCAACTCGACAAGCGCACGGTTTTGGAGTAGAATCAAGGCGTACAGACCAAGGAGTGGATGGCAGTTGGGCGAGGCGGGCGAGACGGCGGAACGGAAGGCGGCGCGGCAGGCGCGCGTGGTGTTCTCCGGCGAGCGCATCGTGCAATCGCCCGTGCTGCCGCTTCCTCACACCCTGCGGCTCAACGAGCGCCAGCAGATGGACGGCCTGGACCTGATGGCCCTGCTCCCCGACGGCAGCGTGACCGCCGCGTTTTTCGACCCACAGTACCGGGGCATCCTGGATAAGCTGTCCTACGGCAACGAAGGGGTTCGGCGCGGCAAGGCGCGCTGCGCGCTCATGCAGATGCCCGAGGATACCATCTGCCGCTTCATCCGGGAGATTGACAGGCTATTGATCCCAAACGGCCACCTGTTCCTGTGGATGGACAAGTTCCATGTTTGCACGGGAATTACGCGCTGGCTGGAAGGCACGGCGCTTGCCACCGTGGATATGATCACCTGGGATAAACACCGCATGGGCATGGGGTACCGCACCCGCAGGGCCTGCGAGTATCTGGTGGTGCTTCAGCGGCCGCCGCGAAAAGCCAAGGGCGTTTGGAAGGCGCACGCCATCCCGGACGTCTGGGGGGAGAAGGTCCACGCGGAAAACGGCGTTCACGTGAAACCCGTGGAGCTGCAGGCCGCGCTGATCGAGGCCGTGAGCAACCCGGGCGACCTGATTTTGGATCCCGCCGCCGGCTCCTACTCGGTGCTTGCGGCCTGCGAGCGCAAGGAACGGAACTTTATCGGATGCGACCTGAACGGGTAAGCGTAGGGCTTTAGGAGGTTTGCGTATGAAACGATTGTACCGCCGCATCGGGATTGCGGTTGTTTCGCTGGCGCTTTTGTGCACGGGCGCTGCGGCGGAGACCGCGGACGATCTCTCGTATACGATGTCCGAAAAGCTGATGAAACAGTTAAGCGCCGGCAGCGGCTTCGTGGGTACGCTCACGCTGAGCGCTGCCGCCGCGGCAGGCCGGGAGGGCGACGCCTTTTCCACCGTCAAGCCGCTGAACCTGGAATGGACGTACATCCAAACCGCGGCGGACGAAGCTATGGGAACGCCCGGGGAAACCCGCGTCCGGCTGACGTTTGACCAGAGCGAGTACCAGCAGGGGAGCGCGGAGCTTTCCCTGCAAAACGGCGCCGCGTACCTGAAAAGCTCGCTGCTTGGGGACGCGTGGTACCTCGCCGGGGACGGCGGCCTGCAAACGCTTGCCGCAAACAGCGGCGCGGCGACCGCGCTGCCCGGCGCGTCCGAGCTTTCACTTTTGAAAAACCTTCTACCCGGCGCGGTTTCGTTTCTCCAACCGATGGCCGCGTATCTGCTGAACGCGGAAACCGGCGGCATGGGCGACGCGCTGCAGCAGTACGTAACCAAGATCGACTTCTGGCTGGAAGGGTATCGCGATTCCGTACAGATGATCGGGCTTACGGACGGCGCCTCTGTGATGCAGATCGGCTACCGCCTGCCGTCCGCCGCCGTAAAAGCCCAGCTTAAGCAGCTGCTGATCGACCTGATGAACGACGAAACCCTGCTGCCCATGCTGCGGGCGCTGATGCCCGCGGAGCAGGCGGCGCTGTATCTGAACCCCGAGCTGCAGCCCTATTATTTCTATGCGGTGGACGGGCTGCCGCTGGATGGCGATTTGGTGATCCACCGCACCGTGAGCTTCCTGGGCGACACGGAGGAGCTGATCGTTTCCATGCCGCTGTATGACAGCGTTGCGGGCGCGATGACGCTGACGTACGTGCGCGGCCAGGGCGGCGCCGATATGCCGCAGGAGCAAACCGTAACGCTCGCCGGTGCGGACAGCCGCGCCGAGCTGATCTTCCGCGCCTACGACACCATGACGGGCGCGTCGGTCGTGCAGGGCACGCTGAAGGTGGAGGGCGCGCAGGAGAACGGCGTGAAACCGCAAACCCTGTGGGCGTCGTTTGACGTGAACACCCAGACCGTCACCACCCGGGATCTGAACGGATATGAAACCCAGAACATGAGCCTGAAAGTTTCCGTTGCGCCGATGGCAATTCCCCAGGGGGAAGACGCCGCCGCCTACGCCGCGTTTTCGAAGACCGATCTGGCGCTGGAACTGAAAATTGCAAGCCTGCCCGCCAAGAATGCGTCCACGGACGTGGAAGCAAAGCTGACGCTGTCGGGCGAAGGCATGGCGCAGAGCGTCACCGCGGAGCTTGCGGGCAGCACCACCGCCCTGTGGACGCCCGAGGTGTTTGACGCCCAAAAGGCAGTAAACCTTGCCGCGATGCCCCAGGACGAGCTCCAAACTCTGCTGTCCCAGGCGGTCGTCAAGGCCGGGCTTTTGTTCCTTCCCTACGTCAATTTACCGCTTGCCACAACCGTTCCCACGCCGTAAAAACAAGGGCCGGAAGGCGGCGTTAATACAAGCAAAGTACAAGGATTGCCCTTGACACCTCAGGCGGGGTACGGTATACTCCGCATATACAGCAACGGCGCTGAGGATTATTTGTGATGTCCGCAGGTGTCGTTTTTGTTTGTTCCTTGCAGCGAAGGCTGCAATCCATCTTAGCAGGAGGTATCGGTACGTGATGAATTCATGCGAACGGTTTGGGGAAAACGTGTTCAATGACGCCGTCATGCAAAAGCGTCTCCCCAAAGAAACCTACAAAGCTCTCAAACGTACGATTGAGGGAGGCCATACGCTGGACCCGGAAATCGCTGGCGTAGTTGCCAACGCAATGAAAGACTGGGCGCTGGAGTTGGGCGCGACCCACTACACGCACTGGTTCCAGCCGATGACGGGCATCACCGCCGAGAAACACGACGCGTTCATCAAGCCCCGCGGCGACGGAAGCGTTCTGCTGGAATTCTCCGGCAAAGAGCTGGTGCAGGGCGAGCCGGACGCGAGCTCCTTCCCCAGCGGCGGCATCCGCGCCACGTTCGAAGCCCGCGGCTATACCGCGTGGGATCCCACCAGCTTCGCCTTCATCAAGGATGGAAGCCTTTGCATTCCCACGGCCTTCTGCAGCTACGGCGGCGAAGCGCTGGACAAGAAAACCCCGCTTCTACGCTCCATGCAGGCGATCAATAAACAGGCGCTGCGCGTGCTGAAACTCTTTGGCAACGAAGACGTGAAGCGCGTATACCCGACCGCAGGCCCCGAGCAGGAATATTTCCTGATCGATAAGGAAGACTTCAGAAAGCGCCCCGACCTGATCACCACCGGCCGCACGCTGTTCGGCGCCGCGCCCGCCAAAGGCCAGGAGCTGGAAGATCATTATTTCGGCGCGATCCGCATCCGCGTGTCCGCGTTCATGAAAGAACTCAACGAAGAGCTTTGGAAGCTCGGCGTATACTCCAAGACCGAGCACAACGAGGTGGCCCCCGCGCAGCACGAAATGGCTCCGGTGTTTGCCATCGTCAACGTTTCGGCCGACCACAACCAGCTCACCATGGAAGTCATGAAGCGCGTTGCCGACAAGCACGGCCTTGCCTGCCTGCTGCATGAGAAGCCCTTCGCCGGCATTAACGGCTCGGGCAAGCACAACAACTACTCCCTGTCCACCGATACCGGCGTCAACCTTCTGGATCCGGGCGACACCCCCCGGGAGAACGCGCAGTTCCTGCTCTTCCTGGCCGCGATCCTCCAGGCCGTGGACAATTATCAGGATCTCCTGCGCATGTCCGTCGCCTTCGCGGGCAACGATCACCGCCTTGGAGCCAACGAAGCCCCCCCGGCCATCATCAGCGTGTTCCTGGGCGACGAGCTGACCGCCGTCATCGAGAGCATCGTCAGCGAGAGCGCGTACTCCAACCACAAGCGCGAGCGGATGCTGCTGGGC
>JAEWTC010000152.1 GCA_023459675.1 Bacillota bacterium | reverse complement strand
CGTCGGCTGCCGCTGCGCCCGGTCCGAAGCCTTCCTTTGCCGGATCGAAGCCGTTCAGGGTCATCAGCTCAACGTGCGCTCCCTGTACGTCCAGCGGCACGTCGATCCATACCGGCCCGCGGCGGCCGTGCGTGGCCAGATACACGGCCTTTTCCAGATGATACCGGATTTCCTTGGCGTCAAGCACGGTAATCGCATATTTTGTAATGGGTTTTACCATCGGAATGATGGCAACCTCCTGTGCGCCGTAAATACGGAGGCCTTTGAGCTGTCCCATTTGTTCCGTTTTGCATTGACCGGATATATAAAGCGCGGGTGTGGAATCAAGCCACGCGCCGGCACAGCCGGTGACCGCGTTGGTAGCGCCCGGCCCAGTGGTGAGCAAACACGCGCCCAGATGGTTCGTATACTGACCGTAGCTCTCCGCGCAAATGCCGCTGGCCTGCTCGTTTAGGTTAAACACGAGCTGCAGGTCTTTCTGTTTGGCAACGCTGTCGAGCATATGCATCATGCCGCCGCCGGGAATAAGAAACAGATGCCGTATTCCCTGATCCACCAGAAATTGTGCGATATAATCCGATACCTTCGTCATTTTGCTGAAGTTCCTTTCCGGCAAGTATTCAATATGAGGATTATCATGGAAACGAGCTGTACGATAACGGCGCCGGTAAACGCATACAACGTTCCGATCGAACCGGAAATACGCGTCAGGGGAAAGGATATCGCTGTCAGTAAAACCGCTCCCGCCAGCATGCATAGCAGCATCTGCATGCGCTTACGCATGGCAATCAGTACCGTGGAAAGGAATATGGCTCCCGTTAGAAAACCGCTGGAGATGATGGTCATCGGCAGTAAAACCATATGTGGTAATATTTCGCTGCCAAATATAAAGCTGAATACATAGCCGCCAAGCCATTGGCCGATAGGCAGCAGAGCCAGCGTAGCCAGCAGTACGACGGTTAGAATGACGAACACCTGTTTCTTGAGCGCCGCAAACTTCCCGCTTACAAACCGCGCCGCAAGCTCCGGCATAATGACAACCCATATGGAACCCGCAAGGGTTGTCATAATGACGGTTACCATCGTAACCGTGGAGAAATATCCGAGCGCTTCCTTGCCGCTTACGGCTTCCACCGCGTAGCGGATGAGAAACAGCATATAGGGGAGTACCAGCGTGCTTGCCATCAGCGGAAAGCTTTCTCGGATGATCACCGGCACGCCTTTCCATGCAAAACCGGTAATCCCTGTTCCCTTCATACGGCTCACGTCATAAATAACGATCGTCAGCAGGAAAGCGGCGGTCATCAGCAAAATGGCGGCAAGCAGGCTGTAGCCAAGCAACAGCGTTGCCACAAACGCGGCAAGCGGCAAAACGCTTTTCAGGATAAACGAAAACAAAATGCTGCCGTATTGATCTCGCTGCTGATAATAGGTGAACATATATTGCATGGCGGTCTCACAGTATTTGAAGGCTAGGTATGCGATACAGCATAGAACGGTATACCGGTCAAACCCGCAAAACGGGAGTACAAGGAAGAACAACAGGAGAGCGGCTGCGCTTGAACAGCAATAAGCCGCGGTATATTGCGCGGACACAAAACGGCTGGTTACGTCGCTGAGCTGATAGTTCCGCAGATTGTACAGCGAAATAAAGCCGAAAATATTGGCATAAGAGATCACCAGAGAGAACGTCCCGGATACGTCATACCCGGAGATCCGCACCACCGCTACCGTGGTCAGCCATTGACAGCAGTAATAGAAAACGGTTCCCAGCGTATTTTGCGCCGTATTGCGCACCGTATTTGGCAGCGTATGAGACGCCATGTATCCAGATCCTTTCCATCAAGCGTCGGTCCAGCCAAACACAGGGCGGTTGACGTCGGTATCGGCGATGCCATCATATCAAATCTGCAGGTTCGTGTCCATTACCACGGCAGGATGCCGGTATGCTCCAGAATGATTTTCAGGCCGATCAACAGCAGCACGCCTCCGCCGAAATACTCCGCCTTGCTGCGGAATTTCGTACCGAAGAAATGCCCGATGATCACGCCCAAAAAGGAGATACCAAACGTAATGCAGCCGATGACCGCGGCAACCAGCAAGATGGGCGTATTCAGGAAAGCAAACGTGATCCCGGCCGCCAACGCATCGATGCTGGTTGCGATGGCAAGCAAAAAGAGCTCTTTTACGTTGACGGTCAGGTCGCAGCGCTCTTCCTGGGCATGCTTGGAGCGATATGCCTCCCAAATCATCTTCAGCCCGATGATAAAAAGAAGAATAAAGGCAATCCAGTGATCCAGAAAGCTGATCTGCTGATAAAACTGCCGCCCAAGCATCCACCCGAGCGCCGGCATCAGCGCCTGAAAACCGCCGAAAAAAAGCGCGATAATTGCGGCATAGCCGTATTGCATTTTCCGCATACATAAGCCTTTGCCCATCGCAACGGCAAAGGCGTCCATCGATAAACCTACGGCAATCAGTAGTAACTCAATCAATGTTTCATACTCTCCGATGATTTCATTACATGGAAGATATCGTTTGATCCACCTGCTGACGGATCATCCGGATCTCGGTAAGCTTTTCGCTGACCGCCCGATCCAGCTGTTTCATGACGTCGTCGATATGGGAGAACACGTTTTTATACAGCGCATCTACTTCTTCCTGCGTAGATTGCTTCAGGTCCTCTGCTTCCAAACGCGCCCTTGCGACGATTTCCTGTTCGCTGATCAATTGCTTGGCGCGCGCTTCGGCGTCCGAAAGCAGCCGGTCCGCGTTGCCTTTTGCCTCCGCCAGCATTTGACGCGCTTGATCCTGCGCGCGTTTGACCATTTCCTGCGCCTTCATCGCGGCTGCGTTGACAGCGTTCTGCGCCTGAATGTTCGCGTCGTTCACCACGCTGGAGGCGCGGGTGTTGGCTTCGTTTCTGGCGTTCTCCGCAATTTCCTTCGCCTCGGTGATAATGGCGTTCTGGTTTGCGATTACCTCCTGCGCGGCCGTCATATCCGCGGGGAGACTGGAGCGGATATCCTGCACAAGGCGGTAACAGTGCTCGCGGTCAATCATAACAAAGTTCCGCAGCGGAACCCGTTTCCCCGTCGAGATCAGGGTATCTAATTCATCCAGATAGATCATCGTTTGCGATTTAGTCATTCGCATCAGCCTCCCGAAGTCTAGTTATGGGAAAGCCTTCGAATATCCGTAAGGATACTCTCCGGCACGAAGATAGAAACGTCGCCGCCGAAGGAGGCGATCTGCTTTACGGTACTGGAACTGATATACGCGTACTCGGGCGACGTCATCAGAAACAGCGTCTCAACGGCCGGTTCCATCTGGCGGTTAATCTGCGCCATTTGAAATTCCGCTTCAAAATCCGTCACCGCGCGTAAGCCGCGGATCACAATCCTGGCATCCAGCTTTCGCATATAGTCTACCAATAATCCGCGGAAGCTGTCAATTTGGACGTTGTTCAAGTGCGCGCAAGCCTTCCCGAGCATGGCAATCCGTTCGTCCACGGTAAACGTCGGATGCTTTTCCGGGTTGTCCAGCACGGCAACGCGCACCTTGGAAAACAACCTGCTCGCCCGTTGGATGATATCGACGTGGCCGAGGGTTACGGGATCAAAGCTTCCGGGATATACGCAAAGCATGTCACGCATCGGTTTCTCCTTTCGGACGGAACGTGTAGAGGTGGATCGCGGTATCGCCGTACAAACGCAGGTCCTGCATGAAAAACGGCTCTGATAACATGGGGTCTGCGTCTTTATGGTGCTCGATTACGATGAGCGCATCCGGTTTCAGCAGCCGATGCCGGTAAAGCAAATCGGTCATTTCCGCATAAAGAACGAGATCGTAAGGCGGATCCAGAAAAACCAGGTCGAACGTGATGTTTTTTCCGGCAAGCCGGGCGGGAATCAAGCGCCAGTCGCCTTGAAACACGGAAACCCGGGTCGTATATTGGAGCGTATCGATGTTCCGGTTGATACAGGCGATGGCTTCTCTGGATTTATCCGCCAGCACCGCCGTATCCGCGCCGCGGCTGAGCGCCTCCAGCGCAAGTGCGCCGCTTCCCGCAAACAGGTCCAAAACGGTTGCGCCGGGAACGTCCCGCTGAATAATGTTAAACAGCGATTCCCTTACGTAGTCCTGGGTCGGACGGGTATTGCGCCCCTTTGGCGCCACAAGGGTCCGGCCCCGTTGCGAGCCTGCAATGATGCGCATAGTGTCAGATCAGCTGCTGCGGGCCTTTGCTCTCGGCGCGCGCTTTACGTGCTTTGCGTTCCTTACGCTTTTTATTGTTGACGCCGATCTTGATGCCGGTATTCACTTTAACGCGCAGCTTGGGCCCTTGCAGATAGCCAAAACCAAAGGCAAGCGGCGCAAGCGATACCCAAAGCGGGGTGAGCCGTTCAGCCCAGAGAACCGCGTCCGTACCCATCAGCAGGGAGATATTGATGAACGGCATCGTCATCGCGCGGGAAACGATTCGCAAAACTGACATCGCGACGTCCGCATCGTGCGTATTGTAGTAGGCAAGCGCTTCGCCCAGGTGCGATTGCGTTGAGGCGGCGTTCACCCAGGAAGGCAGGACGCCCAAAGAATAGGTCAGCGGCTGCGCCAGCAAGGCAAATACGAACGTTATCAGCAGATAGGGGATTAATGCGATCAGAATTTCATAAAAACCTTTGCCCGGGTGGTAGCAGCGGTCGCGATCCACATCGACCACTTTTTGCCCGTCCTGTTCATGTTTGTACATGATCTCGCCATATGCCGTATCGGCCTCCCCGCTGTTTGCCCCCTGCGAATACAGGTAAAAAGCGGCGAAAGCGACCAGCGCGAGCGACGTTACCAGCCGCAGCACAGGGGAATCAAAGCTCAACATCAAGCCCAGCAGCAGATAGATCACCGTAATGAACAAAATGCTGATGCTGAGCCTCAAACCCTTCCGCGTCGCATATTTTCCGCGCCATGAACCGCGCAGAAACGGTTTGTTTACCGGTTTGACCTGTTTTGCCATGAGTCATTCTCCTTTTTCTGCCGCCGCGCCATCCACCGGCACATACACACGGTGCACGCGTGCCGTGATACTTAACAGCACTTCGTAGCTGATCGTATCCGCCCAGGCTGCAAGCTCATCCGCGCCGATGAACCCGTCCTCCTGCGTTCCAATCAGCACGGCAATATCGCCGGCCTGTGCCTGCGGAATATCCGTCGTATCCACCATGATCTGATCCATACACACCCGGCCCACCACAGGCGCGCGCTTTCCGTGAACCAATACGCAGCCGCGGTTTGATACCATGCGATGATAACCGTCTCCGTACCCGCAGGCAATGGTTGCAACCCGCATACTCTTCTGTGCCGTATATGTACACCCGTACCCGATACAGGTTCCGGCTGGTACGTTCTTCACGTACACGATTTCCGCTTCCCACCGAAGTGCCGGGCGGAACGGAAGATGCGTCGGCACGGGGGGATATCCGTATAGGGAAATCCCTTCGCGGGTCATGGAGAAGTTGGCCTGCGGGCAGATCAGGCTCATCGCGCTGTTGGATGCGTGCGCCGGCAGTTCCGCGCCGCAGAGGGCCTTCAATTCTAGAAACAGCTGTAACTGCTCATGGGAGTAATCGCATAAAGCTCCGTTCTCATTCAGGTGGTCCGCGTCCGCAAAGTGGGTATAGACGCCGGTTGCCATTACATGAGAAGCCTTAGCGAGCGCTTGCCGCAGGGCGGAAGCCTCGTCTGCCGTGCGCAAGCCGATCCGACTCATGCCGGTATCCAGCTTGATGTGCACGTGCGCCAGCATGTGCATGCGCTCCGCGCAGGCGTTGATTTTTTCCACCATGCCGGGCTCAAATACCGTAAGGGTCAAATCATGTTCCAGACAGGCTTCAATGGCGCGCTCATGGATTGCCCCGAGAACGAGAATATTCGTTCCTTGAATTCCGGCCTCGCGAAGCGCTATTCCCTCTTCGGGAATGGCGACCGCCAAATCGCCGCAGCCCGCGCCGATCACGGCTTTTGCAACTTCCTGCATTCCGTGGCCATAGGCGTTCGCCTTCACGACGGCCATTACACGCACCCCCCGGGGTACGTACTCTGCCATCAGGCGATAGTTGAAGCAAATTGCATTCAGATCGATCGTAATCCGGTTCAGCCGATGCAAAGCGAAGTCCTCCACATACAATAGAGCGGGAAGCAAGCGAGGGAACGGGTTTGCCCATCATTCCGTACCCGCCCAAATGCCAAGTGCGCAGGTTTTACAGAGTCTGCAAGTCTCCCTGTGTAAGCATCGTAACCCCGGCGCTCGCAAGCACCTTCACCGCTTCTGCCGGTTGGTCCACACGGATGATGATCAACGCATGGTCGCCATGGTTGCGAAAGAACGAGTAGAGGTATTCAAGCCCGATGTTGTGGCTGGACAAAACGGTAAGCACCTCCGCAAGAGAACCTGGACGATCCGGAATGCTGACCGCGATGACGTCCGTTATCTTTACGGAGTAACCGGCCTGGGAAAGCAATGCCTCCGCGCGCTCATAATCGGCGGCGATGCAGCGCAGAATGCCAAAGTCCGTCGTATCGGCAATCGATAGAGACATCAGATCGATCCCGTGATCCCCAAGCTGCCTGGTAAAGCCTGCGAGGCTTCCGGATCTGTTTTCCAAAAATACGGAGATCTGCTTTACAAACATCGTAAATTCGCCTCCACGCATCAAATTATAGCATTCATAGTTTCCGGTTGTCTACCACGCGCTTTGCCTTGCCCTCGCTGCGCGGCAGGCTGCCCGGCTGGCACAGCTTCACCTTGGCGGAAACAAGCGCGTGCGCCGCAAGCGATGCTTCAATCCTGCGCTCCAGCGTTTCCAGATCCTTTACGGTATCGCTCATCGTTTCGGGAGATAATTCCACCTGCACTTCCAGCGTATCCAGATTATTGCGCCGGTCCACGACGATCTGGTATTGCGGCACAATACCCTCCACCTGCAAAAGCGCGTGCTCGATCTGCGACGGGAACACGTTCACGCCGCGTATGATGAGCATATCGTCCGTACGTCCCATAATGCGGCCCATACGCACGTGTGTGCGCCCGCACGCGCAGGGAGCGTCGGTCAGCGTGCACAGGTCATGCGTCCGATATCTGAGCAACGGCATACCGTGCTTGGACAGAGTTGTGAAGGTGAGATCGCCCTGTTTACCATAGGGGAGACCCTTGTTATCTGGGCCGATCACCTCCGGCAGGAAGTGGTCCTCCCAGATATGCATACCCGTTTTGCACATGCATTCCATGGAAACGCCCGGGCCCATCACTTCGCTCAAACCGTAGATGTTCAAAGCGTCGATGTGCAGCATTTTCTCAATTCGCTCCCGCATGCTTTCCGTCCAGGGTTCCGCGCCGAAAATCCCCACCCGGAGCTTGGTTTCTTTCACGCCATCGTGCTCCAGCGCCTCCGCCAGGTTCAGCGCATAGGACGGCGTGCAGCAAAGCGCGGTCGTGCCGAAATCCTGCAAAAGCATCAGCTGTCGTACGGTGTTCCCGCCGCTGATGGGTACAACCATTGCGCCTACGCGTTCAGCGCCGTAGTGCGCGCCCAGGCCGCCTGTGAATAAGCCGTAGCCGTAGGCCACCTGCACGATATCGCCCTTGCCTACGCCCGCGCAGTACATGCTGCGGGCCATCAGTTCCGCCCAACGGTCGATATCTCCGCTGGTATAGCCAACGACCGTCGGTTTACCGGTGGTTCCGCTGGATGCGTGTACGCGAACAATTTCACTGGTTGGCACCGCAAACAAGGAGAAAGGATAGTTATCCCGCAGATCCTGCTTTTCCGTGAACGGAAGCTTCTCGATATCGTCCACGCCATGGATATCGCTTGGCGTTAAGCCCAGCTGCTGCATTTTATGCCGGTAAAACGGCACATTCTCATACACTCTGCGTACGATGTCCCGCAGGCGGCTGTCCTGAAACGCCCGTAACTGCTCGCGCGGCATGCATTCCATGGTCGGGTTCCAGATACTGTGTTCCAACTTCATTCACTCCTCTACTGGCAAACCATTATACGGTATATGCTCTTCCGTAAAGAAACGCTTTACGGTTGACCTCAAGGGTTTTCGGCGGTACGGACGCTGCGATGGCCGCGTCCCAATTTTCCGGAGAAAACGGCAGATGCCGGCTCAGCACGCCGAGCAGAACCAGGTTCACCGCCCGGTAACTGCCGGCTTCCGACGCCAGCTGAAACGCATCCAGCGCTTCCACCTTCTGCAATGCGCTGACCGCCGCCGTATAAGGGCTCTGCGGATAAACCGCCGCCCCGGACAACACGGTGATCGGCGGAATCTCCCGGGTGTTGACGATCAGAACGCCGTCTTCTTTTAAGTACGCTATGGCGCGTGCCGCCTCCAGCGGTTCGAACGACAGCAGATAATCCGCATTTCCGCTGGAAACCAGCGGCGCGTGCACATCGTCTCCGATGCGGACATGCGTAATCACGCTGCCGCCGCGCTGCGCCATGCCGTGCACTTCGCTCACCTTTACGCCGGCCTGCTGCGCGATTGCCGCCTGGGCGAGAATCTTGCTGGTTAACAGCGTTCCCTGTCCGCCGACTCCGACGATGACGATGTTGACGTTCTTTAAGCTCATTTCGCATCGTCTCCTTTCACAATAGCACCGAACGGGCAAACCTGCGAACACATGCCGCAGCCCGTGCACAAGGAGGGGTTGATCTCCACATGATCGCCTTTGCGCTCAATCGCCTGGCACGAGACCTTTAAACAGGTGCCGCAGTTCCGGCAGCCTTCCGTATGGTAAGGTTTGCGCTGGGTTTTATCGATCAGCGCGCAGGGTCTGCGGGCGATGATCACGCTGACGGCGTCGCGCTCCGTTTCCTCCTTGAGAACGCGCTTCACCTCGTCCAAATTGAGGGGATCCACAACCTGCACATGCTCCACGCCGCAGCCTTTACAAAGAGCTTCCAGGTCGATCATCGGCGCGGGTTTTCCGTGGATATCCAAGCCCGTGCAGGGGTTCTGTTGGTGTCCCGTCATCCCGGTGATCCGGTTATCCAGCACCAAAACGGTGATCGCCTCATTGCCGTATACGGCGTCGATCAGTCCGGTAATCCCGCTGTGGATAAAGGTGCTGTCGCCAAGCACGGCAACCGTTTTCTTCGAAAATTCCTTGCCGCGCGCGCGTTCGGCGCCGCTTGCCATGCCGATGCTCGCGCCCATGCACAAGCACGCGTCCATTGCCGAGAGCGGCGGGAGCGCGGCCAACGTATAACAGCCGATGTCACCCATCACGTGCAGTTTCATACGGCTGAGCACATGGAAAATACCGCGGTGGGGGCAGCCGGGGCAAAGCGTCGGCGGACGGAGGGGGAGTTCCAAAGGCGCGGCGCAGGCGGATACGCTGTTGAGCACAACGCAGCGGATGCGGTCCACGTTCAACTCGCCCTGAATGCCCGTAAGCTCCTTACCCTCGCAGGCAATCCCGGCGGCTTTGATATCATTTTCAATCAGGCCTTCCAGTTCCTCGATTACGATCAGGCGCTTCACACGTTTGGCGAAGTCCTCGATCGTCTGCATCGGCAGGGGATAGACCATGCCCAGTTTCAAAGTGCTTGCGTCCGGAAGCGCGTCCCGAACGTATTGATAACATACGCCGCTTGTAATGACGCCGATCTCGCTGCAGCGGTACTCCGTCACGTTGATCGCGAGGCTGTTCGCTTCCGCAGCCAGCGCGGTTTCCCGTTTTTCCACAAGCAGATGGCGCTTTTTTGCCATGCCGGGCATCATGACGTACTTCGACGGGTCCTTCTCGTAGGGTTTAAGCTCCGCTTCTTCCCGGGGCTGCTCCAGCACGAGGCTTCTGGCATGCGCGATGCGCGTCGTCAGGCGAACGATGACCGGCGTATCGTAAGTTTCGCTTATCTGGAAAGCGAGCTTCGTAAAATCTTTGCATTCCTGGCTATCGGAAGGTTCCAACATCGGCAGGTGCGCCGCTTTTGCATAATAGCGGCTGTCCTGCTCGTTCTGGCTGGAATGCATGGCAGGATCATCCGCAACGACGATCACAAGGCCGCCGTTGATCCCCGTATAGGCTGCGGTAAACATCGGATCGGCAGCCACGTTCATGCCCACATGTTTCATGCAGGTCATCGCGCGCGCACCGGCCATTGCGGCTCCGAACGCAACCTCCATGGCTACCTTTTCGTTGGTCGCCCATTGGGTAACGATCTGCGGAAACGCAGCGGCAGCCTCGGTAATTTCTGTGCTCGGCGTTCCCGGATAACTGGAGATGACCTTCACCCCGGCTTCCCACGCGCCTCGCGCAATTGCCTGGTTGCCTAGCAGCAGTTGAACTTGGTTATTCACGTTTTGGCTACTGTTTTGCATGCTTTGTTCCTTTCCGTGTTTTATCATCCGCAGCTGTTACGGCGCCGGCATTCCCAGTGCCGGTACGGACAATATTTAAATTATAGTATAGCACAGCACGAAAAGATAGAAAAGTTGAAAACAAAAAAACGCAGGCATTTGCCTGCGTTTCGGGTTTGCTTTGGTCAGTCCACCGAATAGGGCATCAACGCGATGGCACGCGCGCGTTTGATGGCTTCGGAGAGCTGGCGCTGATGTTTGGCGCAGTTGCCGCTCATTCTGCGGGGAACGATCTTCCCGCGTTCATTGACGAAGCGGCGCAGGCGATTTACATCTTTGTAATCGATATACTCGATTTTATCCACGCAGAAAGCGCATACTTTCCTGCGCGGTTTACGGCCGCGGGGTCTTCCGCCGGACCTTCTTTCACCACGATCACGATCTTCGGGCATGGGGGAGCCTCCTTTTTATCAGCGTTAGAACGGCAGATCGTCGTCGTCGACTTCCTGGAATCCATCGTTCCCGGCGGTTTCGTCGGCATTGGCGGGGCTCATGCCCGCACCTGTGCCGCTTTGGCCTTCGTTACGCGAGGAAAGGAATTCAACGTCTTCGGCAAACACGTCAAGAGAGAAGCGAGTGCCTCCGTCTTTTGCTTCATAACTGGAAACCGAAACCGATCCGATGACACATACTTTACGGCCCTTCGCCAAGTAACGCTGGCATACGTCGCCAAGCTTATTCCAGGCGGAAACACGGAAGAAATCCGCTTCCGGCTGGTTTTGCGCCTGCGTGGAACGCCTGCGGTTGACTGCGATCGTAAAGGAGCAAACGGTACTGCCCGAGGACACGGTACGCGTTTCCGGGTCGCGCGTCAGATTGCCGATTATGATCAGCTTATTCATATCGTGTCACCGCCTTATTCGGTCTGGTCTGCAGTCGCTACTTCAGTATCGTCTTGTTCGCTCGTTGCCGGTTCGTTGGCCGGCAGCGTTTCTTCGGGTTCTTCCGAAGGCAGATCCCGCTCGAACTCGGCGACGTCGCGCATCGGGGCGGACGACGGACGAGCAGCTTTGGGCTTAACGCTCTGCTTTTTATCCAGCAGTTTGATAATGAGATAGCGAAGGATCATATCGCTGTTCTCAAGATTACGCTGAATTTCTTTGTTTACGGGCCCTAACGCTTTGAACGTCGTGAGCACGTAATAGCCTTCGGGCATATCGTTGATGGGATATGCCAGGCGGCGCTTGCCCCATGTTTCATCAACCTTCTCGATTTCACCGCCGTTTTGCTTGATCAGTTCCGTGAACTTCTCAATCAATTCTTTCCTGGCGGTTTCCTCCAGTGCTGTGTTGATGATATAGGTCAGTTCGTACCTATTCATTCTTTCACCTCCTCTTGGACTTATGGCACCGCATCACTGCGCGGTGCAAGGATGTGCCAATTAAGAATTATACAACCTATCCGCAATGATTGCAAGCAAAACACGCATGAATTCCTTCAATAAAATAGCGAAGGCACAATGAGGATTGATTTTTTGCCCCCGATGCGGTAAACTGAACAAGAGAGCGAACAAGGAGGCTGGGAACATGAAGTTGCTTGTTGCGATTGTGCAGGATGAGGATTCTCAGCGACTGATCAACGAAATGATGACGGAAGGCTTCCGTGTAACGAAGCTTGCGACCACGGGAGGGTTTCTGCGCTCGGGCAATACCACGCTTCTGGCAGGCGTGGAAGACGAACAGGCGGACAGCGCGATCGGCATTATTGAGAGAATATGCAAAAGCCGAAAGCAGGTTACATCATCGCCATCGCCGATGATCAATTCCACCGGCACATACACTCCTTTTCCTTTTGAGGTTTTGGTAGGCGGCGCAACGGTATTCGTGCTGACCGTTGATCAATTCCTGAAGTATTGAGGAAACGGTTTTGGATTTCACCGCCACGGCACAAAACACGGGAATGCCGCCCGTGTGCATGGAGTATCGCTTCATCGGCGCCCGTTATGAGCGCCTTATTGCACAGTTCCGCTCCGGCAGGTATGCGCACGCCTATCTCTTCAGCGGAGAGCTGGGCATCGGAAAATTAACTTTCGCACGTTACCTTGCCTCTCTGGTGCTATGTGAAAGCAATACTCCTCCGTGCGGTATATGCAGCCAATGCAAGCAGAGCCGCGAGGGGAAACATTCATCCGTAACGGAAATCGCTCCGCAGGACAACAAGGCAATCCCGGTGGATCGCATCCGCGAACTGATTTCCGACGTTTCCATGTATTCTTTGGATGGCAGACAGCGGATCGTGATCATCGAACCGATGGAGAGCCTTACGCCGCAGGCGCAGAACTGCCTGCTGAAATCTCTGGAGGAGCCAAGCGTCAGCATTACGTATTTCCTTCTTTCCCACGATGCCAGCTCGCTGCTGGATACCATCCTCTCGCGCTGCTTCGTTTTCAAGCTCACGCCCTGGCCTGAAGAGGTGTTGGTACGCCACTTGCAAAACCTCGGATATTCCAAGGAAAAAGCGCAGTACGCGGCCGTACTTTCGGGCGGCAACGTGGGGGAGGCGCTCACCGTATTGGATGAACAGGCCGGCGGCGCCAATGAAGCGGCTCTGCGGCAATTGCTGCAGGTATCCAGCGCGCGGGACGCGGTTGTTTGTTCGGCGGCGCTTAAGGATGCGGGCGCAAATGCCTTATCGATCCTGTTCCTATTGGAACGGTACTTGCAGCAGTGTCTGCTGGTTAAAACAGGCTTGCTGAACGCAAAATTACTGGATTCCCCTTGGATTGCATCCATACAAAACGCATCCCGGCAGGACTTGACAAACCTCATCGAACAGGTGTTTTATGCCAGGAAATTGAAAATGAGCAATGTCAATTGGCAATCAACGATAGACCAGCTGATATTCAAACTATTGGAGGCTAAACGTTCATGGCAAAAATCGTAGGCGTACGCTTTAAAAACGCGGGGAAACTGTTTTATTTCGATCCGGTCGGCCTCTGGCCAAATCCGGGCGATTTTGTCGTTGTGGACACCATCCGCGGCCAGGCGCTCGGCCAGGTGATTACGGGCATGCGCGAAGCCCCCGAGGAAACGCTGGAGGCTCCGCTGAAACCGATTCTTCGCATCGCAACGCCGGAAGATATGGTTCATATGCGCGAGAATGAGGAGTTCGAGAAGCGGGCGTTTGACGTTTGCTTTAAGAAAATCGCGGAGCATCAGCTGGAAATGAAGCTGGTGCAGGCGGAACAGACGTTTGATAACTCCAAGCTCGTTTTCTACTTTACGGCCAACGGCCGCGTAGACTTCCGCTCCCTGGTCAAGGATCTGGCGTCCGTTTTTCATACGCGCATTGAGCTGCGCCAGATCGGCGTTCGCGACGAAGCCCGGATGATCGGCGGGTTAG
>JAEWTC010000151.1 GCA_023459675.1 Bacillota bacterium | reverse complement strand
CCCGAGGGCAGCGGCAGCAGCAGCGCGAGGCCTTCGGCGGCGATGCAGAGCGCCGCAAGCAGTACGTAGGGTTGAATCTTGTGCATGGCAATGCTCCTGTTGATGATATACCGTTTCAGTATACTATAGGCCCGGCAGCGCCGCCATCCCCGCAGCGGGTTTTTCGGCAAAAAGCGGTATGCACGCCCGGGCTCCGGCCGGAAACCATCCGCCGCCGGCCCCTGAAAGCGAACCCCCGCATGCGTCTGGCGCATGCGGGGGAACAGCGGTGGATTGCCGGGCGCCAGACGGGTTCCGCGTTCCAGCGCCGCCCGGCGTAACGTCTGCATATCACGTCGCGTGGGCGTCATGCGGCTGGCGCGCGTTGGCCTGTCTCAGTCGAACGCGAAGTACGCCTTGGCGTTGTCGTAGCAGATGCCTTTCACGATCCGGGAAAGCGTTTCAAAATCCGCGGGGTAACGGCCGTCCTCCACCCATTCGCCAAGCATCCGGCACAGGATGCGGCGGAAGTACTCGTGCCGCGGATAGCTTAAAAACGACCGGCTGTCCGTCAGCATGCCGATGAACCCGGCCAGGTAGCCGAGGTTGGCAAGCGACGTCAACTGTTCGGTCATCCCCGCGAAATGATCGTTAAACCACCAGGCGGAGCCGTGTTGGATCTTGCCGATGGCCTCGTCGGTCTGGAAGCAGCCGCAAACGCTGTCGATGGCGGCGTTGTCCGCCGGGCTCAGGCTGTAGAGGACGGTCTTGGGCAGGCCGCCCGCGGCCTCCATCGCGCCCATCAGCGCGGCAAGCTGGGCGGAGGGCGTGTAGGTGTCGATCGCGTCGTAGCCCGTGTCCGGGCCGAGCGCTTGGAAGGCAACGGGGTTGTTGTTACGGCGGCAGCCGTAATGCAGCTGCATCACCCAGCCCATGCGCCTGTATTCCGCGGCCGCGAACAGCATGAACGCGGTCTTGAATTTTAATACGTCCTGTTCACCAGGCGTTTTGCCCGCAAGCCGGTCGGCAAGAATTTGCTCGATCTCCGCGTCCGGCGCAGGCGCGAACATCGCGTAATCCAGCGCGTGGTCGCTCAGCGAGCAGCGGTTCTCGCCGAAGTACTGAAGCCGGGCGCGCAGGGCGGCCTTCAGCGTTTCGAAGGAGGTGATGGCGACGCCGGAAACCGTGCCGAGCTTTTGCAGATACTCGGCGAAATCTGGCTTTTCAATGTTCATGGCCTTGTCCGGCCGCCAGGCGGGCAGCACCTTGGTGGCAAAGGTTTGGTCCGCGGAAAGCTTTTGGTGCCACTCCAGGGTGTCCAGCGGGTCGTCCGTAGTGCAGATCAGCGCCACGTTGCTCCGGGCAATCAGCCCGCGCGCGGAATAGCCGTCGCTTTTGAGCTTCTCCCCGGCGATGGCCCACACCTCGTCCGCGGTTTTCGGGCTCAGCGCACCGTGATAGCCGAAGTAACGCTGCAGCTCCAGATGGCTCCAGTGGTACACCGGATTGCCGATGGATTTGGACAGCACCTCGGCAAACTTCCGGAATTTTTCCTGGTCGCTCGCGCCGCCTGTGATGAAGCGCTCCGGCACACCCGCGCAGCGCATCAGCCGCCACTTGTAATGATCCCCGCCCAGCCATACCTGCGTGATGTTCTCGTACCGCCGGTCCTCGTAAATCTCCCGGGGGTTGATATGGCAATGATAATCCAGGATCGGGCAGCCTGCCGCCGCCTCGTGATAGAGCTTTTTCGCGGTTTCCGTATTGAGCAGAAAATCCTGATCCATGAACGGTTTCATGCAAAACACTCCTTGCGGCAAGCGTCTGTTCACCGGAACGCGGGCGATGTAAACACTTACCTTATATTACCCCTTATTATAGGGGCTGCCGGGAAAATTGCAAGCGATACCTGAAAATCCACCGCGCAAAACCTTGCCGGAGAGAAGGATTGACGGAAACGCAAAAGTTGCGTATGATGAGAACGGGAATGAAACTATTTACATGACCGCGCTTCGGCGCCGGAGGGTATCCCATGAAACAAATCCTTGTCATCCATCCCGACGATAACGTGGCGGTTGCCCTGCAGCCGCTGGGGCGTGGAGAGAAAATACAGGAACTCGGCGCCGCGCTTGCGGGAGACATCCCCGCAGGGCATAAGATCGCTATCCGGCCGATCCCGGCGGGCGGCGCGGTTCTCAAATACGGGCTGCCCATCGGGGCGGCTGCGCAAACAATCGCCGCGGGCGAACACGTGCATACGCATAACGTGCGCACGCAGCTTGCGGGCGAGCTTGCCTACCAATATACGCCCGCGCCTGTGACCATGCAAAGCGCGCCCGCGCGTACCTTCATGGGTTACCGGCGCAAATTCGGCCGCGCCGGCATCCGCAACGAGCTGTGGATCATCCCCACGGTCGGCTGTGTGAACGACGTGGCCCGCACCCTGCGCAATCAGGCGCAGGCGTTGGTCGGCGGCGCGGTGGAGGGGGTCAGCGCGTTTGAGCATCCTTACGGCTGTTCCCAAATGGGCGACGACCAGGAAAACACCCGCGGGATCCTTGCGGATCTTGCCGTACACCCCAACGCCGGCGGCGTGCTGGTGCTGGGCCTGGGCTGCGAGAACAGCGGCGTGGAGGAGATCCGCAAACGGATGCCGGCATTCGACCCCGAACGCGTGCGCTTTCTGGTGACCCAGGAAACGGAAAACGAGCTGGAAGAAGGCATGCGTCTTTTGACGGAGCTTGCCGCGCGCATGCAAAGCGACAAGCGCGAGGAAATCGGCGCGGATCAGCTGGTGATCGGCCTCAAATGCGGCGGCTCGGACGGGTTTTCCGGCATCACCGCCAACCCGCTCATCGGGCGCTTTTCGGATCAGCTCATCGCCATGGGCGGTTCCACCATTCTTACCGAGGTGCCGGAAATGTTCGGCGCGGAAACGCTTTTGATGGCCCGGTGCGAAACCGAGGCGGTGTTCCGCGATACGGTGGGGATGATCAACAGTTTCAAACGCTATTACGAGGAACACAACCAGCCGATTTATGAGAACCCTTCCCCCGGCAACAAGGAGGGCGGCATCACGACGCTGGAAGACAAAGCGCTGGGCTGCACGCAAAAGAGCGGTTCCGCCGTGGTGCGCGCCGTGCTTCCCTACGCGGGGCGCGTGGAAGTAAACGGGCTGAACCTTTTGAGCGCGCCGGGGAACGACCTGATCTCCACCACGGCGCTTGCCGCCGCGGGCGCGCAGATCGTTCTGTTTTCCACGGGCCGCGGCACGCCGTTCGGCGGGCCGGTGCCAACGCTCAAAATCGCCAGTAATTCCAAGCTGGCCGCCCGCAAGCAAAACTGGATCGA
>JAEWTC010000150.1 GCA_023459675.1 Bacillota bacterium | reverse complement strand
GCTTGAACACCTGGCGTAAAGGAGACCCGCATGCATAGTTTCCTGCTGCTTGTTCCATCGGCCATACCGCTGTCGTGCGGGCTGTTCTTCCTGTTTTCGCGCCGCTTCCGGCCGGTTTTGGCGGGGGTTGGGTTCGCGCTTACGTTCGCGGCGGCCGTGCTATTGCTGTTTGTGGGCGACGCGCGGCAGGCGTTGTTTACCGTGGCGCCGGGCGTGACGTTTATCCTGCAGAGCGACGCGGCGGGCAGGTTGTTCGCGCTGGTGTTCTCCGGCATTTTCGCTATCGCCGGATTTTACTCGTTTTCGTATTTCAAGCATCACCACAACCCCGTGAAGTTCTACGCGTTCTATTTTCTGGCGTTGTTCGCGCTGATGTCGCTGAGCATGGCGGGGTCGCTTGTGACCATGTACCTGTTCTTCGAAACACTCACGCTGTGCACGTTCCCCATCGTGCTGTTTGACCGCACGAAGGAAGCGGTGGCGGCGGGCGTAAAGTTTCTGCTGTATTCCATCGCCGGCGCGCTGATGGGGCTGTTTGGCGTAATCTACCTGACGCTCCACACCACCGCGAACACGTTCGTACCGGGCGGCTCGCTGGAACCGGCGCTGCTGCAAAGCCCGTCCGGGCTGTTTCTCGCCGTGCTTTTCATCTGCATGATCGGCTTTGGCACGAAGGCGGGGCTGTTTCCCATGCACGGCTGGCTGCCCACCGCGCACCCGATTGCGCCGACCCCGGCAAGCGCCGTTCTTTCCGGCGCGGTGGTGAAGGCGGGCGCGCTGTGCATTCTCCGCGTTTTGTATTTCGTGGTCGGGCCGGGTGCGTTTCGCGGAACCTGGCCGCAGACGGCGTTATTGTCGCTTGCGCTGACCACGGCGCTGATCGGCTCCGCGCAGGCGCTTAGGCAAAAGCACATCAAGCGCAGGCTTGCGTACTCCACGGTTTCCCAGATGAGCTATATTCTGTTCGGGCTGTTTATGGCCAACGGGCTTGCCCTGCAGGGGGCGCTTTTGCATACGGTGTTCCACGCCGTGATGAAAACCTGCCTGTTCCTGTGCGCGGGCGCGATCATCGGCACCGGCGGCACCGCCGACGTGGACCAGATGCGCGGCCTGGGCAAGCGCATGCCCGTCACCCTGTGGGGATTTACGCTTGCGGGCGTCAGCCTGATCGGCATTCCGCCGCTGAGCGGGTTTATGAGCAAATGGGTGCTTTCGCAGGGCGCGGTGCAAAGCGGAACGGCCGTGTTTGCCTGGCTTGGTCCCGTGGTGCTGCTGGTCAGCGCGCTGCTGACGGCGGGCTATATTCTGCCCGTGTCCACGGCCGCGTTCTTCCCAGGCGCGGAGACGGAAACGCTTGCCCTGCGGGAAGCGCCCGCGGGCATGCTCTGGCCGCTGACCCTGCTTGCCGCGCTTTCGCTTTTGCTGGGGCTTTACGCCGTACCGCTGCGAAACGCCGTGGAAGCCATCGCGCATTCGCTGCTATAGGAGGGCGGGCATGTTACTGATTGCGTTTCTCCTGCCGCTGCTGGGCAGCGCGCTGATCTTCACCCTGGGCAGAAAAGGCCGGCGCATCCGCCGCTGGATCAGCATTCTGTTCACCGTGGCGACCTCGGTTTTCGTATACCTCGCGTTGTTCGTGCAGCCGGGGGAAAGCTATCTTTTGCTGGAGTTCACGCCGCGCATGACCCTTACTTTCCGGCTGGACGGCATGGGCTCGGTGTTCGCGGGGCTGATCGCTTTCTTGTGGCCGCTTGCGATGCTGTACGCGTTCGAATACATGGAGCACCAGTCGGGTGAGAACGCCTTCTTCGGGCAGTACCTGCTGGTATACTCCATCGCGCTGGTCATCGCCTCGGCGGCCAACCTGTTTACGCTCTTCTTCTTTTTCGAAGCCCTGACGCTTGCCACGGTGTTTCTGGTGGCGCACGGGTTCAGCCGCGCCGCCATGTACGCGGGCCGCAAATACCTGTATTACTCCCTGGGGGCGGCGTCGCTCGGCTTTCTCGCGCTGGTGGGCGTGCTTTCCTACAGCGATACCACCACGTTTGTGTACGGCGGGATTCCCGCCCTGGCGCAGGCCCCGCACGGGATGATGCTGCTTTTATTCGTGCTGGGGTTTTTCGGGTTCGGGGTCAAATCGGCGGTGTTTCCGCTGCACGGCTGGCTGCCCACAGCGTCCATCGCGCCGACGCCGGTCACGTCGCTTCTGCACGCGGTGGCGGTTGTCAACGCGGGCGTGTTTTCGGTGGCGCGGCTTGCCTACTACGTATACGGCCCGGCGCTTCTTGCCGGTACGTGGGCGCAAACGCTGTGCCTGTCCATGGCGGTGTTTACCATCCTGTTCGCCAGCGCCAAGGCGGTGCACGAGCAGCACTTGAAGCGCAGGCTTGCCTATTCCACGATTTCCAACCTCAGCTATATGCTGTTCGGTTTGATGCTGCTCACGCCGCTGGGGTTTCAGGCCGGGCTTTTCCATATGGTGTTTCACAGCCTGGTCAAACTGACGCTGTTCAGCTGCGCGGGCGCGATTATGGTGCGAACGGGGCGCGAGTATGTGCAGCAACTGCGCGGGCTCTACCGGCAGATGCCCGTGGTAACGACGGTGTTCACCTTCTGCGCCGTGGTGCTGGTGGGCGTTCCGCCCTTCATCGTATTCCAGAGCAAGTGGGCGCTTGCGACCGCCGGGTTCGCGAGCGGGCACTTTGTGGGCGTGCTGGGCGTGATCGCCTTGCTGATCTCCGCCGGGTTTACCGCTGCGTACCTGCTGAAACCGGCGGTCACGGCGTTTACCCTGCCGCTGGAAAACGGCAAGCCCGAAAAACTAGATCCCGGCTGGCAGATGCTGGCGCCGTTTTTTGTGCTGGTGTTCGTGATTCTTGCGCTGGTGTTTTTCTCCGGCCCGCTGGCGGATTACCTTGGGCAGATCGCGGGGCTGTAAGTCCGGCGGGAACGGGAAGGAGGGGGAACGGCTTGCAGGGAAACATTTGGCTGCCGATCGCGGTCGTTCTTCCGCTGCTGGGCGCGCCGGCCGCCTATGCGCTTGGGCGCAGGCAGGCAAGGCACGCGCTTTTCCTGCTTGCGGGCATCTCCGCGGCCGTGTTTGCCGTGCTTACCTGGGTGCTGTGGGGCGCGCTGCACGGGCGGACAAGCGTCTTTGCGTGGGAAGCGTTCGGCGTAGGGGGGCTTTCGCTTGCGGCGGACGGTTTCCGCGCGCTGCTTGCCTGGCTTGCGGCGCTTTTATGGACGGCGTCCTCCATGTTCTCGCTTTCGTACTTCGAGAAAAAGCACGGCGTGCCGCGGTACGCGTTCTTCACGCTCGTCACGCTGTCTGCGGTCATCGGCGTGTTTATTTCGGATCAATTGCTTACGACCATCGTGTTTTTTGAAATTATGTCCCTGTCCAGCTATCCGTGGGTTGCGCAGGAGGAAACGCCGGAAGCCCTGCGCGCCGCGCAGACCTATTTGTGGATCGCGGTCATCGGCGGGCTGTGCCTGCTGCTGGGGATGCTCCTGCTGCCCTCCTCCCTGCTAAGCGCCCGCTATTCGGCCGGGCGCCCCGCGACGGACGGTATTGCCGCCTCCCGCCTGTTTGCGCCCGCGGCGTTGATGCTCGTGGGCTTTGGCGCAAAGGCGGGCGCGGCGCCCTTGCACGTATGGCTGCCCAAGGCGCACCCGGTTGCGCCCGCACCGGCGAGCGCTTTGCTTTCGGGCATCCTACTGAAAACGGGCGTGTTCGGCGTGCTGATCCTTTCCGGGAACTTCCTGTGGGCGTCCCCCGCGTGGCATACGCTGATCTTCTGGTTGGGCGTCGTAACCATGGTTGCCGGCGCAGTGCTCGCGCTGCTATCCGTGGAGATGAAGCGCATCCTCGCCTGTTCGAGCATGAGCCAGATCGGCTTCATTCTGCTGGGCGCGGGGTTGTACGGGCTTTTGCAGGACGGTGGCGGCGTTGCGGCGCAGGGGCTGGTCGGCCATATGGTCAACCACGCGCTGTTCAAGCTCATCCTGTTTCTGTGCGCGGGTATCGCGGCACTGCAATCGCCCTCGCTGCACCTGAATGCGCTGCGCGGCTTTGGCCGCGGCAAACCCCTGTTCCACTTCATATTCCTGTGCGCGCTGCTGGGGCTTGCGGGCGTGCCGCTGTTTTCCGGTTATGCCAGCAAAACCCTGCTGCACGAGGGGCTGACCCTGTACATCGGGACGTTGTCCCAGGGCGCGGCCCTGTACCGGGCGGCGGAGTGGCTGTTCATCCTCTCGGGCGCGCTGACGGCGGCCTATAGCCTGAAGCTGTACGTTTGCGTGTTCTGGGAGCGCGGCGCAAAGCCCTGCGCCGTCCCGCGCGTGCGGTACGCGTCCAAAAGCTCGGCGGCGCTTCTTTCCGTCTGCGCCGCCGCCGTGGTGCTGCTGGGCGTGTTCCCATCCGTTTTCATGGACGGCGTCGGGCGGCTGAGCGCGGGGTTCCTGCATACGAAGGCCTTGCCGGGTTTCTATTTTACGGCGGAGGCGCTGCGCGGCGCGGCGGTGACGATCGGGATCGGGGCCGCGCTGTACGGGCTGGTCGTACGCGGGCTGCTCAGCGAGAAAACCGCGTCCGGGCGTATCTATTTTGACCGCAAACCCGCGTGGCTGGATCTGGAGGACCGCGTGTACCGCCCGCTTTTCAAGGCGCTTGCCGGTTTTGTTTCCGCCTGCGGCTGGGCGCTTGCCTCCTTGCCGGAGTGGATATTTGCGGCCTTGCGCCGGGCGCTTTTGCGCGTGCGCGCATGGCGCGTACCCATGCCCGGCGGCAACCGCTTCACCTGGGCGCTGGGCAGCCTGCTCAACGGCGTTGTCGCGCTCCTCAACCAAACGGTGCGCCGCCGAAACCCGTTCGACGTGGATTTCTGCTGCATCCTTGCGGCTGGCAATGAGGAAATCAACCAGTCCATGCGCAGGCTGAAACGCTCGATGAGCTACAGCCTTCTGCTGTTTTGCGTCGGTTTGTTTCTCCTGCTGTTCTATCTGGTCATCTGGTAGTCGTCCATACCGAAGGGGGACTTGGCTTGGCGAATCATCCGTGGCTGATCATCGCGATTGCGCTGCCCCT
>JAEWTC010000149.1 GCA_023459675.1 Bacillota bacterium | reverse complement strand
TGATGTATCTGTGGAAAGACAACGCCATGACCGTCGGCGTGGCGGTTCTGCTTGCCCATACCGTGAACCTGTACTGCAGCCGCGGCAAATGGCTGGCGCGGTGGCAAAACGCCGCCGCCTTCGGGCTTGCGCTCGCGTTTTGCACCATGGTGCGGCACAACGCGTTTTTCTTCACGGGCACGCTGCTGCTCACGGCGCTGCTCTGCCTGCGCGGGCAGCTCCGGCCGCTGCTTTTATCGGCGTCGGTGTTTGCCGCCTGCCTCGCGCTGGTCTGGGGGCCGCTGTATAGCGCGCTGCACGTTTCGTACCCCAACAACGCGCTGGAGGAGAGCGTGGGCATTCCCATGACGGTCATCAGCGACGTGCGCGCCGCGAACCCCGCCGCGCTGGACGCCGAAACCCTCGCGTTCACCCGGCGGATGGCCGATGATGCGGCGTGGGAGGCTTACCAGCCGCACGTCTACAATTCCATCAAGTTCGGCCAAACGCGGGAAGCCGTCGCCCGGGTGACGCTTGCGGATATCCTGCGCATGGCGGCAAGCGCCGCCAAGGGCTCGCCCCGCACGGCGTTTTTCGCCGTTACCGGGGTCACCGATCTGGTATGGGGGATCGGGTACGAGGGCGACGCGCTGATTGCCGTGCGCAACTCGCGGGACCTGCCCGCCGTTCCTGTGCTCAGCGGCACGTTGAACCGCGTGGGGCAGGCGGTGAAGAACGTGCTGACCGCGCCGTACACGGTGTTTCCGCTGCGGTATTATTACGGCAACATCGGCGTTTCGTTTCTGCTGATGCTGCTGGCGGCGCTCTGGGCGCTGCGGCAGAACGGGCTGGGCGCGCTGCTGCTGGCGCTGCCGGTGCTTTGCTACAATCTGGGCACCATGGCGCTGCTCTGCGGCAAGGACGCGCGGTTTTTCGCGTTCAGCCCGCTGGTATGCACGGTGTTGATTCCGCTGCTTTTGAAAAAACTTCCCGATGAAAACGAGGGTACCGTATGACGCTGACCGCCGAGATGTTTCTGATCGTCTGCCCGCTGGCGCTCCTCGCGGGCTTTTTGGATTCGATCGCGGGCGGAGGCGGCATCCTGACGCTTCCCGCCTATTATCTGGCGGGCCTTCCGCCCACGCTTGCGGCCGGCACCAATAAGCTGTCCGCCATGATGGGCGCGGCCGCGGCGACGGTGAACTATGCCAAAGCCGGGAAAATTGTGCTGCGCGTGGCCGTTCCGGCGGTGCTGGGCTCCCTTGTATGCGGCACGCTGGGCGCGCTCACGCTCACCGCGCTCCCGCAGGACACGGCTCGCATTCTGGTGCTGTGCTGCATCCCCGTCGCCGCGGTGTTCACGCTGCGCAAGCCAAAGCGGCAGGAGCCGCGCACGCTTGCCGCGGGAACATCGTTCTGGCTTTCGTTTCTCATCGGCAGCGGCATCGGCTTTTACGACGGCCTGGTCGGCCCCGGCACGGGAACGTTCCTCATTCTGCTGTTTTTATACGTTTTCCGCATGGAAGCGGTGAACGCCAGCGGCACGGGCCGGGTCGTCAACCTTGCCAGCAACGTTGCGGCGCTGATCAGCCTGATCGCAACGGGAAACGTGCTGTTTCTGCTGGGCATCCCGGCCGGGATCTGCTCGATGATCGGCTCGACGCTTGGCAGCCGCATGACCATCCGCAAAGGCGGCGGCCTGGTGCGGGTGATGATGCTGTGCGTGCTTGGGCTTCTGCTTGTCAAAATGGGCTACGACCTTCTGTTTCCCGCCGCGTAAAAAAGCTTGCGCGAGCCGTGCATCCGGCGCGGCGGCTTGCCAAACGATTGCCGGATATGGTAGCATAATGGGAACCGACCCTTCCAATGAGGCACGGTGAAAGAGGCGAAACCAATGAATGCGGAGCATCGGGAAATCCTGCTCAATATGCCTGCGACGCAGGAGTTCGTACTGTTGGCGCGGATGGCGCTCAGCGGCCTGGGAATGATCGCCGGGCTGGACGTCGGGCTGATCGACGATGTACGCGCGGCGACGGACGAGTGCTGCGATTGTTTGCTGCACCAGCAGCGCAAGGCCGCGCGGATTGAGCTGAAAGCCTGGGTGGACGGGGAACGCATGCATTGCTGTTTCCAGGCAATCCGTGCCGACGAAACGCAGGACGGACCACAAAACGATACGGAGCTCAGCCGCTGCGTGCTGGAAACTCTCATGCCGGACGTTACCCTGCTGCACGACGCGTGCGGCGTGGGCTCGATCGGTTTCTCGCTTCCGCTGTAAAGGAACTTGTGAACATGACGAACGAGGAGCGCATGGGGGCGTTGTTTCAGGAATACGCACTCACCCGTGCGATACCCATCCGGGATCAGCTGGTCGAAGGCTATCTGCCCTTGGCCAGGGCTGTTGCGCGCCGTTTTGAGGGCAGGGGAATCGAAACCGAGGACCTGCAGCAGGTAGCGAGCATCGCCCTGCTCAAGGCGGTGGAGCGCTTCGACCTGAGCCGCGGCTTCCGCTTTGTGACCTACGCCGTGCCCACCATCGCCGGGGACGTGCGCAATTATATCCGCGATAAGACGGGCGGCATGCGCATGCCGCGCGACATGCGCCAGAAGCTCTACCACATGCAGCTGACCCGCGAGCAGTTTGAGCGCGACCACCTGCGGGAGCCGTCCGCCAGGGAACTGGCGGAGGCGATGCAGATCACGCAGGACGAGCTGCTGATGCTTTTGGACATGCGGCAGCAAACCGAGGTCGTGTCGCTGGACGCGCCCGTGGGCGAGGACCGCGATCTGGACGTCGGCGCGATGCTGGGCGCGGAGGACAAGGGCTACGGCGAAGTGGAAGGCAGCCAGTGGCTGAACTGGATATTTTCCAAGGTGGACGAAAAGGAACGAAAGTTGTTAACCCTCCGCTACGCCCAGCGTTTGGGCCAGCGTGAGGTAGCCAAGCAGATGGGCGTATCCCAGATGCAGATTTCCCGCATGGAACGGCGCGTTTTGCAGCGGCTGCGCGCCATTGAGGAAAGCGGAGCCTGAGCGTGGCTCCGGCTGCATAAGGCTTGCGGGCTTTTTCCGCAACCGTTTACGCTCGGGCGTGCGGCAGGCGCCGCCTGCTCAACGGATCCATACAGGCTGGGGAAGGAGGCGCGCAATGCAAAACGGCGGGAACTTTGATCCCTATTCCAACGACCCCTGGCCCCAAAATATGACGCCCGAGCAATACGCGCAGTGGCGCGCCGTAAACGGCTATCCGCCCGTCCAGCCCCAGCAGAACGTGCCGCCGATGACCAACGAGCAGTGGGCGGCCATGCAGGCCGCGCAGCTGCAGATGTCGCCCCAGGAGCTGCTGGAATGGCAGGCCATGCAGCAGGCCAAGGCGGAGCTGGCCAAAAAGAAGGAACGCAAACGCAGGCGGCAGATGCGCCGCCAGAACCGTAGCCCGCTGGTGCGCATCCTGCAGGCGATGGTCATCGTAGGCCTGCTGGGCGGCGTCGCCTGGCTGATCCTTGCAAGCCTCCAGGAGCCCAAGCCCACCACGGCCATCGTGGAAACGGCGTCGCTTGGCAGCGTGCACCTGGGAGATGCGATGATCGTGCGCAACGAGAGCGTGTATACCGACGAAGGCGTGCAAAACATTGAATATATCGCCCGGGAGGGAAGCCTTGTACAGCGCGGCGACGTGGTGTGCTATGTGTTTTCCACGGGCTATTCCAGCAAGGAAATTTCCACCCTGCAGGATTACCGCAATCAGATCAAAAAATACCAGCAATCGCTTCTGGACACCGAAACCGCCTACGACCAGAAAATGGACCGGCTCAACGGCCAGGCCATCGAGCGCGGGCTGGAAGTGCGCGCGCTGGTACACGGCGCGCGCGGCAACCTGATCAACCAGGAAACCATCCTGCAAACCGCAATCGACGAGCGGCAGGCGTATTTCCGCTCCAAATATTCCTCCGATATGCGGCTGAGCCGCCTGTATGACGACGAGGAAACCCAGCAGAAGCGCATCGACAGCTGGATCAAGCAGCGCGCGGCGACGCAGGAAAGCATTATCTCGTTTTACACCGACGGATACGAGTACGCCCTCACCCCGCAGAAATACCTCACCTATACCCCGACCGAGGTCCGGCAGATGTTCAACGGCCAAAAGCCGGAGCTGGATATCGCGGAGCGTGGGAAAACCGATATTTACCGCCTTGTGCGCAAGGATAACTACGCCGTGCTGATGCTCGTGAAGGACAGCGTCTGGACGCCGGTGGAAAGCTCCGTGTACAAGCTGAAGCTGGAGAACTTCTCCACCACCACCGTCAACGCCCAGGTGATCAGCTACACCCGCTCCGGCGGCGAGCTGTTGCTGCGCCTCGGGGTGGTGGGCGACGTCACCCCGGTGCTCTACATGCGCACCTGCCAGGCGGAGCTCAGCGAATATGTGGACAGCCTCCTGGTACCTAAGGCCGCCCTGTACGTACAGAACGATCAAAAGGGCGTTGTGCGCGTGCTGGAGGACGGTTCTCTGGTGTTCATCCCCGTTACCGTGATATCCGAACAGGCGGACGGCGTGTATGTGTCGCCCGTTCAAACCGGCGCGCTTGTATCCGGCCAAACCGTGCGCCTGTTCCAATAGGAGGGAGAAGCGATGGCTTCGCAAGCGTTTGCAGACCCCAATCTTTACAGCTTGACCGATTTATCGGCCATTACATTACAAAACCTTAAAATAAATGTGAACGAAGTATTGTGCAATTTGCGCAAAAATACATACGAAAATTCTGCGCCCGCGCAATTGATCGCGGTGACGAAGACGGTATCGGCGCAGGTCGTTAGTGCTTTGGGTTCCATCGGCGTACAAGATATTGCGGAAAACCGTGTTCAGGTTGCGCTGCCGAAGTTATTACAAATGGGTGACGCGGCAAATTTTCACCTGCATTGGATCGGACGGTTGCAAACCAACAAAGTTAAAGATATAATAGATCGAGTATGGTTGCTCCATTCGCTGGACAGGCTGTCGCTTGCGCAGGAAGTGGAACGCCGCGCGGCGCAGGTCGGCCGCGTGGTACCCGCGTTGGTGCAGGTCAACATCGCGCAGGAGGACCAGAAAACCGGCTTTACCGTGGACGAGGTTCTGCCGTTTCTCCGGCAGATGAAGGATTTTCGAAACATCCAAATCCGCGGGCTGATGGCCATGATGCCGCTGACGAACGACGAGGCGCTTTTGGAACGTTACTTCCGGGGGATGCGCACGCTGTTTGAAAACCTCAGAGCCGAAGCGGTATCCGGCGTGGAGATGCGCGAGCTCTCCATGGGGATGAGCAACGATTACGAAATCGCCGCCCGCTGCGGCGCCACGATGGTGCGGGTCGGCACCGCGCTGTACCGCAGCCGCGCGTCATAGAATATCACACCGAGCCACTTGCGTGGCGCTGGGCAGGAGGAAAGCAGTTGAGCGTTTTGCAACGGGTCACCGGCTGGCTGACCGGCAAAAACAACGATAACGCGCAGGCCGCCTACGGCGGCTATCATCCGCGCGGGTATTACGGCTCCGCCGAAGCGCAGGACGCTTACGGTTCCATGGCGGGGGAACGCGCCTACGAGGCGCCCGAAGAAGGCTTCCCGCAGGACGCGGCCGGGCCGACGGAGCGTTTCGACGCCGCCGCGGCGGACCCGTATAACGGCCGCGTGCCCTACCGTTCCCAGCAGGATCCGGCTTCCCGGCAGGACGGTTTTGCGCAGGGTATGCAGCAGGATCTGCGCCACCGCCGCACGGAACCGCAGCAAGCGCCTTACCAACAGCAGGCCTACCAGCAGCCGCCCTACCAGCAGGCCGCGTATCAGCAGCCCCAGGAATCCAACGTCGTCAACTTTCCAGGCCAGCAAACGCCTTCCCACGTGGAGTACGTCATGCTGCTTCGCAGCCGCAACGAATGCACCAAGGTGATCGAATACATCAAAACCAGCGCTTCCGTGTTTTTGAACATGGAGTACATCGCCAACGAAAGCGAGCGGCAGCGCTGCGTGGATATGCTCTCCGGGGCGGCCTATACGCTGGGCTGCCAGCTGCACAAGATTTCCAACCGCGGCATTTACCTCATAGCGTCGCCCAACGTGCGCGTGATGATCGACCCCGCCATGAAGCGCTTTACCTCCGCGCCGGAGGCGCAGGCGTTTTCCTTCCAGCAGGCGCAGGAGGTTCCGCCCCAGGCGATGCAGCCGGAAAGGCCCTTTGCGGCGTCGGCCGCCTATGCCGGCCGCATGAGCGAGCAGGCGGGCGAAACCACCGCGCCCTATCCGCCGCAGCAGCAGGCGGCGTACGCCCCCTTCCAGCGGCCGCGCCCCACGTTCCGTTCCCAGCAACAGGCGCCGCTTCGCAGGGCGTCTGGCGCGCAGTACGCAGACCGCCAAGCCGCGGGTTACCCCTCCTCTTTCTGAACTGAACCGTACGGAGGTTTGTTATGCTAGTCAGTATCCTCAATTTCCTGTTCAACGCCATTTTATTCCTGCTGGGGCTTGCGTCCTGGGTAGTGCTCATTTACGTTCTCATGGCGCTGTTTATTCCCCAGCACCGCTACACGCTGCTGGCGCGCCGCTACGTGGAACCCATCCTAAGCCCGATCCGGCGTTTGCTGTTTAAGGTGTTTCCAAAGCTCACCCAGCTCGGGGTCGATTTTTCCCCGCTCGCGCTCTATCTGCTGATCCAGATCGCGTCGTGGCTCATCAGGCTGCTGCGCTCGGTCTTGCTGTAACACGTTCCAATATCGTGTCGAGAGGAGAATGACGGATGGGTATCACCGTTTCCGACATCGAACGCAAAGAGTTCGCCTACAAAGGGGCCGGTTACGATCCCTATGACGTGGATCAATACCTCGATCAGATCTGCGACGAGATGGTCGCCATGCAGGACCGGATCGCCCAGCTGGAAAAAGAGCTGGACGAAGCGTACCGCGAGGCGGAAAAAGCAAAGTACGCCGCGCAGCCTGCGCAGCCCGCGCCAAAGCCTGCCGCACCCGTTGCGCAGCCTCCCGTTGCAAGAACGGCTGAAACGCTGGAAAGCATCCTGATCAACGCGCAGCGCCTGGCGGACGAAGCCGTGGAAAACGCCAACCGCAAGGCGTCCGAAGCGCTTGTCAAAGCCCAGCAGGACGCGGAGGCGACCGTCGGCAAGGCCAAGCTCGAAGCCCAGGCGATCGCCGAAGGCGCACGCGCCGAAAAGGAACGCATTGAAGCGGAGTACGAAACGCTGCGCGAAAAGGCGCGGACCTTCAAGGAAAGCTTTTTGAAGCTGCTGGAAGAGCACAAGAGCCTGTTTGACAAGCAACTCAAGGAAACCAAAGGCATCTGACGCCGCCTGCGGCCGCCCCTTTACATTTGCCGTTTTCTTGCCTATAATGGGCGGGTGCGTACCGTTCGTGCGCACCTTCCATCGTTTCCTGCGATGATGAGGACGGACGCGGATCCGCGTTCCCAAGCGAGCCCGGGCCAGTGCGAGCCGGGCGGAACGAGCCGCGTCGCATCACCTCGGAGCTATCTGCCTGAAGGTTCAGGGCGGGTCGGGCGCTCCCGTTACAGGGCGTTACAAGCGGGCGGCCTCGGCCGCCAACACGGGTGGTACCGCGGAAGTTGATTTCCGTCCTGTTTTACAGGGCGGTTTGTTTTTTAGGAGGAGCAGCATGTACCAGAAGGTCTCCACGGATATGGATTTCGTCAGCCGCGAGAAAAAGGTGATCGAGTTCTGGAAGCGGGAGGACGTCATCCGCAAATCCTTCGCCGTCAACCAAGGCAACGAGCGCTTCACGTTTTTCGACGGCCCGCCCACGGCCAACGGCCGCCCGCACATCGGGCATATCGAAACGCGCGCGTTCAAGGATTTGATTCCGCGCTTCCATGCTATGAAGGGCAAGGACGTGCTTCGCAAAGCCGGTTGGGATACGCACGGCCTGCCCGTGGAGCTGGAGGTGGAGCGCCAGCTGCAGCTGGACGGCAAAGCCGAGATCGAGCGCTACGGCATCGAGCCATTCATCAAGAAATGCAAGGAAAGCGTATGGAAGTACCAGAAGGAGTGGGAGGATATTTCCGACCGCGTGGCTTTCTGGGCGGACATGGAGCACCCCTACGTTACCTATCACGACGAATATATCGAAAGCATCTGGTGGAGCCTCAAAGAGATCTGGAAAAAAGATCTGCTGTACAAGGGCTTTAAGGTTGTGCCTTATTGTCCGCGCTGCGGCACCGCGCTTTCCTCCCACGAGGTGGCGCAGGGCTACCAGGAAGTGACCGAAGATTCGGTCATCGTGCGTTTCCCGGTGAAGGGAAGGGCGAACACATTTATCCTCGCGTGGACGACTACGCCCTGGACGCTTCCCTCCAACGTGGCCGTGTGCGTTAACGCGAAGGAAAACTACGTGGAGTTCCAGCTGCACGACGAAACCATGATTTTGGCGCAGGCGCTTGTGCAGACGGTGTTCGGGGATCACGCCGCGCACGGCGCGGTGGTGAAAACCATGAAGGGCAAGGCGCTGGAGGGCCTGGAATACGAGCCGCTGTACCGGTTTTCGGAGATCGCCTACCCGCGGGAAAAGGGCTGGTATGTGGTCAGCGACGATTACGTAACGCTTACCGACGGCACCGGCATCGTGCACACCGCCCCCGCCTTCGGCGAGGACGACGCCCGCATCGGCAAGGCGTACGGCCTGCCGTTTGTGCAGCTGGTCAACCCGCAGGGCAAGTTTGTTCCCGGCACGCCGTGGGCGGACGTTTCCGCCAAGGAAGCCGATCCTTTGATCATCGCCGACCTGAAGGATAAGGGGCTTTTGTTCGCCGCCGTGCCCTTTACGCACAACTACCCGTTCTGCTGGCGCTGCGATACGGCGCTTTTGTATTACGCGCGCTCCGCGTGGTTCATCGCCATGACCAGGGTGCGCGACGAGCTGGTGAAAAACAACCGCTCCGTCAACTGGGTGCCCGATAACATCAAGGAAGGCCGCATGGGCAACTTCGTGGAAAACGTGGTGGACTGGGGCCTTTCCCGCGAGCGCTACTGGGGCACGCCGCTGCCGATGTGGATGTGCGAGGACGGCCACCAGCACGTGGTGGGCAGCCGCAAGGAGCTGCTGGAGTTGGCAATCGGCCCGGTGGACCCAAACATCGAGCTGCACCGCCCGTTTATCGACAACGTGGAAATCGCCTGCCCGCATTGCGGCAAGCCCATGCGCCGCGTGCCGGAGGTCATCGACTGTTGGTATGATTCGGGCTCCATGCCCTTCGCGCAGTGGCATTACCCTTTTGAAAATGAGAATATCTTTGCCGACCGCTTCCCCGCCGATTTCATCTGCGAGGCCGTGGACCAGACCCGCGGGTGGTTCTATACGCTGCTGGCCATCTCCACGCTGCTGTTCGGCCAGGCGTCTTTCCAAAACTGCCTGGTGCTCGGGCACGTGCAGGATGAGAACGGCAAGAAGATGTCCAAGCACATCGGCAACGTCGTCAACCCCTGGGACGCGCTGGACAAGCACGGCGCGGACGCCGTCCGCTGGTATTTCTTCACCGCAAGCGCGCCTTGGCTGCCGTCCCGCTATTCGGATAAGGCCGTCAACGAAGGCCGCCGCAAATTCCTCTCCACGCTGCAAAACGCCTATGCCTTCTTCGTGCTTTACGCCAATATCGATAACTTTGATCCCAAGGATCATCCCATTGAAAACGTGGACTTGACGCTGATGGACCGGTGGATTTTAAGCCGCCTTCATCAGCTGATCCGGCAGGTGGACGAGGACTTGTCCAACTACCGCATCCCCGAGCCCGCCAACGCCATCACCGCGTTTGTGGACGATCTGTCCAACTGGTATATCCGCCGCGGGCGCGAGCGCTTCTGGGGCAAGGGCATGGACGGCACCAAGGAGGCAGCGTTTGTTACGCTGTACACGGTGCTTGTGACGCTTGCCAAGGTAGTCGCCCCGTTCGTGCCATTCATCGCCGAGGATATCTACCAGAACCTCGTGCGTTCCGTGGATCCCGCCGCTCCCGTGAGCATCCACCTTTCGCGCTTCCCCGAAGCGGACGAAACCCGGATCGACGAAACCCTGAACAGCCAGATGGCAGCGCTGCTTAACATCGTAAGCCTCGGCCGCGCCTGCCGCAACCTCGCCTCCCTCAAGGTGCGCCAGCCGCTCAAGGCCATGTACGTCAAAGGCGCGAAACTGGAAGACGCCTTTGTGTCCCTGCTGGCGGACGAGCTGAACGTGAAGGAGGTCGTCTTCACAGACGACGCCCGCGCCTTTACCACCTACAACCTGAAACCCCAGATGCGCACCCTCGGCCCGAAGTACGGAAAGCTGCTCGGCAAAATCGGCGCGTGGCTCAAGGATGCCGACGGCAACGACGTCGTGGATGCGTTCACCGCCGGGGAACCCGTACAATTTATGATCGACGATACGGAAGTCTGTTTGGAGAAGGACGACGTACTCACCGAAGCCGTGCAGAAGGAGGGCTTCGCCGCCCAGATCGACGGCGGCCTCACCGTGGTTCTTGATTGCAACCTGACCGCCGAGCTGATTGCCGAAGGCTACCAGCGCGAGGTGATCTCTAAGCTCCAAACCATGCGCAAGGAAGCGGATTTCGACGTGACCGACCGCATCCTCGTTTCGTACGCGGCGGACGCGGAACTTACCGCTGCCATCGAGGGCGGCAAAGCGCTGATTATGCAAAGCGTGCTGGCGAAGGAACTGCAACCCGCCGCCGACGAATCCTATACCGTGCAGGAATGGGATATCAACGGCAAACCCGCGACGCTGGGCATCAAGAAGGCCTGATCAAACGGCTGCGAAGCAACCGCACCCCAATGTCCACTCGCTTTGATTGTCGTAATGCTCCTTGCCAGTCGCCCACTCGCTTTGCATGTCGTACGGCTCCCTTTATCCGATCGCCGTACTCTGTCAAAGCTCCCAACTCTAGTTCACTAGCCGCATCGCGGCTGTGTCCACTGGACACGCGCTCACTTCCGTTGCCTCCCATCCTCGGCTCGTTTTCAGCTTCGCTGAAGCACCCACTGGGCACACACTCTCCTCGGATGCCTAATTCCTCACTCGTCTCCCGTGAAAGGGGCCTAACATGTTTCTTTGCGATCAATGGCTGGATTACGAGGTGCTGGACACCGGCGACGGCGAAAAGCTGGAGCGGTGGAAAAACGTCGTGCTGTGCCGCCCCGATCCGCAGGTGATCTGGCCCAAAGCCGCGCCCGCGCTGTGGGAAACGGCGGACGCGCGCTATATCCGCTCGTCCGCGGGCGGCGGGGAATGGGAGTTCTACAAAAAACTGCCGGACCGCTGGGTGCTTTCGTTTGAAAACCTCAAATTCTACGTCCGCCCCACGGGCTTCAAACACACCGGGC
>JAEWTC010000148.1 GCA_023459675.1 Bacillota bacterium | reverse complement strand
GCTGGAAGTACTGGTAAATGCATTTCTTGGCGTCCGTCACATATTTTATCCCCGTAAAGCAGTTCTGGCTGTAAAAGCACCGCGCGATGCGCACGAGAAGGTTGGAAATCGTGCTGCGGAGCGCGGTTTCTTTTTCGCTTAACGCGTTCTCCCACTCATAGCGGATTTCACCCAGCGCCATGTTGACGTACTGGCGGTCTTCCAAAACGCAGAAGCGGGTTTTCTGCGCGAAAAAGGAATCAACAAGCGGCGCGGCCAGGCAGAGACGGTTCAAATCCAGATAGGGTGCGGATTGTACCATTTTCAACGCCAGTAACACATAGCGGCATTCCTGCTCGGCGCTGCGCACCAGCTCCGCATGGGTGCTGCGGCCCAAAAACAGCAGGGAACGCGCGCTCATCGAACGCTTCTCGTTATGCCATAAAACATTGCAGTGTCCCGAAATTATCTGTACAATGTAGTTCTGCTCCTCGTCGCAGCGCAGGCACAAAGAGGTGTCGATAGACCCCAGTTCACAGGTCTGGATCCAGATCGGGAGCTTGGTTAAAAACGGATACGGCATGTGCGCCTCCAAATTATCAGACAATCTGTTCCATATTCCTAAACATCATTCATTATATTGCCTCCGCTGCGCGAATGTCAATTACAATGCAGGAGAAGGATGTGTAACTGCATGATGCCGTATCGCTACGGGGAACAACGCCCGCTTCTTTTCAATTTGCTGGCGAAGGAATACGAAGTCAGGGAAAACCGGGGAGAGAAAGCCGAGGCGCTGGAAGAAGCCGCGCAGCTGTTGCTGCAGGCGGCTTCCGGAAGCGAAGCCGAGCGCCTGACGGCCGCCGTGGAAACGCTGTCGGGCAACCGCAATACCGTTGTGTTTGACGACGCCGGCCTGCCCTCCGTGATGGTGCGCGTGCCCGCTCTGCGGGAAAAGGACGTGCTGGCCCGGGGCGGCGACGCTTTGCACCCCGCGTTTTCCGCGGGAGGCGAATTGCTGGTCGGCAAGTATCAGAGCAGCTTGCTGGAAGGGTATGCCTGTTCCCTGCCCCTGCGTATGCCGATTTTCGGGCTGGGGTTTGACGAGGCCGTCGCGTATTGCAGGCGCAAGGGCAGCAACTGGACTTTGATGCCGTTTTCTCTGCGCATGGCCATTGCGCTGCATTGCCGCCGGAATGGCTTCCTGCCGCACGGCAACAGCCGGGACGGGCACAGCTTTCTGTTTCCCGGGGAAGCGGGGATTACCGAAGGCGGAAGCCTTGCGCTTTGCGGCAGCGGGCCTGTTACCTGGGCGCACGACGGCACCGCGAACGGCATCTACGACCTGAACGGAAACCTGAACGAATGGGACGCGGGGCTTCGGCTGATGGACGGCGAAATACAGCTGATTCCGGCGGAAGAATTGTTTGCGCCGGACGCGGATCTGGGGCTGAACTCGCCCTTGTGGAAAGCCGTGCTGGAAACAGGCGCGCTGGCGGCCCCCGGCACGCCGGGCACGCTGAAGTACGACTCTCCCCAAAGCCGCGTACGCCTGACGCGCAGCCTGGAACACCCGGGCGTGGGCAACAGCGCGTTTATGGAAATCGCCGCCCAACCCGGGCTCACGCCGCCGCTGCTGATGAACCTGCTGGGCCTTTACCCGGAGGAGAACCGGGAGGGGTACGAGCTGGGCTGGCGCTGGATCTCCACCCACGGGGAAGCGCTGCCCCTGTGCGGCGGCGCTTACCGCGCGGACGATCACGCGGGCGTATTCTTTACCGGGATGACGTATCCGCGGACGAAAAACTACGAACTGACCGGATTTCGCATCGTATACCGTAACGGGAGGTGACCCTATGATCAAACAGGGAAGAGAGCTGCGCGGCGCCGGATTCCGCAAGGATTTCCGGGATAACCGCATTTATCTGCTCTTGCTGGTTCCCGCCATTTTGTACGTGATCATTTTCAACTACATCCCCATGGGCGGCGCCGTGATCGCGTTCAAGAACTACAATTATTCGTCCGGCATTTTCGGCAGCGCCTGGGTGGGCCTGAAAAACTTCCGTTTCCTTATCATCTCCAACAAATTGTGGACGCTGACGCGCAACACCCTGGCGTATAACTTCGCGTTCATCCTCATCGGCATGACGCTGGAAGTCACCTTTGCCATCATCATCAACGAGATGCGCAGCAAGTGGTTCAAAAAAACCTTCCAGTCCTTCATGTTTCTGCCGTTCTTCGTTTCCTGGGTCGTCGCGGTATCGGTGATCCAAACGCTGCTGGATTACAACACCGGCTTCATCACCCGCGCGGTGCAGGCGCTGGGCGGCACCATGCCAAACATCTACACCACGTCCGCGCCCTGGCCGTATCTTTTGGTGTTCTTCCGCATGTGGAAAGGCGTGGGCTACGGCAGCATTATCTACTTAAGCGCCGTTACCAGCATCGACACGCAGATGTACGAGGCCGCCGATATCGACGGCGCCAACAGCTGGCAGAAGGTATTCAGAATTACGCTGCCAAACCTCGTTCCCACGATGGTCATCATGTTTCTGCTCGCGGTGGGGCAAATCTTCCGCGGAGATTTCGGCATGTTCTTCCAGATGGTCGGCAACAACGGCGTGCTGTTGGAAACCGCCGATATTCTGGATTTGTACGTGTACCGCGCGCTGTCGTCGGGTACCAATCTGGGCATGAGCGCCGCCGCCGGGCTTTACCAGTCCGTGCTGTGCTTCGCCACCATTATGACGGTGAACTTCATCGTTAAAAAAATCCAACCGGATTATACGCTGTTTTAAGGAGGGAGCCCCATGATCGCAGTACGTCATCACCGAGTCCCGCCTAACGAAATGGCGTTCCGTTCCTTGGGCTACGTCATGCTGTTTCTGTTTGGCATGATCTGCGTCATCCCGTTTTACCTGATCTTCGTGTCGTCCTTCGCCAGCGAAAAAGCACTGATGACCCAAGGGTTCCAGCTCATCCCCTCTTCGTTCTCGCTGGATGCGTACGGCTTCGTGTTCACCAATCCCGCGCGCATCGGGCGCGCGTACTTCAACACCGCGTTCGTGACCGTTGTGGGAACTACCCTGTCGCTTTGCATGTCCACGCTGACCGGGTATGTGCTCTCGCGGCCGAACTTCAAGTGGCGCAACATTTTCTCCTTTTTCTTCTTCTTCATCACGCTCTTCAACGGCGGCCTGACGCCCTGGTATATCCTGTGCACGCGGGTGCTGCACCTGAAAAACACCTACTTCGCCCTGGTCCTTCCGATGATGTTTTCCGTGTGGCATATGATCATCGCCAAGAATTACATGAAGGGCATTCCGTTTGAAATCAGCGAATCCGCCAAGATCGACGGCGCGGGGGAGCTGACCATCTACTTGAAGCTCTATCTCCCCATCGCCAAGCCGCTTCTGGCAACGCTGGGCCTGTTCGCGGCGCTAGGCTACTGGAACGACTGGTACAACAGCATGCTGTTCAACACCAACGAAAACATGCAGTCCCTGCAATATTTTCTACAGGATATGCTGTCCACCATCCAGGCGCTCAAAAACCTCGTGGCGCAGGGAAATTCGGAGCTGGTCAGCAACGTAACCCTGCCGACCACCGGCATGAAAATGGCCATGACCTGCGTGGTCACAGGCCCGATCATCTTCCTGTACCCGCTGGTGCAGCGGTATTTCGTCAAAGGCCTGACCATCGGCGCGGTCAAGGGTTAATTCGGTCCTTCGGAACGTGACGTTCCGTATGTATAGTGACAAACATTTTGACAGGAGGGTAACCTAATGAAGAAACTGGTGTCTCTGGCTCTGTCCCTGGTTTTGCTTCTTGGCAGCTGGACATTCGCGTTTGCGGAGACTGCGGACAAAACCAACCCCTGGGCAAACCTCGATCTCTCCCAGTACGAAGAGATCAACTTCTATGTCGTCGGCGTTCCCGGTGCCGATTGGCAGGAAGTTGTGGATGCGGCCAACGCGCTGATGATTGAGAAAATCAACACGAAGGTCAACTTTATCCACGTCTCTTGGGGCGATTTCCAAAGCAAGTATTCCCTGTTCCTCTCCGGTGACGAAGACGTGGATCTCATCTACGGCGCCGCGTGGTGTAACTATTCCGACTATGTCAAGGCCGGCGCGTACCAGGGCTTTGACTGGGACTTCGTCCAGAAGTACATGCCCCTGACCGCCGAGTCACAGGCGCCTTCCTCCTGGAAGGAAGCGGAGTACAACGGCTTGTACTACTGCGTCCCGCGCGACGACACCTCCATTTCCTGGACCGGCGTCATCACCCGGCAGTCCCTGCTTGACAAATACGGCTTCACCGCCGCGGACATCAACAGCTTTGACAAGCTGGCCGAGTATTACTACGCGATCGCGGACGGCGAAAAGGATACCGGCGTGTACGCGTTCAATCCGCAGGGCTCCTATCCGCTGGATACCAACTGGTACACCATGCAGTATCACTACATGGACGTCAACGCCGGCGCCGCCACGTGGATGGCCTGGAAGTACGATACCGGCAAAGCGTTCGACGTGGCTGACCTGCACTGGTATTTCGACACCCAAGACTATCTGAGCTTCGCGCTGCAGATGGCGGAATTCAACAAGCGCGGCGTGTTCCCCTCCAGCGTCATCTCCAACAGCACGATGCTGGATGACAACTTCCAGGCCGGCACCTCCGCCACGCAATACGCATGGCCGCTGGGCTTCAAGGGCTGGCAGGACCGCATCACCGACGATACCATCGCCTATCTGAACGCTTTCTGGAGCGACACCACCGCTACCCGCCGCGGCAACTACATGGGTTACGGCGCGTGCTTCCCGGTCGCCTCCAAGAAAATGGAACGCGCCGCGATTGCCCTGGACTGCATGAAGAACGATCCCGAAGTCAACCGTCTGCTGGTCGGCGGCATCGAAGGCCGTCACTACATTCTCGATGAAGCCACCAACACGTACGCGCTGGGGCCGGAAGCCGCGGATTACGGCTGGGGCAGCTGGTGCTACCTCCTCCAGCACGACGAAGATCCGCAGCCGCAGCTTTCTCCCGAAATGCAGGCGTTCCAGGATCTGTACAAGTCCAAGGAAGTGCCTTCGAGCACCTTCCCCGTCAACGGCTTTGTGTACGACAGCTCCAAGTATGACGCCGAGCTTGCCGTCCTGGCTTCTCTGATCACCGAGTACCGCTTCTCCTTCTGCTTTGGTATCTTCGGCGACGAGACCGAGGCCAAGTACAACGAATTTATCAGCCAGTGCAAAGCGATCGGCCTGGACGATATCGTACAGGATTTCCGCGACCAGCTGGCCGCCTTCATCGCGAAATGACCCCCTTTTCCCGGCTTGAACGCGTCATGCCGGAAGCCGTGGACATCCCCTCGCGGGATGTCCACGCGCTTATGGATGCGCTGGAAGCGTCGGGTTCGGAACTCCACGGCATGATGGTGCTGCGCCACGGCAAGGTCGCTGCCGAGGGCTGGTGGGCGCCGTATGCCCCGGGACAGGTGCATGGCAGCCAATCCCTATCCAAAACCATGACCGGCTCCGCGTTCGGCGTTGCCATGCGGGAAGGCCTTGTGGATCTGGACACGCTATTGACGGACATTTTCCCCGAATACGCGCCGCTGTGCGCGGGCAAACCGTATTGGAACGAGCTTAAAATGCGGCACATGACCACCATGGCCGCCGGTATGGAAAAGCAGCCCGCCATTGACCGTGCGGACTGGATTGAAAAATTCTTCACGATGGATATCGTCCATCGGCCCGGAACGGCCTTCTATTACAACAGCGCCGCCTGTTCCATGGTCGGCGCCTGCATCCGGCGGCTGACGGGGCTTGGGCTGCGGGAATACCTGCGCGAACGCCTGCTTGCGCCCATCGGCATCGACGCGGACCGGCTGAAGTGGCATTGCCATCCGGACGGCATGGAAAACGGCAGCGGCGGCTTGATTTCCACCACCGAGGACAACGCCCGTTTGATGGAGCTTTACCGCCGGGGCGGGCAATGGAACGGCGTGCAGCTGCTTTCGCCCGCCTGGGTCAGCTTCGCCCTGCAAACGCAGAACGACCATCTGGAACCGCCGGTATCCTACGGCGGCATGCTGTGGAAGCGCTCCGAATGCTTCATGGCGGACGGCGCCATGGGCCAGTGGGCGATGCTCTTTCCGGGTAAAGACCTGATCGTATCCCTGAACCAGACGATTGTAAGCGGCCAGCAGAGCGACGCGGTGATGAACGCCGTGTTCAATTTCGCCCGTTCCCTGCCGGACGCCCCTGTGCAGCCGGACGCGCAAAGCGCCCGCGCGCTTTCCCATCGCCTTGAAAGTCTGAGCATTCCGGCCCTCCGGTACGCGGAAAACCCCAGCCTGCTGCAAGCGCTGCATCAAACGCGTTATTCGCTTTCACAAGGCGTCGTACATTTCTTCGCGGACGATTTGCTGATTTTCAATCCTTCCTATGCCACGCCGATTCTGGGCTTCGGCTTTGAAGCGCTGGACGGTAACCTCGTTCTTCTGGTGGAAACCGAGAACGCGACGCTGCGCTGCCCCGTGGGGCTGAAAGGGCAGCGGCTGCAAACCACGCTGCCAAACAACAACGTTGCCTGCACCGCGGCGCTGGGCGGCGCGATGCCCGACGGCGAAACCCTGAACCTGGAGATCCGCTGGCTGGAAAGCTGCCGCGTGCAGAGGATTTCCTTCCGCTTTACTCAGGACGGCGCGCAGGCGGTCTCCTCCCGGGACAAGGTCGGCGGGTTTGATATTGCGGATGAAACGGCCATCCTTTTGAAACAAGGAGGTACTTATGCCTAAACCATTACACGGACGGCTGATGAAGGACGTCCGGGTTCTCTATAACGTGCCCTGCACGCTTCGCGACGGCACCGTGCTCTATGCCGACGTGTACCGCCCAAACGACGAGGCGCGGTATCCGGCGATCGTCAACCGCACCCCGTATTTGAAGGACAATTTAGGCCCCGTGATCGGGTATATGCACGCGCTGGAGTTCGCCGCGGCGGGGTACAACGTCGTCTTTCAGGACGTGCGGGGCACCGGCCACAGCGAAGGCGTCTGCGATCCGGCAGGGCATCAGGATGAGGACGGCTACGATACCGTGGAAGCCCTCGCCGCCATGCCCTGGTGCGACGGACAGGTGGGGATGATCGGCGAATCCTACCACGGGTTTTCGCAGCTCGCCTGCGCGCGCGCCAACCCTCCGCATTTGAAGGCGATCTGCCCGTTCCAAACCTCGTGGACGAAATTCCCCGCCATTTACGATTTCGGCGTATTCTCGCCCGTGCTGTTCGGCTGGATCTACGGCCGGTGCTTTGACCGGGAACAGTATTACCCCGGCCAGTATAAAAAAGAAGCGCTTGAACAGATGACGTACTTCGGCGCGCGCGGCGAGGAGCAGGCGGCCTGGTTGCCTTTGAAGGACATGCCCGCGGCCCGGATCGACGGCGTGCCGGAGCTGCAGTTCCAGCGCGATCTGCTGGAACATATCGACGATCCGGCCTACCTGGCGTCCATCGGCCGCGTGGAGGGCTTCGAGCAGGTGACCGTACCCACGCTCTGCCTGACGGGCTGGAACGATTTCCTGCGCGATAAAACGATCTACAACTTCATGGAATTCCAGAAGCGCGGCGGAAGCGATGCGTGCCGCAAGGGCGCAAGGCTCATCATCGGCCCCTGGCTGCACGGCGACCGGCTGGAGCGCGTCATCGAAGGCATTGATTACGGGCCGCAGGCCTCGGGCGATTCGATCGATATGGTGGGCAAGCTCATCCAATGGTACGACTGGTGGACCAAGGGCAAAACCGGAGCGTTCATGGAAGGAAAACCGGTGCTCCTGTTCATCATGGGCGAAAATACGTGGCGCGAGGAAAGCGAATGGCCGCTGCAGCGCACGGTGTATACGCCCTGGTATTTCCATAGCGGCGGCCGTGCAAACACCCTGTCTGGCGATGGAACCCTGGCAACCGCGCTTCCCGCGGACGAGCCCGCCGATGCGTTTGATTACGATCCGATGAACCCCTGCCCCAGCAGCACCGGCGACCGTACCCGCTGGATGACGCAGGACCAGCGCCCAAACGAACGGCGTGATGACGTTCTGGTATACACCACCCCGCCGTTTGCGCAGGACACGGAGCTCACCGGCCCGATCCGGGTGGAGCTGTACGCCTCCTCCAGCGCCGTGGATACGGACTTCGTTGCCAAGGTAAGCCTTGTGCTTGCCGACGGCGTTGTGCGCCCCCTGGGCATGAAGCTGGTGCGCGCCCGCTACCGCAATGGGCATACGGCGCAGCCGCTTACGCCGGGGGAGATTGTCCGCTATACCATCGAGGCCGCCAACACCGCGCTGCTTTTGCAAAAGGGGCAGGCCATCCGCGTGGATATCACCTCCAGCCTCTTCCCGGACGCCGACCGCAATATGAACACGGGCGGCCGCGTCGGGTATGAAACCGAGGGCGTGATCGCCCATCAGCGCATCTACCACGACAAAGAACATCCCTCGTGCGTGATCCTTCCCGTCATTCCCCGCGGCTGACGGATTTGCGCAGAAAGGTTCATTATGGCGACGCTGCACTTCACCTTTCCCTCGAAATTGCTGCGCTCGCAGGCCGAGATCCGCGCATCCGTCCCCGATTCGGGGGCGGACTGCGCGGTACTCTGGGTGCTGCACGGCGCGAATTCGGATTGCAACGAATGGTTTGACCAATCCTCCATCGCCCGCCTGGCCGCCGCCCGCGGCATGGCGGTCGTGAGCACGTCTATTTTCAACGGTTTCGGCGTGAACATGGCGCACGGCGCGCCGTATGCCGATTATCTGCAAAACGAGTGGGTGCCCTCCGTCCGCGCGCTGTTGCCCTGCCTGAGCGCAAGCCGGGAGAAAAACCATATTGCCGGGGTTTCGATGGGCGGTTTCGCGGCGTTCCGGCTGGCGCTGAACCGGCCCGAGCTGTTTCAAAGCGCCGCGGCGTTTGCCGGGTCCATCGGCATGCCGATGATTTTCGAGCGCTTTGAACGCGGCATTCAACCCGGCCACGACGATTTTTACCATGCGTTCGGCAGTTATGAAAACCTTGTGGGAAATGAGAACGACGTGATCTGGCTTGCAAAACGCCGCGTGCTGGAACAAACCGCGCCGCGCTTATTCATGTTCTGCGGCACCGAGGATTTCGGCTACGCGCTCAACCGCATCGCGCGCGATGACCTGCGTATGGCGGGCGCGGACGTTACCTGGCTGGAAGCGCCCGGCGAGCATAGCTTCGCCTGCTGGGATCCGCAGCTTCCCGCGTACCTGCACTGGCTGGAAGGAGGCTGCGTATGATTGTGATCAGCGCTCGGGCGCACCTGCGGGAACTGGGGATTTCCATGGGCTTTTCCGCCGCCCTGCCGGATGCGGCCTGTGCCGGAAACCGGCGTTTTCCCTATGTTCTCTGCCTGCACGACTACGGCTGCAACGGCGAAACGCTGCTGCAAAGCCTATGCTGCGCCTCCGTCGTGGATAAGGCCGGCGTCGCCCTGCTGCTGCCCAACGGGCAGAACGGCTGCTTTATGAATATGGCGCACGGCCCGCAGTGGGAAACCTATCTTCTGCAAGGGCTTTTGCCCTTCGCCCAGCGTACCTTTCCCCTGCGGGGGAAGCCCGGCCTGTTTGGCGCGGGCACGGGCGGCTGGGCCGCCGCGCGGCTTGCCGGCCGCTACCCGGACCGCTTCGCCGCCTCCGTTGCCGCCGGCGCGTGGGAGGATGTACCCGGGCGTTACAAGGCGGGGGAATGCGGCGTTATGCCGGATCTGGAAGCGGTGTTCGGCGATCCGCAAACCATGCCCGCGTTTGCGCTGTGCCCCGATACGCGCCGGTTCAGCGATCCGGCCGAGGCCCTGCGGGCAATACTGAACGTGGATTGGAGCGCCTCCGCATGACAAAGCAGCGCGTGTTTACCCGTAATTTTGTGCTGGTGTTCGTCGCGGCCGGGCTCATTCGCATCTGTTATCAAATCCAAAACACCGTTACCCCGCTGTACGCGCAAAGCCTCGGGCTTTCGAACACCTCCATCGGGCTTCTGGTCACGGCGGTTACCGTTGCGTCCCTTGCGCTGCGCCCGTTTCTGGGCGGCTGGCTGGACCGGTACGGCCGTTTGTGGATCGCGCTTCTGGGAACCGCGGTATTCACCTTTGCTACCCTTTGGAACGGCTATGCCGCCGCCATCGGCCTGCTGATCGTCATCAAGGCGCTGCAGGGAGTCGGGTTCTCGGGCCACACCACGGCGGTGAACACCATGGCGGCGGACGTGCTCCCGGAGGAGCGGATGTCCGAAGGCATTGGCTACATGGGGCTGACAAGCTCCGTATCGCTTGCGGTCGCCCCCGCCATCGCGCTGAGCCTGGTAGGCGGCGGGCATTTCAGCGCCGCGTACAACACGGCGTTCGCGGCGGGGCTGCTTGCGCTTCTGGCTATCGGCCTGTACCGCGGCGCGCCCAAAGCGGTGGCGAAAAAGGCCGATCTGCCTAAACCGGCGGGCATTTCCCGCTTCTTTGAGCCCGCGGCCTTCAAGCCCTCCGCGGTCATGCTGCTGCTGGGTTTCTGCGCCGCGGCGCCGGTTACGTTTCTGTCCATCTTCACGCTGGGGCGCGGGTTTACCACCGATCAGATCAGCCTGTACTTCACCATCAACGCCGTTTCGCTGGCGGTGGCGCGGCTGTTCGGCGCGCGCGTTGCCCGCAAAATTTCCGTTAACCGCGCCGTGCTGATCGCTACCGTGCTCAACGCCTCTTCGTTCCTCCTGATCGGGTTTTCCGTGGAATGCTGGTCGCTTTGGCTGGCGGCGGGGCTTTACGGCCTGGGCTACGGCACCATCTACCCCCTGCTCAACGGCCTGGCCATTACCGCGTCCCCGCCGCACCGGCGTGGCACCGCCATGGCCACCTTTTTAACGGCGATGGATATCGGCATCGGGTTCGGGGCGAGCATCTGGGGCATTCTGGTGGATTTGGTGGGCATCGACGCCGTATTCCCGCTGTGCGCGGGGGTATCGGGTATTGCGTATATCCTGTTTCGGATGCTGAAAATGAATTGGAATAAGGAGCTGAAACCATGAGTTTTGATTTGATTCGCGGCGCGTGCACGCCGGAGGCTGCAGGGCTGAAAAGCGCGGATGTGCTCGCCTGCCTGCAGGCGCTGGACGAAAGCGGAAACGAAATCCACGGCTTCGTCGCCGCGCGGCACGGCAAGGTGTTTGCGGAAACCTATCTGGCGCCGTTTAGCGGCACTTTGCCCCATACCTGCCACTCGCTTGGGAAAAGCTACACCTGCACGGCGGTGGGCGTTGCCTGCGCGCAGGGGCTGCTCAGCCCGGACGACCTTGTGGTGGACGTGTTTGCCGAGGAGATTAAGCGCTTTGGCATAACGCCGGACGATAACATGCGCGTCATGAAGCTGCGGCATCTGATGAGCATGAGCTGCGGCATGGAGCGCATGCCGGACATGAACGAGCACTGGGAGGAAAACTTCCTGCGCAGCCCCGTGAAGTTTGCGCCCGGCGCCCAGTTCTATTACAACTCCGTGGGCAGCTGCATGCTGGGCGCGGCGGTGGAAAAAGTCACGGGGCGGGAGCTGGACGCGTACTTGCGGGAAACCCTGCTGGCTCCGATCGGCATCGGGGCGGACGAGCTGGTGTGGCGGCGGTTTGGCAACGGACGGCTGGCCGAGCCGGGCATTTCCGCCACCACGCGCGCCAATCTGCGCCTCGGGCTGTTTTATCTGGCGGGCGGCGAGGTAAACGGGCGGCGCATCGTGTCAGAACAATGGATGCGGGAGGCCGTCGATAAGCATATCGAAACCGCGCTAAACCCGGGGGTGGACGACGCAAGCTGCGG
>JAEWTC010000147.1 GCA_023459675.1 Bacillota bacterium | reverse complement strand
CATGAGTCGTTTCATATCCGCTTCACCTTCGCCGCAATATACGCGCCCAACGCCAGGATCGACATGAATTCGAGCCGCGCCAGCCACATAATGCAAATGTAGACGATCTTGAGAACCGCGGGCATGGCGGCGGTCGTCAGGCCGATGCTCAAACCCACGTTGCCGGTGACCGACGCCGATTCAAACACAGCCATCCCAAACGGATATCCGCAAAGCATACCCGTAAGCGTTCCCGCCGTGAAAGTAACGCCGTACAGTATGACGATCAGCATGGCGCTGCGTACAACGCCGTCATCCAGCGCAATATCCCGGATGTGGTGATAGCGCTTCGTCGCCACCATGGATTCCGGCTGCGCCATGCGGGCTACGTCGCGGCGGAATGCCGTGAATATTATGCCCATCCGTAAGCCCTTGAAGCCGCCCGCGGTCGAGCATGCGCTGCCGCCGATCAGCATAGCCAAGATAATCGCAAACAACGCCACATCGCCCCATTCGTGGTAAAACTGGCGGGCGTATATGGTCATAAAACCGGTGGTCGTATGGCCGGAGATCAGCTGATAAAAGCCTTTCCGGAAGAGAGCAAAAGCATCGGGATACACGTTGAGCCGAATCAAGCCCAACGAGGCGATCAGCGTAAGCAACGTTACGGTTATCGTAAAGGAGAGCGTTTCCACGTTCTTAACAAGCTCACGCCTTTTTCCGGTAAACACCGCGTAATGCAGCGCAAAGTTGAATGAGCCGATTACAAAGAACACAACCGTGACCAACTCATAGACCGTGCTGTGGTAGTAGAGGATATTCTGGGACATCGGCGCAAACCCACCCGTGCTCCAGGACGACATGAAGATCCACAACCCGTGTAAAAAAGCGCGGTCAACCGCCATGCCATCCGCCATGCCGATCATCCAAAGGCAAACCGTGCCGACGGCAAGGTACGCAAGGCTGATCTGCCAGATGCTGCGGGCCGTATGCACGACGTTAGGCATCAGGCGTTCGTCCTTGCCCTCGCCGACGTACATCTTGTAAAGGCCGCTGCTCGCCTTGGTCATCACCGTCAGCACCAGCACCACCATGCCTTGCCCGCCAACGAAGGTAAGCATATGCCTCCACATATTCAAGCCGTTGGATAGATGGTCGATATCCTGCACAAGCGTAAGCCCCGTTGTGGTAAAACCGCTCATCACGTCAAAGCAGGCGTCCAGGTAGGAAAGGTAGTTGCCGCTCAAGGCGTAAGGAACGGCGCATACCAGCATGCCGAGAAACCAGGCGCCCGCGGTGATGCTCATGCCTTCACCCCAACCGAGGCGAGCCTTACGGTATTTACCGAGCAAAACCATACAAAGGCCGCCCGCAAACAGCGTCGCCGCAGCCGAGAACGCAAATACTACCGCGATGGGCCACTCGCCGTAGAGCAGGGAAGTGAACATTGGTACGATCATCAGCATGCCAAGGCCGACGATGACCAGGCCGATGTAGTATACAATCGGTTTCCAAGTGACGTCGCCGTTTCGGCCGTTCATCATATCGTTTTCACCATCCGCCAAAAAGTGAGAACAAAAAGCCGATCAGCGCAAGACCAAGAACGAACAAAATTTCCGCCAGCATGCCATACAGCCCCAATAAGAACTTACCGCGGCCTTTTCGCACGCCGTTGGCTTGCCGTGAGCCGTCCCCCGTGATGGATATTCCGGGTTGGAGCGCAGCGTTACGCCTCATGTGCCAGCCCTCCCGTTTCGCCGGAGAAGTACGCGTCTAATTGCCTTGCATCCGCTTCATGGGAGAGGGCGATCACGCGGTCACCTTCCTGAATGCGCGTCTGTCCGTTGGGGATAAACGCTTCCCGGTCGCGCACGACGGTGATCAAAATCGTACCGCCCGGCATGGTAAGCTCGGTCAGGCTTTTCCCGTTGGCAACCGACGCTTTGCCGACCAACAGATCACGGATACGCACGTCCCCCACCTTTTTGGCCAGGGTTTGGTTCACGCCCGTCCAGTCCACTTCCTGGCTGATCATATCCGCGATGTACGCGGTGCTGCTGACAACCGAATCGACGCCCAGACGTTTGAATACTTCGATGTTCTTGGGATTGTTAACCCGCGCGATGGTTCTGGGCACGCCGAAATACTGGCGGGCCAGCTGGCAGGCGACCAGATTGTTCTGGTCGTAACCCGTAACGGCGATTAAAATATCCGCATATTCAATGCCAGCATCCCGCAGAATATTCATTTCCGTACCGTCTCCGCAGATTAATACAACGCCAAGCCGGTCCAGCTCGTCGTTAATTTTTCCGCAATGATCGCTATCCGCCTCCAAAAGCACAATACGATGCTTATCGGTTGCCAACGCTTTGGCCAAATAATACCCGACTTTCCCTCCGCCCACGATCAGAATCGTCATACTGCTCACACCTCCTGCTGCTCGAACACCGCGACGGCAAGCAAATCGTTGCTGCGGATGATTTCGCGCGGATCGTAAGGCTCAAACACGTTATCGCGGTACAGCCCGATCACCGGTTCGCCAAGCGCTTCCAACAGCGGTTTGCCGATCAGCTTGTGGGCGGGCTTTAAGAGCCGAAGCGAAACCAGATGCCCGGCGACCGAAAACGAGCCAAGCATATCCCGCTTGAGCAACTTATTCTTAATCTGCTGTACCGCAAGCGTCGTGGGGCAAACGGTGTTGAGCCCCATGTCCGACATGATGGTTTCCCGCAGCGGGTCATACAAGCGGGTAATCACCGTCGGCACCCGGAAAATTTCCCGCGCCACCTGCGACACCATGATATTCATATTGTCGTCGTCCGTCACGGCCGCCAGCGCGTCTGCCTGCTCCACTCCCGCGCTGCGAAGCACATCCTCGTCGATCGGCAGACCCACGATGGTAACGCCGTTAAAGCCCGTTCCCAGCGCGCTGAGACGCTTGGGATCAGCGTCAATCACAACGACGTCGTGGTTATCCTGCGCCAGATCCATTGCCAGGCTGGCGCCGACCTTGCGGCAGCCAGCGATGATTACATACATATGCTTTTCCTCATCCATCCATTACGGTGTGGGGCTATCCTTGGGTTATCGATCGGTTTCGATTCCCGCCTCGTCAAACACGCGGCCCGACAGAAACGCGCCGCTGTCAAAGCCCGTCAGTCGCTCCAGATTTCGGCAGCACGGCTTGTACGCGGGGTCAAGCGCATACCCCGCCCGGTAGTGCTTGCGGGCCGCTTGAAAATTGCCTGTCATCTCGTAAAAGAGCCCCAACAGATTGTGCGGTTCCGCCGCATCCATATCATATGCCATCGCCGCGGCGATATCGACATGCGCCTGTTTGAAATCGCGCGCTTTTAATGCGGTTACCGCTTTTTGCAGCGTTTTGCCATACTCGAGTTCGTCCAAATCACCGCGCATACTTCAACCACCCTTTCCTAAGGATGGTTTCATCATAGCTCGTTGCCCATATAAACGGTGTGAAGGATGAGCCGTCGCCTGTGAAGATTGTGTGAGGATGAAAAAACGCTCCCGATGGAGCGTTTTTCATACAGTACGAAAAATAACAACCGGTTCGTTCCTGCAACGCCGGTCAGAACTCATCCACCATGCGATACCCGACGCCAACCTCCGTAATGATGAAGCGCGGCTGCGCTGGGTTGCTCTCCAGCTTGCGCCGGAGATTTCCCATACACACGCGCAGGCTCTGCGTATCATCCGCATTGAAGCCGCCCCATATTTCCTGTACAAGCGCCCTGTGCGTCATCACCTTGCCGTGTTGGGAGGAAAGCAGCGTAAGAAGCTTATATTCGGTCGGGGTAAGGTGCACGTCTTCGCCGGACAGGGTAACGCGCCGCTTCTCATAATCAATCGTCAACGGCCCGACATGCCACGGCCCTGCCGCAGCGTCCTGGCTCATAGCGTGCGCCCGGTGCCGCAGAATAACGCGTATACGCGCCAGCAGTTCCGTAATGCTGAAAGGTTTCGTCAGATAATCGTCCGCGCCTTCGTCAAGCGCCTGCACTTTTTCCCGTTCATGCCCGCGCGCGGAGACAACGAGTATCGGTATGTCGCCGAGGGTGCGAAGCTGCCTGATGACGTCCAGGCCATCCATATCGGGTAAACCCAAATCCAACAGCACAACGTCCGGATGATGCGATACGGCAAGCGACAACGCTATCTGGCCCTGATCCGTTTCCATGCACGTATAGCGTTGCGTTTCCAGCGATACGCGGATGAAACGGCGTATCATCCGATCGTCTTCCACAATGAGTACAAGCGGTTCCATTTTCTAGCCCTCCAATGGAAGCGTAAAGCGGAAAACAGCGCCGCCCTCGGGAGCGTTGTTTGCCGAGATCGTGCCGCCGTGTGCCTCGACGATTGATTTACAGATTGACAACCCAAGCCCTGCGCCTTTACGGACGTCCGCAAAGGTCGGTTTTGAGTAAAACCGGTTGAAAACGTTGGCAAGCGCGTCTTCCGAAAGGCCAAGCCCGGAGTCCCTGACTTCGAACACAGCCAATTCCCGGTCCCGCTTTACGGTAACGTGGATTGCAGTTGCGTCCGGCGTATAATGAATGGCATTGTCCAGAAGGTTGACGAGTACCTGCTCGATCAAGGTGCCGTCCATCGGAACCAGGAACAGCTCGTCGGGTATGGATACGGACAAAGTCCGGTTTCCAATACGCCGTTTCACACGCGACAATGATTCGGCCACGATTTCTTCCACGGCCTCCGGTTGTTTTTGAAGCTGCACGCGCGGGCTTTCAAGCCTCGTCAGGCTCAGCACGTTTTCCACCAGCGCGCTCAGCCAATCCACCTCGCCATAGACTTCCGAAAGCAGTTCCTTGCGTGTGAGATCGCCAAGCGAATCATAATTGTCGATCAGCGTGCTTACGGAACCAAGCATGCCCGTCAGAGGCGTTCGCAGATCATGGGAAACCGAACGCAGCAAATCGCTTCGCAAACGCTCCCGCTCGATTTCCAGTTTCGCGCGCTGCTGCTTCTCGTACAGCTGTTCCCTTTCCATCGCCAGTGCAACCTGACCCGCGATCGCATCAATAAACAACTTCTGGCTATCCGTAAACAGGCTTTTCGACGGCTTCGATATACCGATTACCCCCAGCACTCCGTTCGCGCCGGATATGGGCAGATAATAAGCCCTGCAATCGCTGTACAGCTCGGTTCCCCTGCCGCTCGACATTCCGGACTCGAAGGTCTCCCGAACCGCTTTGCCCTCCGCATCGTCTTGAAATACATCCGGGCCAACCACATGGCGCATGGAGAGTTGTCCTTTGAGGTCAGCGGCCGCGATCATTACGGACGCGCCGAACAGCTCGCTGATATCCTGCGCCGCCGTTTTGATGAGCTGCGGCTTGCTGTTGGCCGCAAGCAGGTTTTTCTCATGCTGGTAAAGAATTCGCACGGAACGTTCCCGGTTCTCGGCACGGCGTGATTCAAGCTTGGCGCTGGATGTGAGCGTGCTTGCGATTACGGCCGACAGCAGCATGCTGATAAAGGTGACCGGGTAAACCGGGCTGTAAGCGAGCAGGGTATAGTAGGGTTCCGTAAAGAAAAAATTGAACGTCAACATGGATACAACCGATGCGGTCAGACAATAGATATATCCGTCGGTAAAATATGCGACCAGCACAACGGCGATGTTGTAGGTCATAATGTAATTTGCCTCGCCGTAGCCCAGTTTCCGAAACCCCATCGATATCAGGGTGGCTGCGCTCAGTAAGGCAAGCAGTAAAAGAACCGATTGGAGAATACGAACGCGTTTCCGGTCGGCAGGTGCGGCGCCGCCCGGTCGCCAATCGAACTCATCGGTCCTGTGTACGAACACATTGAGAAGTTTCGTATGGATAAACCTCCCGATCCGCCAGATTGCAGATAGAACGCCCCATATATGATACAGGCATTATAACAACAGGGCTGCCGGCAGTCAAGAAACAAGGAAAACCCGAAGAACACAACTCCCTTGAAGAGGATCATTCCTGTAAGAAGGCATTTAAAAATTATCGTGCCATTTCGTATGGAAGCGAAGGGCATGCCCTTCGCTCCCTTCCCGCGAGCAGACCTCATGAAACTGGATGCTGACGCGCCTTATTCCGCTGGTTTCAACGGATATTCTTGCGGCGGCTCGGCGCATTCCGCAATCCGATTTGTTATCAGTTGACAAAGATACGCGGCCGCAAATAACTTCACAATCATGAAGCGTCAGCGCGCTGGTTGCAAACATTGCGTAAACATTGAAATGAATAACGATCAAGCGTTGCTCAACTGAGGGCGATAGAACGACGCAACGTGATGAAGACATAAATATCCGCTGAGTAATTTGATTCTCTAACACTCCGCCAACAAGAATACCTCTCTGACGGGAAGTTTTTTTAAACGGAGTAAGGGATTCGAACCCAGAAGGAACCACTCTCGACCGCCGCCTGCGGCGGATGACGGGGAGCCGGAGTATCAGTGAGCGATAGGTTTTTGAGCGTAAGCGAAGAAAAGGTCATCCGCGAACTGTGGGTCCATGCGTAAGAAAGTGATTCTGTGCGGTCCCTTTCCGCATTCACCCAGCGCCATACTTTATTCTATCGTTCCATGGGCGGGATCCATTCATTTCCCTCCCGGGTATTTCACTCTATAAAATGAGTTTTTTGATCTTAATCCTACCTGCGTACAGGATCCCGCCCAGCGGAGGCCAGACGGCGGGCCGACTGCAACTCTTCCGGCCGCCGAAAAAGGACGGAAGGGATTCGACGCAGGACACGCCCGATTGACAGACGGAAATGTAACGTTGACTGCTCCCTTCCATACGGTTGCATACGCATGGCGCGATATGCCGCACGCACCCGACCCGGGCTGTTTGCCGATGGCCCGACAGGGTTATTTAAAACTGAACTCGTTACGCAACGCTTGCGCGGCAGGGGTTCCACAGAATAAAATCCACCACCTGTATAATGAAATTTATCAGTGCGTTATATTGTGCCTTGTGCATCATTATGGTATAATATAATTCTATTCCTATACAATGTAACCTATAGATAGGGAGTAACAATAATGCAGGAAAAGAAAGCAATATCCAACCGTTCTGTTCTCAAAACGTTCGCGATCATCGAGCTTATGGCTCGAAACCGCGGATCCATGCGGTTACAGGACATTGCTTCGGCTTGCGATATGCCTCCCAGCACAACGCTGCGGTTGCTCAACACGCTGGAACGCCTTGGCTATATCGTGCAGAATCCAGCCGATAATCAATACCAGCTGACGCTCAAGTTCAACCTAATCAGCGAGGGAATTTTATCGCAGATCGACCTGCACGCCATGATTCACCCCTACTTGATCCGATTGTCAACCTTATGCAAGGAATCGACCTGTCTTGCGATCGAACGCGATATGACCGTTGTGTATATCGACGTCGTTACCGGGCCGGACAACATGATAAAAACGATGCAGTACATCGGGAAATTTGCGCCGATGCACTGCACGGGGGTCGGCAAATTGATGCTGACGAATTACAGCGAAGAAAAGCTGACAGAATATATCGATAAAAAGGGGTTGGCGCTGTATACCCCCCACACCATCAGCAACAAGGAACAGCTGGCGCTTGAACTGCAGACCATCCGGCAGAACGGATACGGGATTGACGACGAGGAGTGCGAGCTTGGCGCACGCTGCATTGCGGCGCCGATTCGCGACTATACCGATAAAATCATAGCCTGCATCAGCGTTTCCGGCCCCACTACGCGCATGAACATGAAACAGCTGGATTACATCAAGCCGATTATTATGGATATCGCAGCGCAGATTTCCTCTACGCTGGCCTATAAAAGCAAAATATCGGGCGCCGTCAACTGACGCCCGGAACAGGTTGATAACAACGCGTCAATCCCGCGAATAGATCACGGATACGGCGTCGGGAATCACTGTGACGGTTCCGCGGGTATGCCCGATGATGGCGTCCGCCATACGCAGCGCGTCCTCCGCGGTTTTGGCCGGGATCATGTGCATTTCTTTCACAACCCGCTCGTCCGCCTCCGATACATAAATCACCGTCGCCTTTTGCAGCGCGCGGATTTGTATCTGCGTTTGCCACTGATCGGGTTGCGTTTTGGATCTCTCGCACGCCATAAAACGGTCGAGCAGCGCGGTAAGGTTTTGATGTTCCTTGAACTGGCGATAATAATGCTCGCCGCCGTGGCCATCCTCCGATCGTGCCAGCATAATGATCACGCCGCCCGGCTTTACGGCCGCTTCCGCCGTGCAGATGCCTTTGGCCGCCTGGTAAATATTCTGATCCAGCGGATAACCGCCGTTGGTCGCAATCACAATATCCGCCTGCGGGGCTCTCACCCCGCAGTAGCGCGTCAAAAACGCGCAACCGGCTTCATGTGCGGCAACGGCGTCTCCGGCCACAACGTGAACCGTTTCTTTTCGCGCGTTGAGTACGACGTTAACGATAAACAGAAGCTTCGCCTTCCGTGCCGCCCAGACCATGTCCTCATGAATCGGGTTTCCCTCCAGAACTCCGGCCCGCGCGTTGGGGTGCGCGATGAACTCGGCGCAATGGTTATAAAGTACGGTTTCCCGGGCGGCAACCCCCGGCAAAACGCTTTTGCGTCCGCCGGAAAACCCCGCGAAAAAGTGCGGCTCAATAAACCCTTCCGCCACCAGAAGATGCGCCTCCGCCGCCAGCGAATTGATAAGGCATCTCCCGCCGGACGGCAGAATTCCCAGATCGGCCGGGTTGTCCGCGTCGCAGTCATGCACGACGATCGTTTCATTTTGAACGATCTCTGCCCCGAATTTCCCCGTCATCTCCTGCCGCGTCATGCCGCGGTGGCAGCCCGTCGCGATCAGAATTGTGATTTCCGCCTCCGGATTGCCCAGGCGGATTTCGGCAAGGATCGCCGGCATCAGCAGCTTGCTGGGAACAGGCCGGGTATGGTCGCTCGCGATGATTACCACCTTGCGGCGGCCGCGCGCAAGCGCGCGCAGCGGCGGCGCGGCGATGGGGTTTTCCAGCGCTTCCCGCACCAACGTTTCCGGCGCGGCGCTCGGGCGATAAGTGTGCATTTTACTTTCCAAAACGCCCAGCAGCCGTTCCTCGGGAATTTGGCACGTAACATTCTTCATACCATACGGCAAAACGATCTTCAAACCTCGCACCCCCGCTCACGAAATTCCGGCGCTTCCATCAGGCAATCACTTCGCCGCGGAATGTTACGCCTGCCCCTGCCCTATTTCGGCTCCCTGGGCAATCAGCCGCCGCCGTATCTCTTGGATATTCGCGCGCCTGGGGCTTGTGTTTTCCAGCGCGCAAACGGCCGCGCCCACGCCGGCGCCTTCGCCGATCGCCAGGATATGCGCCATAGCGCGCAGGCTTTCAAACGCCACCTGATCCGCCGATATGCAGCGCCCGGCCACCAGCAGACGATCCACGGTTCGGGGGATCAGCGCCCTGAAGGGAATCTGGTACCCGTTGTGGGACAAGAACCTCCGGTATCCGTAATAGCAGATCACCGGATTGATCCCGACGGCGATCGAATCCTCAAACGACGCGCCTTCCAGCACATCCCTGTCACAAAGCACATACTCGCCGATGATAAACCGCGTTTGCCTGACGCCGATTTGCACAGGCGTTTCCACAACCTTTGCGCCCTCCAGCTCCGGGTACTTGCGGATTTTCTCCTCGAGATCCCGGTATACGCCGCTCCGCGCCAGAATTTCGCTTTCGGTCAGCTCTTTTCCGTCGGCGGCGTTCCATGTTCCCGGCGCCGGCCCCCAGACCACCATGGTATCGCCGTCCAGACAGCCGTACATTTTCGTATCCGGCGAAAAGCCCTTGATTCTGTACATCAGGGTGTCCGTAAGCCTGGGCGTATCCTCCGGCTTCGCCTGCCAGAACGGCGCGTGCGCGCGGAAAGCAACGTCGGCGTCGCCGGTACAGTCCACAACGATTTTACCGAAAACAGCCTGCCGCCCGCTTTTATTTTCAATCAGGATTCCCCGCACCGCATTGTTTTCCACAATCGCGTCCGCAACGAACGTATGGAACAGGATCTCCACGCCGGCCTCCCGCAGCATTTGCAAGGTTTCATACTTGAACTGCTCGGCGTCGACGATATAGTTATAGGAAAGGTCGTTGGGCTGATCGCTTCGAACGGCGGAAGGATACGCATTGCGGGAGTGGCAGGCTCCGCCCTTACGCAAAAGCCGCAGTATCAGCTCCTGGCCGATTCCCTTGGTCGTCTGAACGCCGTCGGGCTCCACCTGGTTTCGGAAACCCACCAGGTTGATCATCAGCGAAGCGGTGGCGGTTCCCCCAAAAAAGGCGTATTGCTCTACGATCAGCACCCTGGCCTTGTTTCTTGCGGCCGCCAGCGCGCAGGCAAAACCGGCGCAGCCTCCTCCGGCAACGATCACGTCGTATTCTCCGTATACCGGAACATCCTTCGCCGGTTCCCGATACGCTTTTTCCATGCGGTAACACCCTCCTGATATGAAGGCTGCCATGCCTGTCTTCCCCGGCATGGCAGCAAGCTTCGGTTATTGCGATCGTCCGCCGGAACCGGAGAGCGGATTAAGCCTCCAGCGAAACGCCCATTTCCTTGAGCCGCTTCTGAATGTCAGCCACATTCATCTGCCTCGGCGTTTTGCCGGAAGCGGCAGCCAGCGCACACGCAACGCCCGCGGCCTGGCCGATGCCCATCATGTTGCCCATACTCTTGCATACCGTTAAGCCCAGGTGCGACAGCGACGCGCAGCGGCCGGCCACCAGCAGTCCTTCGACGTCCTTCGGCAGCATCGTTCGATACGGGTACTCGTTGCCGTCCTTGATGGTTCCGTGGAAGTCCCTGGATTCCTGCAGCCCGCCCGGATCGATCGTTCCGTAGCGGAGGGCTACCACGTCGTCAAAGTGTTTGCCTTCCTGTGCGTCTTCCAGCGTCAGGATATATTCACCTTCGATACGGCGGGTTTCACGCACGCCCAGCGCGGGACCCGTCCGCACCAAAAAGCAGTTTTCAAGCCCCGGCATTTTCTTTTCGCGGCAGATTTTCACAAAATCGATCGCCACCTGCAGGCCCGTGCGCTCCGCCATGTTCAGGTCCACCATATCCAGCGCGTTGACAACGCCCAGGTTCCGCTTCCCGCCGTTATTGACGGAAACCAGGCCGGGTACCGTTGTTTTGTCAAAGGAGTAGAACATGGATACGGTGTATCCGTCTTCCTCCGCCGCCTTGATACGGCCCGTATACTCCGCATACCCTTCCTGCTCCAGGGCGTCGAATAAACGCTTCTCATCCACGTTGCCGATGACGAAGCCCAAGGTCACCGGCATAAACATGCCGTCGTCCTCGCGGCCCATCATCACTCTTGCGCCGGCTTTAAAGGCTACGTCGCCGTCGCCGGAACAATCGATGAACGTTTTGCCGTAAAATGTGGATTTCCCGTATTTCCCATCGCAAACCACCGCGGTGATGCGGTCGCCGTCCTTGATCACGTCGGTTACCGGGCTATGGAGGCGGTACTGGCACCCAACGTCCTCCAGAAGCTCCAGAACGGCCAGCCGCAGATAATCCGGATGGATATGGATGCCGTCCGCATCCACCCAGGAAACCTTGCCCTCTCTCCATGCATCCGGCCCATAGGACTTGACCTTTGCCACAAATAAGGAATGCACTCCGCCGCGGGGCAAACCGTGCCTCGTGAGCCGGTTGAAAGGCATCCAGCCCGAAACCGCGGCAACGCCGCCAAAAAAGGGCTTTTCTTCCAGCAGCAGCGTTTTCGCGCCGTTCATCGCGGCCGCTACCGCCGCGCCAATCCCCGCTGGGCCGCCACCCGCAACGATCACATCATAATGCGCCCGGTCTTTTGCAATCTGTGCTTCCACCTGATCACGTTGGAGTTTCGTGGCCAACCTTGATCTCTCCCTTCAAAATCGGGGCTGCTCCTCCGTAAAGGAGCAGCCCCATTGGACGTCGCCTTTTACTTGGTTGCCATGTAGTTCTCAACTTCGACGAGATACCTGGACAGCCCTGCAGCCTCCAGCTCGGCCAGATAAGCGTCCCACTGCGTGTCGATATCCTTCGCGCCGGTGATGAAATCCACCATCCAGGTGCTGTAAACATCGTCGATCGCCGAGCCGATTTCCACGGTTACATCGGTGGACAGGCCTACCACTTCGTCAAACACAACGTGCGTCGCCAGCCATTCCTTGTTGTCGATCAGCGGCTGAATGGTCAGCGCTTTGTACTGGGAAACGTTGTTGATCAGGTCATAGAACAGGTACAGGTCGCGCCCGAAGGTGATCGCCTGTTTGGCCTCGTTGTTGAGCACGCGCTCGCCGTTGACCACGTTGTACTGTTCGCCCTCGATGCCCCAGTAGAACAGGTCGTAGCACTCGTCCGTCAGCGTCCAGTCCATAAAGGCCAGTGCGCGGACGATTTCATCCTCGGAGGCTTCGCTGGAGATCAAAACGGTGCCAAAGAAGTTTGCGCCGCCCTGACGCACTTCACCGGCGGGGCCGGCAGGCCAATACCCAAAGGCGCTCAGCTCCGCTTCGGGTTTATACGCCAGCAGCGGGGTTTCCATGCCTTTCCACCAGGGAGCGGTGCCGTTCAGGAGCAGCGTAGCGGTACGGCCGCTGCTCATCTTTTCCTGGATCGTCGTATTGCTCATCATGGCGAATTCCGGATCCAGCAGCCCTTCGCTGTACAAGTCTTTCAAGTACTTGATGCCGTCGATGAAGCCCGGAGCCTGGGATTTGTGCACCCACTTGCCGTCCACGTTTACATAGGTGCCGGACTTGCCGGTGAACGCGGAGATGATGTATTCCAGGCCGAGGATGCCCACCGCAGTGATGCCGGTGGTGCCGTTGCCGTCCGGGTCCGCGGCTACGATGGCTTTGAGGAAATCTTTAAACTCATTATAGTCCTTGGGCAACGCGAGGCCAAGCTTATCCGCCCAATCTTTACGGTAGAAGATGGCGTGCATGCCGGGGCCGACTTTGTTGGGGAACTGGTAGAAGCCGTCATCTTCCTTGAGCTGCTGCGCCCAGGGCTGTTCCAGCACCGCCTTCAGGTTGTCAAAGCCATACTTGTCAATATACTCGCTGTAGTTGATGATCAGGCCGTCATCCTGAAACTGACGGTAGATGTTCAGGCCGGCGGTATTGGGTACCATCGCCTTGAACATAGTGGGGACGTCGCCGGAGGCCAGCCGCATGCTGGAGAAATTCTGGTACTCGCCGTTAGGAACGGATGTGTAGGTCAGGTCCATATTGAACAGTTCCTCAATCTTTTTAAACACGGAATCTGTCCCGTCCAGACCGTTGTTGCTCCAGCCCATGTATTCGATGGAAACATGCTTGCTGAAGTCCATCCCTTTGTAGTAGCCAGTTTCGCCCTCCGCCATAGCAGACGGAACCAAGCTTACCAGCATGACCGCGACCATGAGTAGGGGTAACCATTTTTTCATTCTGAGTTCCTCCTTTTTATATGCAGAGCTGTTATCCTTTCACAGCTCCAACCATCGCGCCTTTTACGAAATATTTCTGGAGCAGGGGGTACGATACGATAATGGGGAGAATGGACAAAACGATAGTTCCCATACGAACGGTTTCCAGGGATACGGAGCTGGATACGTACATACCCAGATCCTCGGCGTCCTGTGCCTTGAGAATTCTGTACAGGTAATCCTGTAAAAGCCGCATGTTGTCCTTGGTGATGAAGAAGATGGACTTAAAGAACGTATTCCAGTAGGCGACCGCATAAAACAGGCTGATGGTGATGAGCATCGGGATTGACAGCGGAAGCACCATCCGGATGAAAATCGAGAAATCGCAGCACCCGTCGATGCGCGCCGCCTCCTCAATTTCGGAGGGGAAGTTGATGTAGTGCGTTCTGAGGATAATAAGGTTGAACGCATTCACCGTGGCGGGAAGAATGAAAACCAGATAATTGTCGAGCAGCTTCATTTGGCGAAACATGATGTATTGGGGAATGATCCCGCCGTCAAAAAAAATCGTGATGACGATCATTGTCATGATGAACTTCTGCCCCGGGAATTTCTTGGATAGTCCATAGGCTGTGATCGCCGTCACAAAGAGGCTGAACACCGTTCCGACGGCGGTTACCCCGATCGTATTGCGCATCGCGGGCATGAATTTTCCGCTGTTTAAAACGATCTTGTACGCGTCGAGCGTCGGCTTGTCCACCCAGATATACAGGGACTTGCTGAAATATTCGTCGTATTGCATGAACGAAGCCATGATCACATGTAAAAACGGGTACAGCATGACGATGCAAATTAAAACGAACATACCGTGTATCAGCAAATCTGCAATCCAGGCGTTCTTTTCCTTGATCGTGTTTGTTCTGCTCATATTCAATCTTCCTTATAGCAATCCCGATTCGCCGACGCCCTTGCTGATGCGGTCGGCCGTAAAGATCATCACGGCGGCAACGACGCCCTTGAACAGCCCGGCGGCGGTGGCAAAGCTGTACCGGCCGTTTTGCAGGCCCAGGCGCCAGACAAACGTATCCAACGTATCGCCGACCGACAGGACCATCTCGTTTTGCATGACCATGACCTGCTCAAAGCCGACGTTGAGAATGTTGCCGATGCGTAAAATAAGCATCACGATGACGATTTCCTTGATGCCCGGAAGCGTGACGTACAGAATCTGCTGGAACCGGTTCGCCCCGTCAATCCGCGCCGCCTCATACAGCTCGGAGCCGATCTGCGTGAGCGCCGCCAGATAGATAATCGTTCCCCACCCGGTTTCCTTCCAGATTTCCGAGATCACCAGTATGGGCTGAAACAGCTGCTTATTCCCAAGGATCACGCTGGGCTGCCCGCCGAACAAAACGGCGATTTGGTTAAACAATCCGTTCGGCATGGCCGTAAGATTGTATATAATGCCGCTGATGACCACCCAAGAAATGAAGTGCGGCAGGTAGACGATCGTCTGATACAGCTGCTTTGCCCGTCTGGATTTAATTTCGTTGAGCAGGAGCGCCAGGATAACCGGCAGGGGGAAGCCGAAAACCAGCTTTCCAAGGCTGATCGTAAGGGTGTTTCGCAGCGCGCTCCAGAAGCCGGACGTGGCAAAAAGCTGTGAAAAGTACTTGAACCCCACCCAGGCGGAAGCGTCGACCGTTCGGGTAATCCTGAAATCCCGGAACGCGACTTGCAGGAAATACATCGGGTAATACTTGAACACCAAAAAGAAGATGACGGCCGGAATCACGAACGCATAGATACTACGGTTGCGTTTGATCTCCCGCCACAGCCCGCCGTGACGCCGTCTGCTTAAGCGCCCATTCTCAGCCAAACCCGTAGCCCCCTTACGTTATTGCGCGATATGCGTATCGCTTGGCGCCCAACACTTAATCGCATCAATACTGCTGCCCATATCGCAGAGCTGCTCTTTTACGCAGATCGCATCGATCACATAGGTCCTTCCCTCGTCGCTGGCCGCCTTCGCCCTTTCCAGCGCCATACGGAGCTCTTTGGGGCTGTAAACCCTTTCCGCCTTGCAGCCAAACCCTTGCGCAACCTTTATGTAATCCACGCGGCCGTCCTGGTTATAGGGCATGTCCACGCCATAGATAAACTGGTACGCGCCTTTCTGGTTCTGCCGGATCAGCCCGAGGTTTGCGTTGTTGAGAATGACGATGATGAGAGGCTTGTGATACACCGCGGCCACCGCGATTTCTTCGCCTAAAAACGTAAACCCGAAATCCCCGACGATCGATACGGCATAATGCTCCGGGTCCGCTACCTTGGCCCCAAACAGCGCGGGAATTTCATAGCCGAGGGTACCGGCGCCGCCCGATGGCAGGTAACGCATGGGGGCGTTGATGGTCTGCAGCTGCCCGGACCAGATCTGCGTATTGCCGCAGCCTACACAGTACATGGTATCGTCGTCAAACGCTTCGTTGATTTCCTGAAACAGCCGGTGCGGCATGATGGGCGTACTTTCATAATTTGTCTTGCGCTCCAGCTCGCGCCTCCAGACGGCGATTTGCGCGACGCGTTCCAAGCTGAAGGGCTTCAGCGTTTCCAACGCCGAGTCCAACGCGCTTACGGCCTGCTTCGCGTCGCAAACGATGCCGAGATCCGGCGCAAACACTCTGCCGATCTGCTCGGCGTCAATGTCGATATGGATAAATTTTCGCTCGCCGCGGTACACCTGCAGGTTGCCGGTATGCCGGTCGCCAAACCGGCAGCCGATGGCCAGCACAACGTCGGAATCCAGAAGCACCCTGTTGCCCAACGGTTGCCCCACCTGAATGCCGGCGTGCCCGGCGTTGAGCGGATGGTTCTGGGGGATGCCGCCTTTTGCCATGTATGTCGTGATCACGGGGATGGCCTTCCGTTCCGCCAGTGCGACCAGCTGCTTTTCGCATTCCGCCAGAATCACGCCGCCGCCCATGATGATGACAGGCTTTTCCGCGTTTTTCAGCAGATCGGCAGCCGCCTTGAACAGGCCGGGATCGGCGGGTTGCCGATACACGGGCAGCGGCGTATACTGCGCGGGATCAAAGGCGATCTCCTTCATCTGAACGTCGAGCGGCAGATCGATCAGCACCGGGCCGGGCCTGCCGCTGCGCATTAAGGAAAAGGCTTCCCGCATTACGGATACGATGGACGACGGATCCAGTACCTGGTACGTTTTTTTCGCGACCGTTTTGCAGATTTCCGCAATGTCGACACACTGAAAAGGTTCCATTCCCAATTGCCAGCTGTTTGCCTGGCCGGTAATCGCTAAAAACGGAATGGAATCGATCTTCGCGGTATAAAGGCCGGTTACGAAATTCGTCGCTCCCGGGCCGGACGTGCAAAGCGCGACCGCAAGCCGGTGGGACGCCCGGTAATATGCGTCCGCCGCATGTGCGCACGCCTCTTCATGCCGCATACAGTAATGATGGATGGACGATTTCTCCAGATACATATATACGGGATTGATCCCCGCGCCGGGTATCCCAAAGGCGTCCGTTATTCCCTCCAGCTCCAGTATGGTGGTAACCGCTTCCGCAACTTTCATACATTTCGCTCCTAATTTTCATTAAGTGAAATTATCTTTTATAATAATCTATATATATCACATGGCGTGCAGTCTGTAAAGACCCCTTTTGTAATTTCCATGCAATTTTCTCCAGATATTCTCTATCCTCTTCTTGACACATTGTCATTGAAATGATAGTTTATAAAATGAAATTTCATTATCAAAACCGGATCAAAGATTTACCCGCACGGGATTCAGCCATGAAAGAAAGGGATACCCGATGATCTTGAGAGAAGTTGCCGCAAGCCTGTATGCCTGGGACCTGGCAGACGAGGGTGCAAAGCCCGTAATGGATGAATTGGAACAGCGCAGCGGCGTCAACAGCGTTTATCTAGTCGGCGTCATGCACCACGAGAAGCGCCCGCTGACGAGCCTGTTCTTTACCCACAATCCGAACCGGAAGTTCTATATCCCCGAGAACAGCTGCACCTATTATCAAATGGACGACCGCGCGTTCGGCGATCTTCGGCTGAAACCCTGTTATACAAAACGCGACTTTCTCAAAGGCCGGGACTGGTTAACGGTGCTGACGGAGGAAGCGCGCAGGCGCGGGCTGAAAACAGGCGTGGAATTATCCCACACCCTGTTTGATACGGATATCGCAATGGAAAAGTATCCTGAAATGATGCAGCGGGACTGCAATGGAAATCTGTTCGACGGTTTTCTGGGAATGCTGTGCTCCAATCACCCGGAGGTCCGCGAGTTTCAGATGCGCATGTTTGAGCAGACCCTGCGCAGCCACGACGTTGACTTCATTCAAACCTGCCTGATCACCTTCTATCCGGGGAAACCGGTGTCCGCGCCCTGGTTCGTCAAGGGTTGGATGCAGGGGGCAAAGCCGGCGCTTGCTGATTTACTGGGTCTTGCAAACGGCGGCTGCTTTTGCGACAGCTGCCGCGCGGCCGCGATCGCAATGGGGTACGACTGGGAACTGATCCTGCGTGACATGCGCAAGCTCCATCGCATCGTCAATGCCACGGTGCTCAGCCAGCAGGAGCTGGTCATGGAAAATCACCTGCTGACGGCGGGCAGCGCGACCGAGGGCCTGTTGCTGATGGAATACCCAGGGTTGATGGAATTCCTGAAATTCCGCGTGGAAAGCGTTACCAAGCTGTTTAGCGAGGTGTACGAACTTGTACACCGTGTGAAGCCCGGCGTCGACTTCCGGTACAATAATTTCGTGCACGTGGCAGAGCATGCGGGGCTGAGCTTCAAACGCATCGCGCCCTATCTGGATTCGGTCAGGGATTGCGAATACTCCGAGCACTTCGGCGCGCCGGATCAGTTCAGGTTCAAACGCCAGAACTTATTGGAAATCCGCAGGGGGATCGGCTTTGATAAACAATTGATCGCCGCTATCGCAACACGCCCCAACGCCACGCCGGAGATTATCTACAACTCCCTGGCGGCCCTGTCGGAAGTTGGGATTGACGGTATTTCCCTCGGCCATTACGACAGCGCACACTTGGAGCATTTGGACGCCGTGGGCGAAGGGCTGCGCAGAATTCACGCGCAGCTTCCGCCAAAAACCGCGCAGCAGTAAGCGTTACGGAAAGGATCGTCAACATGCACGTAAACATTCGAGGTCTGTCGCTGGAGGTACCCGACCACGCGAAGGTACTCGCTCCCCCCGCCGGCTATACGCCCAAAGACTTTCTGTCCGTCGCCACACAGGCGCTGGATTACCCGTTGGACAAGCCCCCGCTGGCCCAATGGGCGTTGGCCGGTAAGAAAGTCGCGCTCCTTATTGACGATTGGGGTCGGCCCACCCCTTGCAGCGAGTTTTTACCCGCCGTCATGGACCGCCTGCACGCCGCAGGCGCCAAACGGGAAGATATCACCATCATCACCGCCAGCGGGATGCACGACCCCATGGATGCGGACGCCATGCAGCGCAAGGTGGGCCGCGAGATATACCTTCACTACCGCTGCGTATCCCACGACGCCGGCGACCCCAATATGCTGGCTTTTGTCGGGATTACGCCGATGGGCACTCCCGTATGGGCCAACCGGTTTGCCGTTACGGCCGATATCCGTATCACCTTCGGGCGCGTATTCCCCCATATTTGCTACGGGTACGAAGGCGGATACAAGATGATCGTGCCGGGCATCGCCTCCTTTGAAACTATCCTGCGCGACCATTCGCTGAACTTTTCCGATAATTCCACCTACGCCGTGATCCGGGACAATGCCAGCCGCGCGGAAGCGGACGCCGTTGGCCGGATGGTGGGCATCGATATGATGGCAGCATTCGTAATGGATTGGGTCGACAGGCCGGTGGCGGGTTTCGCAGGCAGTGTGGAAACCGCCTTCCCCGCATGCGTAAATTACGGGCAGCGCAACGTTTGGGGCGCGGTCAGCGGCGGCCGGGCGGATATCACGCTGCTCAGCGCAAAAACCGCAGGCCGCACCCACCTGAGCCAGAACCCGATGTATTACCTCGGCATGGCGATTAACGCCACCAAGCCCGACGGCATTCTGATTGCGGATCTGGACTACGTTGCGCCTCAGAAGATCGTCATCGAAGGCGTGGACATGGACGAAATCCCCATCGACCAGCTCCTGCGCATGCACGAACGCCGCAACTGGAACATGAACGCGCGCCAGATACAGCATGCCGTTAAGGCCATCCGCGGCGCGTTTTATTACCGGAGGATTTTCGAATTCCGTTCCCAAACGCTATTTCTGGCGTCGAATACCTTCCCTTTCCGGATCCTGGAGAAGTGGAAAGCCCGCCAGTTTGCCACCTGTGCCGACGCGATGCAAGAAGCCCTGTCCCGCAAGGGCGGGGACGCGTCCGTGACGATCATCCCGGATGGCACGCATACGCTTCCGCTGTGTGCGTATGATTATCCCACGCCCTGATTTGACAGGAAAAAGCCGGTATCCCATATGCATATGGGATACCGGCTTTTTCACGTATCAACGCGGGTTATGCGTTGGATTGGCTTAAGCACGGCAGGTTCCATCTGCGGCAATATGCGTTTATGGACGCAAACGTCGCATCGTCCACATCCACCGTGCCGTTGGCAAGCGCCTGTTTCCTGTATGCGGACGACCGTTCCCCCGGCACGGTCAGCCCCGGCGCCCGCCGTTTCATCCGCAGTACCATTTCGTCCGCCCGGGCGGCGAAGCGCTCCCGGCCGATCAGCGCGCCCACGTCCAGGCAAATCGCCGTATGGGACGGCGCGCCGACGCGGCCCGTGCCCGGCTGTTCCTCGTCAATAATCTGCCCGTCCGCTAAAACGCCGGTTAAAAGCTCCCCGAGGATAGCCAACCCGAACCCCTTGTGCGCGCCGATGGGCAAGCGGGTGCCGCCGTTGAGCACCACGTCCGGGTTATCGGTTGGATTGCCCTGGGCATCCAGCGCCCAATAGGGCGGGATTACGCATCCCTTGCGGCTTCGCTGGAGCAGCTCTCCAAACGACGTATAGGCAAGGCAGGCGTCAAAGGAAAGCATATCCCCGCCGGGAAGCTTTACGGAGAAGCTCTGCGGCGCGCTGCCGCAAACCTGTTCCTTCCTCCCCGGCGCGCCCATGGAAGGGCCCCCGCGTGTGATCAGGTACCCCAGCATCCCCTGCTCCGCCATCCACTCGGCATAGGGCGCGCAAGCCAGGAGATGATTGGAATTGCGGATTGTGCATACGCCCACGCCATGGACTTTGGCCAGCTCCACAGCCCGGCGGGCGATCAGCATTCCGTGTACCTCCCCCAGCCCGCGATCACCCTCATATCCCTCCATCGCGCCGCTTGCGTGCAGCAGCGTTATTTGAGGATGCGGATTGATAACATCCGTTTCCAGCGCCTTGAGCCGCCCCGGAAGCTCCGATAAATCGTGATGGCCCGCGCCGTGCAGCGCCGCCCGGCTGAAAACATCCGCGGCGGCGGCCGCCGCGTCCTCCGTCACGCCCGCCCGGATCAGCAATTGACAGGTTGTTTCCACCGCTTCTCTTAACCATACCTTCATTGCGTTTCCCCCTCACGGCATATATGCCGTTTGCTTTTACCGGGTGAATTATTTGAGAACGATCAGCGACATATCCCCCGTAACCGCGGCTTGAATCAACGGAGCCATGTACAGATCCACATCCTCGGCGGTCATGGGTACGGGCATATTCTGCAGCTTCATCTTCAGCTGCGGATCTTTGGCGGCCTGCAAAATTCGCCGCACATGGTCGTCGCCGAAGCCTTTCAGCTCACGCAGCGTTGTTGGCGCGCCTATAGAGCGGCTGAAATTGAGCATTGCCTGCGCCACGCTACGCGCCAGCGCGTTCCCTTCGCCGGCGGCTTCTTGCGCCGTCATCAAACCGCGCTGCGCAAATAACGCGCCCAGAACGCGCAGCTGCGGCTGGATAGCCGGCGCAAAGAACACGGTGTAATACGGGTTCATCAAGCCGCAGGCCGTGCCGTGCGATACCAGATCCACCAGGGAGAAGCTTGTCAGGTGCGCGCCGCTGGTTCCGCCCACCATAATGGCGTATCCGCCGAGATCCGTTGCCAGCCCCAGCGCTTCCCGCGCCTGTAGGTCGTCGGGATTTTGCAGAATACGCGGCGTGTAGTCCACCACAAGCCCGATCGCCGTCTCCGCAAGCTTTTGCGTTAAGGCGCACGTTTCCGGTTTCGCGCCCAGGAATACTTCGTACGTGTGCGCGATCGCGTCCAGCGCGCCGTCGATGGAAACGGACGCGGGCATGGATACGGTTGTGCCATAATCAAACAGCGCGGCCCTGGGGGTGATGGCCTCGTCGACAATTAGCTTTTTCTGCCCGATCACAGGATCGGTAATGTTGGCATATTTCGTCAAATGAGCGCCGCTGGACGCGGAGGTTTCCACTGCGATCACCGGTAGCATCTCCAGACCCGTGGCTTCGAGAACCTTCGTCGCCATTCCGGTTCCGAAATAGGGATCAATCTCCGGCGTTGCCTGACGGCCGAGCGTCGCCAGCATTGCCGCGGCTTTGCATGCGTCGATCGTAGAGCCGCCGCCAACAGCCACCACGCAATCCGGCCGATGATGCAGGATATAGGTTTCGATGCGGTATACGTCTTCCCGGGGGGCGTTGGGTTTCGCGTCCGGCACGGGAGTTTCCGTGACCAGAGTCAACCCCGCCTGGCGCAAAGAGGCCGTTACAGCGTCCGCAACCGGCTTTAAATAGGTTGTGTTGGATACAACCAGCACTTTCCTGCCAAAGCGCGCCGCCAGCGTTCCCAGCTGTGGCAGCACGCCCAAGCCGAAAACATAGCGGTCCCCTTTCCAGTTGATCAATAAATCGTACGCCTTTGTGAACTGATCCACGTTTGTATCCTCCTTACGCTATTTCCTGCCCCGGATAATGCAAATGCATTTCATTTCCCTGTACTTCCGTTCTTGATCCGCCGGGTACCCGTCATTTCATCGGTAGATTTGGCATGCCGGTGCATCACTCTATCTATCATACAAGATATCCGCCGATTTGGCTATATTATTAAAACTGAATTTCATTTTTTATTTAACTGAATCCAATCCGATCCGTAAAACGCCACGTATCACGGCCGATTGTCCGCTCCAGGCGTTCGTTTCGCTCCATCTAAAATAACGATACCTGCCACTTCATTCCAGCCGTTCTATCTGTTTCAACTGCTTTATCCGTTCTGGCTGCAACATCTATTTTCGTTTTCGGCTTCTTAGATACGATTCGCGAAAAGGCGCGCAAGGCGGTTCCGAATCTACCCGTTGCATCAAAAGGAGGGAACGTTCATCTGGCATTACAAACACATAAGGGCGGAACGGGCGCGAACGGGGGGAAGGAGGGCAGACAGGCGGAGTAAACGCAAGGAAACGCTCGCGGCAAAGCAGATCAGCATCAGCCTTCGGATTGAAACGCTTTACAAATTAGGCGTGACAATCTCCAGGGCGGCGGCAAAGCGATATACAAACGTGAACAGGAGGCGCATTGAACCCGGTAAACGCCAGCGTGGCTACAATGCGTATAATGCATATTCCCAATAAAAATGCCCCTTGCAGGGCATTTGTATAGGGTTAGAGGTTTGCCGCAAGACTTAAAGGCGCAGAAAACGGGCTTATGCGTCATCTCCCGCCATAAAGCGAAAGCGCAGAGAAGCGGCGGCAGCGCAGCCGCAGGAAGGCAGAAGCGTTACGGATACGGGTTGGCAATCGGCGAACTGGAGGTGTTCCCGTCCGTTACGCCATACAGCGTAATCTCATAGGAATACCCGGCTTCCGGTACGAACACCGTGTCCATCCGGTAATAATCCCCATCCTCGCCGAAGGCATGCTCCAGGTCAATCCAAGCCGAAGGCTTGCCGCTGGAGTAATAGATCCAGCAGGGCTGGTTGGGCGGCAGAAACACGTTGACGCTATCCC
>JAEWTC010000146.1 GCA_023459675.1 Bacillota bacterium | reverse complement strand
GACAGGGACTGGTCCTCGCCCGCGTACAGGCGCACGGCCTGCCGCTGCTTTTGGGTCAGCAGCCCGCCGTAGCACGCCAGCAGCGTGCCCAGCTCCACGCGCGCGCCCATCGCATCCGCCATCGGCTTCCTCCACGCTGTCCGCCGCCCAGTATCGGTGTCAAGCATTTATGATTGACAGCCGACACAGTATAACACGGAGCGCACAGGGCTGTCAATGCCGCGCCGCATTACAAAATACGTGCCTGTAAGGCGTTTGCGCATTGAGATTCAGGCGATAATCTGCTATAGTAAAACCCAACGGCAGCGGCGAATCCCATCGGGTTTCGAACCCCGGCGCTCTCGCGGCGGTCAACCCTTGAGGGAGATGCACGATATGTTCGGAACCCTTGTCAACGTGGCGGCCATCGTGGTGGGAACGGCTCTGGGGGTGCTGCTGAAGCGCGGGATCTCGGCCAAGGTACAAAAGGTGGTCATGCAGGCGCTGGGCATGTGCGTGCTGCTGATCGGCGTGATGAGCGCTATCAAAACGGAACTGCCGCTGCTGCTGGTGATCAGCCTGTCGCTGGGCGGCGCGGCGGGCGCGGCCATCGGCATTGAAAAGCGGTTGGACAGCTGGGGCGAGCGCACGCAGAAGCGCTTCCAGAAGGAAGGCGGCACGGGCTTTGCCGAGGGGCTGGTCACGGCCACGATCACGTTCTGCGTCGGCGCGATGGCGATTTTGGGCTCCATCGAATCAGGCCTGCATCAGAATTACGAGCTGCTGTTCATCAAATCTGCGCTGGACGGTTTTCTGGCCATGATTTTAGCCACGACGTTCGGGTTTGGCATCGCGCTTTCCGCCATTCCCGTGCTTTTATATCAGGGCGCCATCACGCTGGGCGCGGGCTTCCTGGCTCCGCTTTTGACGGACGTGATGATGGTGGAGGTTTCCGCCGTGGGCGGCGTGCTGATCTGCGGCATCGGGTTTAATTTGCTGGACGTCAAAAAAATTCACGTGGGCGATATGCTGCCCGCGGTGCTGATTCCCCCCGCGTACTTCCTGCTCTCCAAGTTATTCTAGCAAAAGCGAGGCGCCCATGCAGTTCATCTTCCGCAAAGCCCAGCCCGCCGACGCGCCTGCGATGGCGTGCCTGATCACCGCGGCATGGCAAACGGCGTACCGGGGCATCCTGTCCGACGCGCTGCTTGCCGGCATCGACGTGGAGGCGCGGGCGCAGCGGATTGAGGAGGCCATCGAAACGCGCCCGGATCTGCGGTACTTCGTGCTGGAAACAGACGGCGGCGTTGCGGGCGTATCTATGCTCAGCCCGTGCCGGGACGAGGACCTGCCCGACGCCATGGAGATCGTCGTGTTTTACGTGCGGCCGGACCTGCAGGGCCGGGGTGTTGGCCGGGCGATGATGGGCGAAACCCTGCGCGCCGCGGCGGATACCGGGCGCCCGAGCGTTTCGCTGTGGGTGCTCAGGGAAAACGCCCGCGCGCGCGGGTTTTACGAGGCGATGGGGTTTTTAGAAGACGGCGCGGAGAAAGCCCTGCCCGAGTTGGAAAACGTCCATACCGTACGCTACCGGAAGGTGGAGGATGCGCATGACGGATTTCACGGTACTCCTGTTTGACGGCTTTGAAACGCTGGACGCGATGGGCCCGGCCGAGATCATCGGCGTGCTGCCCGGGCATTTCCGGCTGCGGATGTGCTCGCTGAACGGCGGTTTGCAGACCAGCGCGCAGAACGTGCGTGTGAACACCGCGCTGTTTTCCGCCATTGCGCCGGGCGGGGTGATCCTGCTTCCCGGGGGCATGGGCACGCGCGCGCTGGTGAAGGACGAAACCTTTCTGCAGGCGCTCAAGGCGCTGGCGATCGAAGCCGCCTATACGCTCACGGTGTGCACGGGAAGCCCGGTGCTGGCGATGACCGGGCTGTTGGACGGGCGGGCGGCGACCTCCAACAAGCAGGTGTTCGGCTGGGCGTCCTCCGTAAACACGCGGGTACGGTGGCAGCAAAGCGCGCGCTGGGTTGTGGACGGCAAGTATTACACTTCCTCCGGCGTGACCGCGGGCATGGATATGACGCTGGGTTTCGTGCGCGATACCCTAAGCTATGAAGCCGCCAAAGCCGTTGCAAACGCAATAGAATACCAATGGAACGAAGACAAGGATTTCGATCCGTTCGCGATCTAAAACACAGGAGGTTTCCATGAATAAATCCCATCCGGTGGTGGAAGCGCTGCTTGAGCGCATGACGCTTGCAGAAAAGGCCGCCCAGATGATCCAGATCCCCGCCAGCCATTGTACGGACGCGGAGGCGGACGCCTGGGCCGAGAAGGGTGTGGGCAGCTTTCTGCACACGCTGGGCGAACGCGCCCAGAAGCTGCAGGCAATCGCCCGCGGCAACCGCCTGGGCATTCCCGTGCTGTTTGGCATCGACGCCGTGCGCGGCCACGCTTTGAAGAACGGCGCGACCATTTTCCCCTCTCCGCTGGCCATGGCCTGCACGTGGGACCGCGAAATGCTCAAGGAAGCGGGCAGGGCAACCGCTGCCGAAGTGGCGGCCGACGGCCTGCATTGGACGTTCGCCCCGCTTCTGTGCGTGGGGCGCGATCTGCGCTGGGGCCGGATTGATGAAACCTTCGGCGAATCGCAAGTGTTGATCGGCGAGCTGGCAAGCGCCATGATCCGCGGCTTGCAGGGCGATGATTTGGCAAGCGGCGCCAGCATCCTCGCGTGCGCCAAGCATTACCTTGCTTACGGCGAGGCCATGGGCGGGCGCGACAGCGTGGACGCCCCCCTCTCCATCCGCAAGGTGCGCGAGGCGTTTCTGCCGCCGTTTCAACAGGCGGTGGAGGCGGGCTGCGCCACGTTTATGACCGCCTATCTGCCGGTGGACGGCATCCCCATGACCGCGCACCGGGAGCTGCTGACCGACGTTTTGAAAACCGAGCTGGGCTTCGACGGCTTTGTGGTGACGGACTGGGACAACGTACGCTCGCTGGTCACGCGCCAGCGGTACGCAAGCACCCTGCGGGAAGCCACGCGTATGGCGGCCGTCGCGGGCA
>JAEWTC010000145.1 GCA_023459675.1 Bacillota bacterium | reverse complement strand
TTGTGTCTGCACCGACAAACGCGGTTAAGCCGTTGGAGAGCATCCGGTGCGTTTTCGAGCTGGTCATCAGAAGCGGCCAGAGGAGGTCGTTCCAGGCCATGTTGAAGGTCAGCACCGCGTGGGTGATCAAGATTGGCGTACACTGTGGTATCATGATGCGCAGGAAGATGCCGAACTCGCTCAAGCCGTCAATACGCCCCGCTTCCTCAAGCGATTTGGGAAGCGTGGAGAAATACGAACGCATCATAAAGACGCTCGTAACGCTGACGATACGCGGTAAAATCAAGCCGCCGTAGGTATTGACAAGGCTTAGAAGCGAACATTCGATAAAAAGCGGGATCATGATGACCTGGAACGGGATCATCATCCCCATCAGAACTATGGTAAACAGGATGTGCTTTCCCTTAAACTCCATGCGTGCAAATGCATAACCGGCCATGGAGTCTACCACGATCTGGGACGCGGTTAAAAACACAACGTAGAGCAGTGAATTTTTCATGTATAGCGCTACGGGAATTCGCTTGAATAGATCCTTGAAGTTTTGGATCGTGACATTCTCAACGAAAAAATGGGGCGGATAGCTGATAATCTCGACTTTCCCCTTCAAGGAACCAAGGAAGATCCATGCCATGGGAACAAGGATAGTCAGGGCTAGCAGGATCAGAAACATCCACTTGATAACGATGCCAGGGATTAGTCTGCGCGTCATGATTCCAATCCCCTTTCCTGCTTGTTCATCTTAGTATACAAAACAAGGGTGATGATCAGGATCACCAGGAACAGCCATTCAGCCATGGCAGTGGCATAACCCAACTGGGTATTTTGTTCAAAAGCGCGTGTGTAAACATAAGAAACCAACGTTTCAGTCGCATAGGCGGGGCCGCCGCCGGTGATAGTGTATACGAGATCAAAAACCTGCAACGAGCCGATGGTTCTGGTGATAATGATGAACCAGATCATGGAGTGAATGCCGGGTATGGTAACGTTGAAAAACTGCTGTACCCGGCTGGCACCGTCAATCTCAGCCGCTTCGTAGCGTGTTTCCGGAATGCTTTGCATGGAAGCGACCAGAATCGTCATACTGATGCCGAAGGAACGCCACACCGAAACGAAGACGACGGAATATAGCGCAATGCTCGGGTCTTTGAAAAATCCGATTTTTGGCAAGCCAATCAGGGTCAGGATGTGGGGGAACCAGCCGACGGTTGGATGAAGAAAAATTTGGAACATAATGCCGATAGCGACCGGCGAGCAAATGATGGGCAGAAAGTAAACGCTGCGCATCCATTTGTTTAGCCTCGTTTTTGCGCAAAGAAGTGCGGCAACAAGCAGCGCGAATGCCACTTGCAAAGGAACATCCACTGCAGTAAACAACAGTGTGTTCTTCATTGCGTTTTGGAAGCGGATATCGCGAAGTGCCATAACATAGTTGTTCAGCCCGAGATACGTTGGTTTTGTCAGCGCCGTCGTAATGTTGAACATACTGATGAAAAATGAAGCCACCATAGGCAAAAGATGGAATAAAAGGATGCATAGCAGTGCGGGAAGAAGAAATAGATAGGCGGCATGCTGCGGCTTATTCCAGTATCTTAAAACTTGTTTCATATCCTTCATCCTCCTTCCTTTCGTCTGAACAGTTTAAATTGGGGGGGCTTGCCGAAATAAGCCCCCCCTGAGAACCCAACCAGCGTTTCGGTTTATCGGATCATCTGGTCTCTCCAGGTATCCATTTTCGCAGCGTATTTGTTAATAGCTTCCTGCGGATCGGCGCCGAATGCAATCTCTTCGAACATTGGCTGGATGCAGTCGGACCGGATGAATTGATGCATCGGGAAACCTTCGGGGAAAAGCTTGGTTACATAATCGGCGTAGCTGCACATGGTGTTGATCGGCTCGGTGGATGCGATCGCGGGATCGTTACGCACGGAGACCAGGTACGGCGGGAAGCCGCAATCCAACGCCCAACGCAGGCAGGGACGGTATTCCGACTCTTCCCAGGCAGTGGCTGTGTTATTCTGCCAGTAATCCAGGAACTTGTAGCAAGCGTCGATCTCTTCCGGGGTGGCGCACTTGGTGATCGCAAAAGAGCTAACGGAGCTATCGGAGAACCGGCCTTTGGGGCCGCCGGGCATTACGCTGACGCCATAATCCACATAGTCGGACAGGCCGGGGGAATAGGAAGCGCCGCTCATAGTGAAGCCCAGCGTTCCGGCCTGGAACATAGTGCCGTAGTCCGATCCTTTGAGAGCGGGGGCCGAGCCGTTATCGATCATGGATTTCCACAGATTGACGGCTTCCAGTGTTTCGGGAGAGTTCAAGACGCATTTATAATCGTCTTCTCCGACTTTTTCCATAACATCGCCGCCAAAGCTCTTGATCATCAGGATCAAGCCTGCATGGAAATCGTAGGGGCAACCGCCGCCGTAGATGTTTTCGCCCAGCGCGTCGATAGCGGCGGACATTTCCTTGAGCTCATCCCAGGTCTCCGGTCCCTTGTTCGGGTCATAACCGGCCTGCGCAAGTAAGGTTTTGTTCCAATACAGGAAGCGGGTGTTGACCTGAATGGGGATGCTGTATAGCGTGCCATTGTCTTCGCACTCGGTGAGGATCTTTTCCACAAAGTCGGCGCGGTCCAGGGTCGTCTTTTCAAAGATATCATCCATGGGGATGATCGCGCCTTGGTACACCAGATCCTGAATGCTGCCCGTGTTGATCAAAATCAGCGGGGGAGCGGTGTTGGACGCATAGGCGACCTGTATCTTGGTGTTCATGTCGCCATCACGATCCATATCGATGGTGATGCCGTAGGGGTTGACTTCGTTGAAACGCTCCACGATCTCGTCGAGCACTTCACCGTCAGAATTGGTCCAGCTGTTCCAAAACTCGATGGTAATCGGTTTGTTCTCGGCCTCAGCGGAAGCCGCCGTCAGGCTGATGCCGGCGAAAAGCGTCATCAACATCATGACGGATAGGAGTAGGGACAGGGTTTTCCTCATGTTTAGGATCCTCCTTGCCAAATGTTTTCCGTCCGCAAATCGTTTCGGCGGATATCAGCCTGCGGACGCTATGCGCTGACAACCGCTTGTTCCCTTTTAAGCAGGCTTGCGAACCGGCGCTTTAAACGCGGTACGGGCTCTTGGGCCGGGTTTCCCATTCCTCGTCGGGCACTACGTCGCCGTAAGCCTTGGAAAGCCCCCACTCGGGGATTTGGTTGAACGTATGGGTAAAGGAACGGCAAACGTCGAAGCCTTCCTTCATGTTGATCAGCACCAGAAAGTTGCTTCCGCCCTTTTTGGGGTTGGCTTTGTTGAGGTTCTCCTCAATGAAGCTGATGAGGTAGAGATTGTCGTTGATCTTTATGTACCTTGTGGGCTCGTCGAAAAACCAGTTCTTCCACACGGCGTCGTCCTTCTCGGCCAGCTCTTTTTCGTAGCTTGTCATGGAAGGGTTGGGCGGCGGCGTTTGCTCCACCTGGATGCGGTAATAGTTCGCGTCGTAATAGATATGGGTGTTGATAAAGCCGTTGGCGTAATGCCAGGTGACCTTTTTGCCCACCAGCTCTGCGGTGTAGCCGTGGCGGACGGAGGGCAGATCCTCGCCGTCTTTTTTGATCGCGCCAAACGAAATTTCGGCAACCGTCATCCTGTCGCGGCCGGGGATCACGCGCTGCCGGGCATACACGCGCGTCACAAGCGACGCGGCCAGATCCAGCACGTACGTATCGCAAACGCGCTGCGGCTGGTTCTTCTGCTCGTAGCTGACCATGTAGGTGTTCTCGTCCGCGCGCAGGGCGGCGTAGCGTTCCCAGCGCATGGCTTCGCCGTAATTGCCTATGCAGAGAATTTCCCCGGTCAGGAAGCTGAGCACCGTTTCGTCCCCGTTGTCAAAAACCAGGTGAAAGCTTTTCCCCGCGAGGGTCGCGTCCGTTTTCTTCATGAATTTCCCCGTGTGTTCAAAAGGGTACACACGCTGATCCGTCATTGGTCTGTCGCCTCCCGTATATCGCTTGCTAGCATTGATCATATACACTTCTTTCTCAAAACAATATGGCGTTTTTGGTTTAATTCTGCCATTTTCTTTACTTTGTTCGCAGGTTGCGTTCCCGGACGAACAAATTTGGTAAACCTTCGGCAAAAAATGTGCGGCATAGCCCATTGATACCATAAACGCCATAAAAGCGAATAAAAAGTATAGGCAAATACGGATAAATCTTGTAATGTACTGAAAATGATGCTAACATTGTGGGCGATCTTCAAGGCAAAGTGCACGGTAAAAATCGGATAGGGAAAGAAGCTGTCATCTGGATGCTAGATTGGCTGACGCGGATCATGCTTGTTGACAACAACGGCGTATTTTTTGGCAATCTCGAAGAAGCGCTCAAGAAAATCTCCAAACCCTACGCCTTCGTTTATAAAGGCTCGGACGCCAGCGACGCGCTGATGTCGTTTTCCGCACTGCAGCCGGATTTAATCATCGCGGATGTCCGCATGCCCGGCATCGACGGTATCGCCACGACGCAGATCATTAAGGAAGAACACCCCACCTGCGTCTGCATTCTGCTGAGCGCGGACGAGCGCGCCTGTAAGTTTGCGCTGATGCAGCGGGTGGTGCGCGCGCATTGCGACGATTTTATGGAAGCGAGCATGACGGTGGATGACATCGCCGCCGTGCTTCTCAACTGTGAAGCGCTGATCCGCAGGCGAAAGGAATATCAGCTTTCGGCGCTGCTGTGCGGGGAGTACGAGGTGAAAGCGTCCCTTGTTTTGCAGATGCTGCCCTTCCGCTGCGCGCCCGTGCTGCTTTGCACCAACGCCCTCACGCCCGATCAGCTGAAGAAAATCTGCGAGCGCATCAACCAGATCTTCCCGATGCTGCATCTGTTTGTGCCCGCCTTGAAACGCCCTTCCACGTACACGGTGCTGCTGAAATGCGTCTCGAAAATCGATCACAGCCTGCGCTCGTCCGAGGAAAGGCAGGCGGATATCCTGATCGTCAACCTTGCCGCCTCCATGCTTGGGTATGCGCCCTACCTGCTGACGCTGGAACCCGTTTCGCCCGCGCAGCTCAACGAGGCGTATCTGTCCATGGAGGAAAGCGTAAGCCATTCCATCTCCATTGAAAACGGCAAACCGTTTCGAATCACGCTTCCGTTCCAAAAGCCGGATAAGGATTACGCGCTTTCGCAAAGCGAGCTGCGCGTATATGTGGAAACCGAGCGCTTCGGCGATCTGTTCCGGATGATGGGAGAAAGCGGCCTCAGCCGCAAAGAGATCATCTACCAGTTCAGCGTCTGTGTGTCGATGCTCAAGAAAAACGGCTATTTCCGCGACGACGCCGATCATCTGGAGTTCTGCGAAGAGCTGTACCGGCGCATTATCCTGGCGGAGCGGATTGAGGATACGGCCCAAGCCATCGACGCGTTTTTTATTTCCAATAGGCGGCCGCTGCTGCCTGCGGGCGACGATCGCCTGCTGCTAACGGAGATCATCGCCTTTTTACACAGCCATATGGACAAAAACCTGTCCCACGACGAGATTGCCGAAGCGTTTTCCGTATCGAAATCCAAGCTCTCCAAACTGGTGCGCCGGGAGCTGAACGATTCGGTGAAGCACTACTATATGGCGCTGAAGATGGAAGAGGCGCAAAAGCAACTGCTGGCGCAAAAAAAGGTAAGCGCCGTCGCCGCCGGCCTCGGGTTTGGCGATCCGCTCTATTTCAGCCGCGTGTTCAAGCAGTTTACTGGCGAATCGCCCAACGCCTTCCGCGCCCGCACGGCGGCCCCGCCGGACCCGCCGCCGGAGCGTGCGTAGGCTGCCTTCATACTGCGCCTAACGCTTCCCTGGCTGATGTAGCCTGTCTGCCTTGTGCATCCAACGTCGGCCCGGCCGATTTGCCCGATCCAATATGCCCGGATTCTTTTTTCCCTTCCCGTTATCGTTATGCATCGCGGAGCAGCCGCATCGCTTGTTCTGTGGATTTCTCCGTTCATCGGAAGGGAAGGCCTGCGCACTGTTTATCCGGATTTCTAGCCGAACAAACGTTTTATTCTTCCACGCCATAGCAGGAATAAGCCTCGCCGCCTTTCCGGGGTATTGCATGCGCACCGAAAGAAAATCCGTGTTTTACCGGAATTTGGTGGAGACGTCGGATGCTGCTGAGAAGCCGAGCTGCCCGGCGGCTGGCCCGGGCAGACGACCAGGGGGAAGTGCGTGTGGCAAATCTGATTTTCCTAATTTGCCGGACGTTGTGAGGCCGCTCCAAACGCTTACTACGTATGTTGCGTTGGCTGCGACGAACGCTTGGGACTGTACTTCCATCCCGTTCATGCGTGACGCGGCATACGCGCTCGGCCTGCATCACGATGCGGATCACGGAAACGGTCGTTATTCTAGCATATCGCCTGGTTGGATACGCGGCTGAATCGGCGGCGGTTCGGCCGTAACTATGGTTACGGAGGGAACGCAAATGCAGTACGTACTCCTGCTGCGGGGCATTAACGTAGGCGGAAAGAATATGATGGACATGGGGCAGTTGAAAGAATTGCTGATACGCTCGGGCTGCCGCGCTGTGGATACGTACCTGAACTCCGGCAACGCGCTATTGGAGGCGGACGCACCGCGGGACGTGCTGCAGCGCGACCTGGAAACCGCCATGCAGGCCGCGTTCGGGTTTACCGTACCCACGCTGCTCAAGGAGCGGCGGGAGGTGGAAGAAATCGCGGCGGCGGTTCCGCCCGCGTGGAGGAACGATGCCGGGCAGAGAACCGACGTTGCCTACCTGTTCCCGGCGATTGACGGAAAGGAAACGCTTGAACTGCTGCCGGTGAAGCGGGAGTATGTCGACGTTCTTTACGTCCGCGGCGCGGTGATCTGGCACTTGCTGCGGGAAAACCTGAACAGGAGCCGTTTGAGCAACGTCGTCGGCAGCAGCCTGTACCAGCAGATGACGGTGCGCAACGTCAACACGGCGCGCTTTCTGGCCGCCTATCCGTGGAAGGAGTTTCCGTAACGTTTTCGCGCCGGGGGTCTGGCGATCGCCGGATACGTTCCGCCGCCCTCCCATGCGCCGCGCTCGGCGTGGTTTTCAACTCGCCCGCGGAGGAACGCGCCCGCATGCTGGTTGCCCCGCCGATCCGCCATCCTGCGCGTTTTTCGCGCCTATCATCCCGCGGGTTGCGGCGTTTATACCGAGATCATCGCAAACGCATTCACCCTGATGGCGGCTGTCTGGAGTATTTCCTCGGCGCATTCCATCGTTTGCGTTTGTTCCGCTATCCTTCGGTTTGCGGCTGCGCCGAACCGTTCATCCACAGTTTGCCCCGCCGATTCGCCACCCTTAGCGTTCCCGCGGCGCATTCCCGGGCCCTCTCTCGCTTCCGGCTTCCCCCATGCCGCCCCCAATTTCCCCGCACGGCGGTTGGCGCGGGCGGTTATTTACAATCGCCGAAAAGTTACGTATACTTCGAATAGAAATAGAATGAAACGTTCCGGTCGCCAGGGGAGGGTTGCAGATGACGAACACAGCGCTTCTGTATCTCAACGGGTTTGCCGTGCTGGTTTTGCTGCTCACGCTGCGCAACTACCGGCAGAAGTTCAAGTATATCTGCTGCGAAGAAAAGGTATTCATTTTCTTCATCCTGTGCAACATCGCCACCTTGGTTTTCGAGGCCGCGCTGGAAAACCTGTGGGGACATGGCGGGCGGGGCGTGCGCGTTCTTCTGTTCACGCTGCAGACGGCGGATTTTCTCCTGTCGGCCGCCATCCCGCTGCTGTGGCTTTACTACGTCCTGTTCAGGCTCTACCACATTTCCAACGTCAGCCGCCGTACGCGCCTTTGGATTGCGCTGCCCGCCGTGCTGTATGCGCTGCTGCTGTTTGCCGCGCTGCCCGGCGGCGCCGCGTTTTCCATAAACATGGCCAACCAGTACAGCCGGGGCGTCGCATTTTGGGAAAGCTTCGCGCTGGGGTATGCGTATATGGCCGCGGCGATCATGCTGCTGTTTGTCAAACGCAAAACGCTCAACCGGGGCGAGCTGTTTCCCTATCTGCTGGTACCCATGATTCCCCTCGGGTTTGGCGTCGCAAACGCCGTGTTCGACCTGCCCACGTCCCTGATCTGGGCGGCCACCACCCTGGTGATACTGGAAATCCAGATGCTGATTTTGAACAACCGCACGAATATCGACCACCTGACGAGCCTGAACAACCGCATGGCGCTGGATCATTATGTGAAGCGCGCCATTCATGAGAGCCACGTCTCCGGCGAGCCCTTCGGGCTGATGATGATCGATATCGACGATTTCAAGCAGATTAACGATCAGTACGGACACCCGGAGGGCGACCGCGCGCTGAAAACCGCGGCGGATATCCTGCGGGAGTGCTTTGCGGGCAGCCATTTCATTGCGCGCTACGGCGGGGATGAGTTTACCGTGGTGCTTAAAAACTGCACGCGGGAGCAGATGAACGGGTATCTGGAGCAGCTCGCGCAGGCGCAGCAAAAGCGCGGCGCGGCCAACCACCGGCCCTATTCGATCCGCCTGAGCGTCGGCGCGTCCGTTTTCGCCAGGGATGAGATCACCGACGCCTATACCATGCTGATGCAGGTGGATCAGATGATGTACGAGCAAAAACGGCAGAAAAAAAACCGCGCGCCGCGGTGAATAGTTCTAATGAAGCGTACGGTTCCGCCCTCCCGTATCCGCACCGGCGCAACCGCGCCACCCCGCAGCGTTTCACTGAACGCCTGCCCGGCCTCCGTCAACGCCGCCTGTCGGGTTGCCTTATCAGCTTCCCTCGGCTTGCAATATCAATCGCCCGTTCCTATGCCCGCAAGAAAACCGTATCCGTTCCACCGTGGCACAACCGTTTGGTTTCGCAAATGGAAGCCCCCGTACCCAAAGAGGTACAGGGGCTTCCCGGATTTGTTCCGGCATTCGTTGCGCGGGGCGCGTCATCATTCGGTTGTGCAGCTGTTTGGGTATTCGGGTATTTGAAACGCTTTGAAGGTTTCCCTTTGCCGCCTGTACGCACCCAAACGTAGCCTGCATTCCCGCAGCGCATGAGCCCGGCGGCGGCAGCTCTTTGCCCCTGCGTATTTAGGACGCGTTCTGCTTCAGGCTGCCGTTAAGCGTAATCAGCAGCCTGTCGCGGCCGGCCCCCGCTTGCTTGTTCAGGCAAAGCAGAATTTTTGCCATATGGTCCAGATCGCTCATGCGGTTATACATCGGGGCGGTCAGCTGCACCATCGGCGATACGCTGACGTAATACAGCCTATCCTGATACAGGAATTTTGCGTACGAGAAATCGATCCACGCGCCGTGCTCGTGCCAAAAGATGCTGTTGCCGCTTTGCTCTACCGCGTACTGTGCCTGAATGGTCTGCACGGGCTTTGCCAGCGGGAACTGCTGCTCCAGCGCTTTGGCGTCCTCCTCGGAAAGCTGGTACGCCTTCGCTTCCACAAACCAGGTTTTCTGGATGGCGCTCAGTATTTTGATCGCTTCGGGGCTTTCCATCCAGGCGCATGGGGTGGCGGATGGGGGCAGCGTCGCTGGCGCGGGAGGAGCGGCAGGGGCGGCAGGGGCGGCAGGGGCGGCAGGGGCGGGCTTCGTTTCTTCGGCCGGCTTGGTTCGATTTGCGGTTTGCGGAGTGTTTTTCTTATTTTCTGCTTTCTCGATGAGGACGTCGATCAGCTTGAATACGCCGACGACCGCCGCGCATCCGATGAAGATGTACAAGCTGGTCATCATCGTGTCGATATCGCCGCGAAACAAATTCACGAAGAACATGACAAGCGCAATCAGCCCGATCATACCTGCGTAGATTGGTAGCTTCTTGATCATAAAGCGCTCTCCTTTACCATGAAGTATCCAATGCATTGTCCAGACAGCTGCCGCGGCCGATAACACATGTACCGTTGCTATTTTATTGAACGCGTTGCCCGGCAATGCGCGCGACGGATATATGTGTATCATTAGTATTTTCACAGAGCATAGCACCTTGTTATTTTTCTGTCAAGCGCAGCCGACAAGCAAATTCATAGCCCGGCGCGAGCGCGGATATCGTTTTGCTTGAGGCGCACGGAGTGTTTCCGCAGCGGGGCGACAGGTGGGATTCTGATCAACGCTCTCGTGCGGGGCCGAGCTGTGGTTACATTCCTTGAAAACCCCGGCGTACTCGCTCCCGCGATGATCGCGTTGTTGCCTGGCATGATGCCGGCCCGGTAAACCTTGTGCGGTATGCGCGCGGTTGGTTCAAGCTGTGAGATCAACCCCCGCGTGTGCGGGGAATAGTAGCCTGCCGTCCGCTCCGTCTAGTGCGCGGCAAGATCACCCCGCGTGTGCGCGGGATAATCCGGATGCCTCTCCCCTTCAGGGCCGTCCATAGAATCACCCTCCGCGTGGAGGGCACGGATTACGGCAATCACCAGCGCGGGCTGATATTTGGAATAGGCTGCGCCGCCCTGCGCTTGGGGAACGCGGATGGTAACATTTGCGCCTGGAAATGCCGCAGGGAGACCAAGCGAAATGAAACGTGTTAGAATGGAAAAGCAGGGATTAATAAAGGCTCAAAAGGTGATGTAAGATATGTTCAGGCTTTTAGTTGCGGATGACGAGGGGGCGATCGTGAATCTCCTGCGAGATTATTTTGAAATCAATGGATACGAGGTGCTGACGGCGGCAAGCGGAGCGGAGACGCTCAAGCAGGCGGAACGAAACCCCGACCTTATTTTACTGGACGTCAACATGCCGG
>JAEWTC010000144.1 GCA_023459675.1 Bacillota bacterium | reverse complement strand
CTGGAGTAATAGATCCAGCAGGGCTGGTTGGGCGGCAGAAACACGTTGACGCTATCCCCCGCATGGATATACGCGTAGCCAAGCTGTTCCGCCGTCAGTGCGGACTGAAAATCCACATAATAGAATAGCGCTCCGCTGCCCTGTGTGCGCAGGGTGACCTTCACATCGTCAAAATCTCCGCTTCCATAGTTGGTATACGGCGATAGGTAAATCTCGCACCCCGCTTCAAACAGCGCGTCCAGCGCTGCCATGCCGCCGGGTATCGTTTTTTCAAGGCTCAGTTCCCGAAGGTTTGTCAGCGTGGCAACTCCGTCATAGTTTTGCAGGTCTAACCCGTAAAGGCCCAATTCGGTCAACGCCGTCAGGCCGCTGAGCGGCGCGACGTCCACAATCGGATTATTTGATAATTCCAGCCTAGTAAGGTTCGTTAACCCGGACAGGGGTGTGATATCCGCGATTTGGTTTTCGCTCAGCAACAACGTAGCGAGGTTGGTCAGCCCCTGCAGCGGCGAAATATCCGCAATATCATTATCGTACAAATCTAGCCGGGTTAAGCCGGTCAGCCCAGCCAGGCGGGAACAATCCGTAATGTGACCGGACGAAAGTTCAAGCGTCGTGAGGTTTTCCAACCCGGCCAGCGGCGAGAGATCCGCAAGCTGACCTCCCGTGATTGCGAGTTCCTGCAGGGCGGTCAGGCCCGCCAGCGGCGAGAGATCCGTAATCGGATTGACGATGAGCTTCAATACCTCAAGGTTCTTCATACCCGACAGCAGCGATAGATCGGCAAGCTCCCCCGCCTGCACCGTAAGCGATGTCAGCCCGGTGAACGTGCTGATCGACTGATACGGAATGTTTTCACAGCAAAAGAGAGTGAGCGTACGAAGCGACGCAAGCGGCTGCGTTACGGCGAACGAACCCATATTGATTTTTTCGATCGTCAGCTCCGCAAGGTTTGGCAACAGATCCAGCATTGCCCAATCGTTAATCCCCGGGTAGAGCCCGTTGCCGCTGAGCGTCAGGCTTGTGACGCCGGCAAGGTCCTCCCGCGTGGCGGTGTCCTTGCGGAGGATGATCTTCAGCTGATATGCGATATCCGAGCTGCTGTCCAGCCGGATCACCTCCTCGCCGCTGCCGTCCTGCTTAAGCGAGGATACCTTGGCGGACACATATGCGGTGCGCCCGTCGGGAAGCAGCAACTCATACCAGCCGTTTTCGGCGATTGCCGAACAGGTGAACCTGTCGCCCTCCTCCGCTTTCACCAGCAGCTCCGCTTTGCTTTGCGGCTCTGCGCGCAGGTTAGCGCTTTCACTTGTGATGGTGACCATGCCCAGATAGGGATGGAATTGCGGGATACCCTCCGCCCCCGCGGCCGCAAGGCAGAACACAAGCACCAGCGCGGCGATGAGAATGGAAACCTTCGCCTTGACGATCGGCCGGTTCATGTTTCGATCCATGGGTTATATCTCCTTTATCCCTTAATCGTATGGATAATGCGTGCCCGCATCGCAAGAACGATTATGCCGGACCTATATTCATCGAAATGGAATAGCGATCGCGATGCGCTCCGCCGCAGCCCGCAAGCGCCGGCCGAAACGAATGCGCCGTGATGATTCCCATAAACATCGATATTCCCGTATCTGCGTATGGAATCATTCGGCAGCGGCATGCCCAATTCCTTCCAGTTTTACGGAACAAAGGGCAAACGGCGCGCAGGGTTCACAGGAGCGGCTTGCGCAGCCGGAGCGCCAACTCCGTGTCCCGGTTCCGGGGCGAACGCGGTTCTCCCAAGCGCCGTCCGTTCCCAGGCAAAAGGGAACGCGGCAGGAACAAGCCAGCCAAACGTCCGCCGCCAAAGCAAGCTGTTTCAGCCATATGCGTAAACAGAAAGGCTTCGCGTGCCCGCGAAGCCTGATGTTGCACCAGGTGTGACCGGAACCGAACCGTTTTACAACGCATCCCCGCCCAGCAGGTTCTTTTCCAGCGCGTTCTTCTTGAGTTCCTCATACAGCCCCGCGAAGCTGGTGGCCGTATAGGGGCCGGTGTAGAAAAACGCGAGGATGCCGAACGTAAGCCCCGTTAATAACCACCACCCGAGGAACGACAGCGCCATCATGAAGATCTCACCCTTGTGGCCGTCGGTCATCTTCATGGAAACCCGGAGCGCATCCTTCGCCGTAACGTTGGGCATGTCGGTTAAAATATAGGGGGTCATGGAGTAGGCAAGGGCTTTGACAATACCCGGAATGAGAAACAGAAGCGACCACAGGAACGTGAACAGGTACGTCCACAGTATGCCCACGAGGCTCTTGCCGTAGTCCTTGAACCCGGCGGCAAACGCTTCCACAACGTCGCCCGCTTCGCCCCGGTAGATGCGGAGGTTAAAGTAGGCGTACCCCACCGAAAGCGGCGGCATCAGCAGAAACGCGGCAACGCCGAAGGTAGCGCCGCTTACGACGCTGACCAGCACGGCATACGCCGCGCTCATCACCACGCAGGTCCAATACTGGGCAAGGAAGCTTGCTTTTGCCTGGCTCTTGATTTCGAACCTTTCTTTCATGATCATCTCTCCCCTATTCTATTATGAGTGCGAACGCAACACGGAGATACCCCCTCTGCGCGCGGTTAGACCGCGCCGCCGCGGGAACAGGTACCCTTTGTGCCTACTATACGGTTGTGCGGCCCGCCTGTCAAGAATGATTTGCGGCTGTCCGACGCATGGTCCTTTCCCGTTCCGGGCCGCGGCAGGAAACGCTGCGGCGCTCAGGATTCCAGGCTTTGCCCGCCGCTTGGGTGCGTCATAAAAAAGTAACGGCGCAATGCCGTTTTGGAACGGGAGCGGTACAAAAACAGAATACCGCCCACCGTCATCAGGCTTAGTATCGCGGTTCCGGCGTTGGCCCAGGAGAAGACGATCACCCGAAACAGCGCAAGGCAAACGGGCACAAACCCGAGCACGCAGAGGATGACCTGGGAGGGTAAAATATCGAAAGCCGACCGGCGGTGGATGAGAATCCAGCCGTTGTTGATCAATAGCGACAGCGAGATGCAAAACGCGATGCCGTAGGTTAAGTACCAGCCCGGCACAGCGCCGGAGCGCATGATATACAAAGCGAACATCAGCACCAGCAGCGCCACGGGCAGCAGGTGCGAAAACCAGGTGATGCCCCTGCGCATTCTGCCGGTGCGCACCAGCACCACGAGCAGCCACGAGTACAGCACTGTAACCGATGCGGGAATGCACCAGTACACATGGGGGGTGGCGAGGTAGTTCACCAGCACCTGAATGAGCACCAGCGAAAGCGAAATGGCGCACTCCACCAGCAGCCGGCGGTTGCGCTTGTCCACCGCTTTGGGATAGGTCTGCTCCGTTCCCGCGTCGTCGCCATGCAGCGGCGCACGGCACAGCGGGCAGCGCTCCGCCCGGGTTTTTACGGTTACCCCGCATTTTCTGCAATAAAGCACGCAAAGTTCCTCCCGATCGCTTATTCAGGCAGATTGGTAGTCAGTTCCACGGGAACGCCGCGCCGTGTGAGCGCGCTGAAAAACCGCCGTTCGACGTTGGTTTCCCGGATGTTGCGCATAAAGGTGATCTCGGTTTTGCCGCAGGAGGATACCACGGATACGTCCAGCGGCATATCCTTGCCCAGCGGCGGGATGAGCCCGTAGTATTCCACGTGCCGCGCCATGCCCTCCGGCAGATCGATCTGCCCCAGGCTGCTCAGGCTGGTGGTGAGATGGTTGCCGCTGATCAGGCGGGAGACGGCGTTGATCGCAAGGCGTTTGATGGGCAGCGGCAGCAGGGCGATCCACTTGCTTTTTTCCACGGCGACGTTGGCGTTTAATAGCTGCTGCAGCACGGGAAGCCTGGCGTAATGGGCAAACTCCCGGTCCACGCAGGAAACGATGTCCTCAAAGGGCAGCAGGGTTTCCATCACAGGCATGTGAACGGTGAAATACAGGGAGAAATTCCGCAGCGTAACGGAGGGCATCATCTTGCGCATATTAATAGGCATATTGACGCAGATGGGATAGCGGCAGCGGTCGTCATCCGCGGCAAGCCAGACGGCGCGGATGAGCAGCGCGGTGAGATACTTGGTGACCGTGGTGTTGCTGCGGTGCGCGGCCTGCACCAGCTTGTCGGATTCCATCAGCCCGTGCAGTACGCCGCAGTTGCCGGGCGCGGCGAATTGCGTTCCCTTTACGCGCAGGGCGTCGATCGCGGCGGCGTCGCGCTTTTGCATGCCGGTATAGTATTTGGTATAGCTGTCCTCGGTTTCGGCCGCGGTGGGTTCCTGATCGCAGGTGGCGATCTTTCCCATGGGATCGATCACATGCCCCAGCAGCGTAAGATAACGAAAGATTAATGCGTTGAGATAGGTAAGCGCGGTGGAGCCGTCTCCCAGGGCGTGAAACGCTTCCACGGAAACGCGCCGCCCACAGTACTGCACGGAAAACAGATAGCCGTTATTGCGATGCCCGTCCAAAAGCCCGGCGATCTCCGCCTTTTCGGGCCGCACCAGAAGATCGCGCTCGTTGGGCTCGTAATAATTCCAGAAAAACCCGTTGCGGAGTTTCACGTAGAGGGTCGGAAACCGGCGTTTCAAATCCAGCACGCTCTGCTGCAAAACCTCGGGGCGCACCACTTCTTTGAGAATGGCGTAGACGCGGAATACGCAGGTGTCGTCCGCGTTCATTTTCGCGGGATACAACTTTGCCGCGTTATCCAGCTGCCACCATGCCGTTTCGATACCGCCCCGCCACCTCTGCCCGTTGTTACGGTCTGCCGCGCCCGGTTGGCGCGCTATGCTCGCAACCATTTCATTCGCCGTTCCAAACACATTCTCCTTTTTATGCGCCGCCCAAGAAGGCGGCTGCCGCCCCGCCAGAATGGCAAGGTTGTTTCACCCTTTTACTTCATGGTATACTATAAGGACAAACAGTACAAAGAACCGCCCGACGATACCCGATGGGAGGCAATTTGATGAACGAACGGCAGGATGTGCAGCACGCAGACGGTAACGACGTTTTCCGTTGGTTTTCCTCCGGCGCCAGGGAAGTATACGCCCACGTCAAACACCTGAACCTGATCAACGTTTTCCCGGTCGCCGACGGCGATACGGGCACCAACCTCGCCGCAACGCTGCGCGCGATGATCGATACCTCCGCTCCGGTGCAGAGTTTCCACCATATGCTCAAAACCATTTCCCAATCGGCGCTGGAAGGCGCGAGGGGCAACTCCGGCATTATCTTCGCTTCCTACGTAAACGGCCTCGCCCTGGAAAGCAGCCCCTACGAAGAGGTGAGCGTGCCGCAGTTTGCCGAGCTTGCCGTGGGCGCCGTCAAACACCTCTACACCGCGGTGGACGACCCCAAGGAAGGCACGCTGATGAGCGTGATCCGGGACTGGGCGCAGTTCATTGAGCGCAACCGCGGCAAATACCGCAAGTTTGCCGAGTT
>JAEWTC010000143.1 GCA_023459675.1 Bacillota bacterium | reverse complement strand
AACGGCAACCCCGCCTATATCGCCGTGGACGGCATCATTTACGACGTGACCAACGTACCGCAATGGAAAAATGGGGATCACAACGGCTTTGAAGCCGGAAACGATCTGACCGAACAAATCAAAACCGTATCACCCCACGGCGTTTCGAAGCTGAATGGCATTCAGGCCGTTGGCAAGCTGGCCGATTAAGGAGGACGTTATGCGTTGGTATGCTCTGTTGGGATGGTTCAACGTTGTTTCGCTTGCGGTGATGACGGCGCCTTATTGGCTGCGCTTTCTCAACAGTCATACGCTTCGCCTGAAGGGCGGCGCCTATGCCAAAACCATCAAGGTGCTGCGCGCGGTGCACAAGCCTTTGGGTGGGATCATCCTTTTGAACGCGCTGCTGCACGCCTATCTGGCCCTGGGCGCGTTCAGGCTGCACACGGGCACGTTCCTTTGGCTTTCCATACTGGTAACCGCCGTCTTGGGACTGACGTTTTTCCTGACGAAGAAAAAGGGCGTGTTCAAGTGGCATAAGCGGATGGTGCTGGTCGTCGTCGCCGTTCTGCTTTTGCATTTGCTCTACCCCAGCGCCATCTACTATTGGTTTGGCTGAGCGTAAACAAACGGAAGCCCCCGGGACCGATCGGTTCCGGGGGGTTTTTGATTGCCTAGAAAATGACGCCGCCGCGCCTGCCCGTCCCTTGCCTGCCCGGCAAGGTTCGCCCGGTTTATACTCTTCCTGCATACGCGGCGCCGCGTTTCGCCGCGCGCGGACTTCCAAACCGTGCCGGATGGTTCCGGCAACGATATATAGTATATTCCACCACAATTCCCCCGTTTATCTTGTGGATGATATCCGAACGGATTTTACAGTTAAACAATACAATTTTAACGTTTCTGATAACAAATAATTCATAAAGCTAGGGTATGATAGATAGTGTTCTTCTACATCAAAAAGGAGGCAAATCTATGAAAAAGTTCCTTTCCCTGCTCGTGGCCATTCTGCTGATCGCCAGCACGACTGCCGCGATGGCGGACGCCATCTCCATGGACAAGCTCACTCTCGAATTCGTGCCCTCCAAGGATGCCGACGTAATCATCACCGGCACGGCAAACCTGCCCGCCCTGCTGAAAGCCGAAATGCTTGTGCAGGGTTATGACATTGGCGAAGTCGACATCACCGTAGGCACCTCCTACGAAGCGACCGGCGAAGCCATGGCTGCCGGTTCCATCGATATCGGCTGGCTGCCCGGCGGCACCTACGCGCTGTTCTCCGACGAAGTGGAAGTCATCCTGACCGCCACCCGCGCGGGCCTGAGCAACGACTCAACCGATCCCACCACCTGGAACGGCGACGCGAACAAAACCACGCCCACCGAAGAACAGGTGAAGTTCTACCGCTCGCTGATCTACGCCACGCCCTCTGCCTACGGCAAGGAACTGGCCGCCAAGGTAAACGCAGGCGAAGCCCTGACCTGGGATGACCTGAACAAGGCCAGCTGGGCAGTGCTCAAGACCTCCTCTTCCGCCGGTTACATCTACCCCACGCTTTGGCTGATGGAAAACTACGACGGCAAAAAGATCACCGATCTTGCCAACGTCGTAACCCTCTCCGGCTACGGCGAAGCGTTTGCCCAGGCCGCCGCGGAAGCGGTTGACATCATCGTGTGCTATGCGGACGGCCGCCGCGATTATGAAGAAGCCTGGAAACTTGCCACCACCGCGCAGGACGCCACCGGCAAAGCCGGCATGGGCCGCACCGAAAGCATCTGGAACGAACTCAACGTCATCGGCGTGACCGCCGGTATCTACAACGATACCGTTTCCATCACCGAGGCGAACCCCGCCGTGTATAACCCCGAATTCATCGCCGCGATCCAAACCGCGCTGATCAACATCATCGGCACCGAAGAAGGCAAAGCGATCTTCTCCGTGTACAGCCACTCCGGCTATGCGATCGCTCAGGATTCGGATTATGACGCTGCCCGCAAGGCTTTGACCGCAGTACAGTAATCCTTCGCTTCCGCGCCCGGGGCGATACGGTATCTTCCGTATCGCCCCGTCTTTTTGCTAAATTCCGCGGTTGTGTATCCGCCGCCGTGATGGTATAGTTGAAGTAAAGAAATATATAACCGATGAGGCATGTCTATGATCGAATTTATCCATACGGGGAAAACATATCCAAATGGCGTAAAGGGCCTCAAAAACGTGGACCTGCGCATTGAGCAGGGTGAATTTGTGGCGATCATCGGGCTTTCGGGCGCCGGGAAATCGACGCTGATCCGCACCATCAACCGCATGATCGACGTAACGGAGGGCCAGGTGCTGGTGGACGGCGTGGATGTGATGACTCTGCGTGGAAAAGCGCTGCGGCGGTTCCGCCGTCATATCGGCATGATTTTTCAATCCTTCAACCTGGTGACCCGTTCCACCGTGATTAAGAACGTGCTCACTTCCATGGTGCCGGATATGAACTTCTTCCGCGTTTTGCTTGGTATTTTTACCAAGAAACAGGAATTGGCGGCGCTTGCAGCCCTGGATAAGGTGGGCATTCTGGAGAAAGCCTATACGCGCTGCGACCAGCTTTCCGGCGGCCAGCAGCAGCGCGTGGCGCTGGCGCGGACGCTGAACCAAAATCCCACCATCATTTTGGCGGACGAGCCCGTTGCGGCGCTGGACCCCGTAACGGCCAACCTTGTGATGAGCGACTTCAAACGCATCAACAAGGACATGAACATCACCATCCTGATCAACATCCACCATGTGGATCTGGCGCTGGAGTTTGCGGACCGCGTGGTGGGTATCCGGGAAGGAAGCATCGTGTACGACGGCCCTGTGGCCGACGTGACCGACGCGGTGCTTGACGTGATCTATAACGGCGCGCCGATTCCCAAGGTGAGCGACGAGCCTTTGGAGAAAATCGTACCGGAAGCCGCGCGGCCCACGGCAGCCGTCAAGAAGGAGGCGCTGCCCTGATGCGCAGGAAACAGACCTCCCAACCGAAAACGCCGCTGTTTGACCGGCTGTTTCCGCCGCGCACCATGACGGTGGACGGCCATACCGTGCTCAAACCGCGCTCGCGCTTCTGGCTGATTACCTTCGTTTTGGTGGTTGTGGTGAGCGCCTCCGTATGGCTTACGGAATTTGACATCGGCATTTTAATCCGGCGCGGCCATCAGCTGACCGTCATTCTATCCCGTATCTTCAACCCGAAGTGGAGCTATTTCCCCAAGGTTCTGGATCCCCTGCTGGATACCATCAAGATGTCCGTGCTCGGTTCGGTGATCGGCTCCGCGCTTTCGCTCCCGTTTGCGGTGATGGCGTCCGCAAACATTGTGAAGAACGGCTTCGTCGTGGCTTTGCTGCGCATCCTGCTCAACATCGAGCGCACGCTTCCCACGCTGGTGATCGCGTCCATTTGCGCCTTGATGTTTGGCCTTGGCACGTTCGCAGGTACCGTGGCGATTACGGTTTTTACGTTCGGTATCGTTTCCAAAATGCTGTATGAAAGCATAGAAACCATCGATATGGGCGCTTTCGAGGCCATGGAGGCGCTTGGCGCAACCAAATTTCAGGCATTTTGGAGCGCGGTGTTTCCGCAGGTGCTGCCCACCTATCTTTCCCACTGCCTGTACTCGTTTGAGATCAACATTCGCGCCGCGTCCATTCTGGGTTACGTCGGCGCGGGCGGCCTGGGTATTTTAATCAACGACCGTGTAGGCTTCCGTGATTACGAAGGGCTTGGCATCGTACTCATCACCCTGTTCGTCGTGGTGCTGATTATTGAGAACACCAGTCAATATCTGCGCCGCAAACTCAGCTAGGAGGCAAACATGGAATACCGTTTGAACCCCATCGAAACGATGTATGAGAACAAGCCCCGGAGATGGTGGATCTATACGCTCTCCGTGCTGCTGATGATGATCCTGCTGAGCTGGTCTTCGAGCGCTCTCAATTATAAAGGGCTGGCCGCCAAAGGCACGGAGGTTGCCTATGGGATCGTGTACGGCATCGTGCATCCGGACACCAGCCTTCTGTGGAACTTTACCGTGGACGGGGTTCCCTATCTGCTGCTGCAAACAATTGCCATTGCCGTGCTCGGCACGCTGATTGGCGGCCTGCTTGCGGTTCCCTTCAGCTTTCTGGCCAGTGAAAACATCGTGCCCAAGTGGGTTGCGTTCATCATCCGCGCTATTATTTTGCTGATCCGCACCATACCCAGCCTCGTGTGGGCGCTGGTGTGGATCCGCGTCACCGGGCCTGGCCCGTTTTGCGGCGTGGTAACGCAAAGCATATGCTCCATCGGCATGATCAGCAAAATGTACATCAACGCCATCCAGGACCTGGACACGAAAATTTTGGAGAGCCTGGACGCCGCCGGGTGCACCACCTTCCAGAAAATCCGCTATGGCATTCTGCCGCAGCTGTATGCCAACTTCATCTCCACCATTATCTACCGCTTCGACATCAACATCAAGGACGCGACCACGCTTGGCATCGTCGGCGCGGGCGGCATCGGCGCGGCGCTAATTCAATGCATCAACAGCCGCCGCTGGAGCATGGTCGGCGCGTTTCTGTTCGGACTGATCGTTTTAATGCTGCTGATCGATCTGTTCTCCACCCGTGTCCGCAGCAGGCTTGCGAGAGGCTGATATGGCGCACAGGCTGACCCTGTATTTTACGTCGGATACGCACGGCTATGTTTACCCGACCGATTTCATCAGCCCCGGCATACTGCGGCAGGGGCTTTTGCGCATGCGTTTCAAAAAGGACGGCAACACGCTGGTGATTGACGGCGGCGACACCCTGCAGGGTTCCCCGCTTACGTATTACTGCCATACCATGGGGTTGCCTGCGCCGTGCGCCCGCGTGATGAACGATCTCGGGTATGACTACGTTACGCTGGGCAACCATGATTTCAATTACGGTTACGATACCCTCGCCGATTACCTGAACGCTCTGCAGGCCAAATGCCTGTGCGCGAACGTGCACGATCTGGCCGGCCGGCTTCCGATTCTCCCCTATGCGCTGCGCACGCTGGAAAACGGCCTGCGCGTAGGGCTGATCGGCGTGGTGACGAATTGGATCAACGTGTGGGAGCAGCCCGAGAATTTGACCCGCGTTAAGGTGGGCGACACGCTGCAAGCCGCGCGGGAGGCCGTCGCCGCCCTGCGAAATCAGGCGGACGTGCTGATCGGTATCTATCACGGCGGCTTCGAGCGCGATTTGGAAACCGGCAAACTTTTAAGCGATACGGATGAGAACATCGGCTGGAGGCTGTGCGAGGAGCTGCCGTTTGATATCCTGCTGACCGGCCATCAGCATATCCCGATGGCAAACCTGGAGATTCACGGCACGCACGTGGCGCAAGCCCCCGCCAACGCCAAAGGTTACGTCCGCGTTACCGTTGACGAACAGGGAACCATAACGTCCGCCTTATGCGAGGCGGATCAGCCGCCTATGATGAAGCCGTGGCACGAAACGCTTTTCAACGATCTGAACCGGTGGCTGGATACGCCCATCGGGCGTTTGTCCAGGCCGCTACTGCCCGAAAACAAGCTGGCAATGGCCCTGCACGGTTCCCCGATCGCGGACTTCATCAACCGTGTGCAGCTGGACGTATCCGGCGCGGACGTTTCCTGCACGGCGCTGGGAAACGAAATCAGCGGTTTCCAGACGCAGGTAACGGTGCGGGACGTGGTTGCCAGCTATCCCTTCGCCAATACGCTGGTGGTGCTGAACGTAACCGGCAAAACGCTTCGCCTGGCGCTGGAACAATGCGCATCGTACTTTCTGGTGCATGAAAACGGTTCCCTTGGCATCGGCGACTTTTTCACCAAGCCCAAGGAAGCCCATTACAACTACGATTACTTCAGCGGAATCGAATACGCATTCGATTTGCGAAGGCCCGTCGGCGCCCGCGTGGTGAAGCTTACGCGGCAAAGCAAGCCGGTTTTGGACGACGACAGTATGACGCTGGTTATGAACAATTATCGGGCAACCGGAGCCGGAGGCTTTGATTGCTATAAGCCCTGCCCGCGCGTCCGCGAAATTCAAACCGAAGTCAGCGAGCTGCTGCTCAATTACCTGCAAACCCATTCGCCGGTGGAAATTCCGGCTATGGCACCCTATACCGTAACAACGCCAGATGAAAAAGGATTCTCCTAATCATATGACGCGCAAAGATCCTGCCGCCGTCTCTATCCAGCCTGCCGCGTTTTGTGATCTGCAGGCGATTTTGGCGTTGCAATATCTCGCGTATCAAAGCGAGGCCGCCCTCTGCGGCAATCCGAATATACCGCCGCTTACGCAGACGTTGGAAGAGCTTTTGCAGGAGTATAGAAGCGGAATCATACTGAAGGCTGTCGGGGAGGGTCAAACCATCGTCGGCTCCGTGCGGGCGTAT
>JAEWTC010000142.1 GCA_023459675.1 Bacillota bacterium | reverse complement strand
CGTCCGCCTGCGGCGCGGCAGGCGTTTCCGCCTCGCCCTCGAGCCGGATGTTGGGCTTTTTGAACAGCCGGTTGTTGAACAATGCCATCGCCGCACCTATGCCTTTCGGTTGGAAAGATAATCGGTGGTATAACTGCCGTTTCGAAACGCGGGCTCGCACAGCAGATCCAGATGCATCTGGGCGTTGTGGTTTACGCCTTCGATCACCATTTCGCAAAGCGCCGCCTGCATTTTGCGGATGGCGTCCTCCCGCGTTTTGGCGGAGACGATCAGCTTGCCGATCATGCTATCGTAAAACGGGGGCACGGTATAGCCCTGGTACAGCGCCGTATCGAACCGCACGTTGGGCCCGCCCGGAATATGCAGCAGGCTCACCTGCCCGCAGCTGGGGCGGTAGTCGTTGGTCGGGTCCTCGGCGTTGATGCGGCACTCGATGGCGTGCTGGCCGATGTGGACGTCCTGCTGGTTTACGGTCAGCGGCTGGCCGCTGGCGATGCGGATCTGCCACTTCACCAGATCCATGCCAGTGACCATCTCGGTGACGGGATGCTCCACCTGCAGGCGCGTGTTCATTTCCATGAAGTAATACTGGCCGTCCTTGGTCAGCAGGTATTCGATCGTCCCCGCGCCTACGTAGCCCGTTTCCCTGGCGGCGCGCGCCGTGGTTTCGGTCAGGCGAGCGCGCAGCTCCGGCGATACGCACACGGCCGGGCTTTCTTCCATGACCTTCTGGTTTTTACGCTGCATGGAACAATCCCGCTCGCCCAGACAAACGACGTTGCCTTGGGTATCGCACAAGAGCTGCACTTCGATGTGCTTGACCTTCGTCAGCAGCTTTTCGATGTACAAAGCGCCGTCGCCAAAGGCGGATTTCGCTTCCGCCGCCGCGGACTGGAAGGCCGCCGCAAGCTCCCTTTTATGGTTCACGCGGCGGATGCCCCTGCCGCCGCCGCCCGCGCGGGCCTTGAGCAGCAGCGGATAGCCGATCTCTTCCGCCTCGCGCTGCGCGGCCTCGGGGGTTTCCACCAGATCGCACCCGGGCACGATGGGCACGCCCGCATCCCGCATGGTGCGCCGCGCCATGTCCTTATCGCCCATTTTGCGCATCACCGCCGCCGGCGCGCCGATGAACACGATGCCCGCGTTCTCGCAAAGCTCGGCAAATTCAGGGTTTTCCGACAGCAGGCCGTAGCCCGGATGGATGGCCTGCACGCCGCACAGGCGCGCGATCATCAAGATGGCTTCTTTGTTCAGGTAGCTTTTCGCGGCGGGCGCGGGGCCGATGCAATAGCTTTCGTCCGCAAGCGATACGTGCAGCGCGTCCCGGTCCGCCTCCGAAAAGACCGCGACGGTGGAGACGCCCATTTCCTTGCAGGCGCGGATGATGCGGATGGCAATCTCCCCGCGGTTGGCAATCAGAATTTTGGAGAACATAGATCCCCCTTAGCACATTGATACCGGTCTCCGTCAGGCGCGGGCGGCTTCCTCCGCGCCGATCAGCGCGATGGTATACTCGCCCTCGACCACCTTTTTGTCCCCCACGTGCGCCTGGCCCAGAATGACGACGAACGGGCCGTTGCGGCGGATGACGCGGGCTTTCACCCGCAGCGTATCCCCCGGGCGCACGGAATTGCGGAATTTCACCTTGTTCATGCCCGCGAAGAACGGCGTTTTGCCCACCAGCTGATCCTTCAGCAGCAGCGACGCACCCTGCGCGATGATCTCGCACAAAATCACGCCCGGCACCACGGGATTGCCGGGGAAATGCCCCTGCAAGAACCACTCGTCCCCGCGCACGCCATACGTGGCGATGGCGTATTCGCCGTCGCGGACGATTTCATCCACCAAAAGCATCGGCTCCCGGTGCGGAATAAGCTGTTTGATCTCGTCTCTGTTCATTGCGTTTCCTTCCGCCGTGTTTTGCTCAAATGATTTTCATAATGGTCTGGCCGTACTCCATCACCACGCCGTTTTGCGCGCAGATATCCACAATGCGGCCGGATACGGGGGCGGTGATGTCGTTCATCAGCTTCATGGCTTCCAGAATGCAAACCACCTGTCCCTTTTCCACGTGGTCGCCGACTTTGACGAACGGTTCGGCGTCCGGGGCGGGGGCGGCGTAATACACCCCGACCATCGGGGCTTTCAGCTCGCACATATTGTTGAAATCGTTCTGGCGCTCCGAAATGTCCTCCATGGGAGGCGCGGCGGGCACGGCGGCGGGCGGCAGGCAGGCGGCGGCGCGTTCCAGCCGGATGCTCAGCTCGCCCTCCTGATAGGAAAGCACCGTAAGCTCCGCCTGCACCATGACCTCAGCAAGGGCTTTGACGTCTTCAATTTTCATTTGGCAACCCTCCGTAACGCAACGCAGGCATTGTGCCCGCCGAAGCCCAGCGAGATGTTCAGCGCGAGATCGCACTGCGCTTCGCGCTTGACCAGCGGGATGTAGTCCAGATCACACTCCGGGTCGGGTTCATGGAGGCCGATGGTCGGCGGCAGAACGCCGGTTTCCAGCGCCAGCGCCGCGGCGATGCACTCCGCCGCGCCCGCCGCGCCCAGCATGTGGCCGGTCACGGACTTGGTGGAGCTGACCATGGCGCGCCGGGCGGCGGCTTCCCCCATGGCGAGCTTGATGGCGCGGGTCTCCGCCCCGTCGTTGAGCTGCGTGCCGGTGCCGTGGGCGTTGATGTACACGCGGTCGCTCTCCTGATACCCCGCTTCCTCCATCGCCAGGCGGATGGCCCGGGCGCCGGTTTCGGCGGTGGGGTCCGGCGCGGTGATATGGAAGGCGTCGCAGGTGTTGCCATAGCCGCAGATTTCCCCGTAGACGCGCGCCCCGCGCTGCTTTGCGTGGGCTTCGCTTTCCAGCACCAGTACGGCAGCGCCCTCGCCGATCACGAACCCGCCGCGGCGCTTGTCAAAGGGCAGGCTGGCGGCCAGCGGGTCTTTGGCGGTGGTCAGCGCCATGCAGTTGGTAAAGCCGCCCGTGGCAATCGGGCAGATGGCGGCTTCCGTGCCGCCCGCCAGAATTGCGTCCGCATAGCCGTGCTTGATGGCGCGGAACGCTTCGCCGATGGCGTGGTTGGAGGTCGCGCAGGCGGTAACCACCGGCAGGCTGGGCCCCTTGGCCTTGTAGGTGATGGCTGCGTGGCCGGTGGCCATGTTGGCGATCAGCATGGGGATGAAGTGCGGGGAGATGCGCTCCGGCCCGCGCTCCTTGCAGGTGATGGCCGCCTCGTTGAAGGTTTGGATGCCGCCGATGCCCGAGCCGATATAGACGCCGAGCCGTTCCGCGGCGACGTTTTCCCCGGATACGAGGCCGGACTGCGCCATGGCCTCCCGGGCGGCGGCCAGCGCGTACTGCACAAACGGGTCCAGCTTGCGCGCGGCGGATTTCTCCATGCCGAAGTTAACCGGATCAAACCCCTTGAGTTCCGCGGCGAGCTGCACTTTCAGCCCTTCGGCGTTGAAGCTTTTAATCTCCCCGATGCCGCATTTCCCCTCCAGCAGGGATTCCCAGAACGTATCCACATTTAACCCGACGGGCGTAACCGCGCCCAGCCCGGTGATCATTACACGGTTCATATGGTTCTCCTTTTCTTGTTCCCGTTACATGCGCAGCCCGCCGTCCGCCTGGATGACCTGGCCCGTGATGTAGGAGGCTTCGTCCGAGCAGAGAAACTGCACCAGATGCGCCACTTCCTCCACGGTTCCCATACGCTTGAGCGGAACCATTTCCAGCGCTTTGGCCAGCAGGGCTTCGGGCATCGCGTTGGTCATATCCGTTTGGATGAAGCCAGGCGCCACGGCGTTGCAGGTGATCCCGCGCGAGGCAAGCTCCTTGGCCACGGATTTGGTCAGCCCGATCATGCCCGCCTTCGCGGCGGCATAGTTGGCCTGCCCGGCGTTGCCCATCAGCCCCGCGACGGAGGTGATGTTCACGATGCGCCCGGCGCGTTTTTTGAGCATCGGCAGCGACGCGTGGCGGATCATACAGAACGCGCCCTTTAAGTTGGTGTCGATCACGGCGTCGAAATCTTCCTCGCTCATGCGCACGGACAGCATATCCCGCGTGATTCCGGCGTTGTTGATCAGGATGTCGATGCTGCCGAAATCCTGCAGCACGGTTTGCACGAGGTCTTGCGTAGCCTGGAAATCCGCGACGTCGCAGGCGTACGCCTGCACGCGGACATTGTATGCGGCGATCAGGTTTTTGGTTTCTTCCGCCATTGCGGCGTTCTGGGCGTACACGAACGCGATATCCGCGCCCTGCGCCGCCAGCGCAAGGCAGATTGCACGGCCGATGCCGCGGCTGCCGCCGGAGATGAGAGCGGTTTTTCCCGTCAGCATGCGTAACCCTCCTTATAGTGGCGGACCACGCCGGCAAGCGACGTTTCGTCCTCCACGTGTCCGATATAGTGCGCGCCGCCGATTTTTTGGAGTAATCCCGAGAGCGTGGTTCCCGCGCCGATCTCAATAAAGTCCGTATAATTTTCAGTAAGCATAGTTTGAATCAGCTGGGTCCAGCGCACGGGGTGGTCTACCTGCATGCCCAGAAGCG
>JAEWTC010000141.1 GCA_023459675.1 Bacillota bacterium | reverse complement strand
AGCGCGGAATCAAACACGTAGTATTCCGAAACGGTCGTTTGATTGCCGTCGTACACCAGCACGTCCGCAAGGGTGTACACGTCGCCGTTGGGCAGGCGCAGCACAAGCTGGAAATCCAGGTACTTGGTTTCGCGCGTTGCCGCAAGCTGGAAGCGCAGGAGGAAGCTGGTATCCCGGTCGGCAAGGCCGGTTTCCAGCGCGGCGGCGGTTGCCGAGGGCGTTTCAGCATAATCCGTTTCGTTGGCGGTGGAGCGGTATACGCCCGTTGCCAGCAGCTGATAGCCGAACTCGGTGAAAAGCGGGGGCGTGGGCATGGTAACCATAAGCGAGGCCGTGCGCCCGTCCGCGGTGTTCACGGTGATCACGTAGGGCTCGCCCGGGCTTAAGTAGTGGATCCCGGCTTCGGTTTGGTAGGTGCGCCGCTCCGTTGTGCGGTCGGTGGCTTCGGCCCGGCAGGAAACGGTATACAGCGGTTCGCCCGCGCCCGCTGCGTCCCACGAAACGTAGAGCGAGGTGGTGCCCGAGGGCTCCGCGGTGAGGTTTGCAATGGTTCCGTCCGCGCCCGCGGTCAGCAGGAGCGCTGTCAACAGCAGAATCAGCAAAAGGAAGCCCGTAGTCTTTTTCATGTGGTATCCCTCCGTCCGGTTCACACGGCGGCAGCGCCGCCGTGGAAACCGTGTCGTTCTTCCCTAAGTCAACGCGGAAAAAATGGAAAATCTTCCCGTTGGCAGGCGTTTGCGCCGATTTGGGGTAAAAAAATCCCCGCGCGTTTGCATCGCGCGGGGGGTTATCGCTCAGTCCGCCGTGAGCAGCTTGCGCGCGCCCGCGGCCACTTCCGTAAGCAGCGCGGCGGCTTTCGCCTGCTCGCGGTGGGAAACGTTTACGTAGAGCTTAATCTTGGGCTCGGTGCCCGACGGGCGGATGCACGCGAAGCCGTTGCCCTCCAGCGCGAAGTACAGCACGTCGCTTTCCGGGTAGGGCAGGGGTTCCACGGTGCCGTCCGCGAAGGTTTTGGTGCCCTGTAAAATATCCAGCACCGCGGCTACCTTCACGCCGCCGATTTCCCTGGGCGGGTTTTTCCGGATGGCGGCCATGATCTCGCCCATCTTCTTCACGCCGTCCAGGCCCAGCATTTCGGCGCTTTCCACGTGCTCCAGATAATAGCCGTAGACCTTGAAAATCTCCTCCATCACGTCGGAAAGGGTTTTCCCTTGCGCCTTGTAATAGGCCGCGGCCTCGGCGATTAAAAGGCTTGCGTTCACGCCGTCCTTATCGCGCACGAAGGTGCTGCTGAGGAAACCGTAGCTTTCCTCAAAGCCGAACAGGAACGTATGGGAATGGTCGTCCTCGAACTGCTGTATTTTCTCGCCGATGAACTTAAAGCCCGTCAGCGTGTCAAACAGCGCAACGCCGTGCGCGTCGCAAATGGGCTTTGCCAGCTGCGTGGTGACGATGGATTTGAGCACCGCGCCGTTTTTGGGCAGCGTGCCCGCCGCTTTTTTGGAGGACAGGATGTAGTAAATCAGCAGGCAGCCGATCTGGTTGCCCGTCAGCAGGCGGAACTCGCCGCTCTTTTCGCGCACCGCAACGCCCAGCCGGTCGCAATCCGGGTCGGTGGCAAAGCACACGTCCGCGTTTATCTGGTTGGCCAGCTTGATGGCCAGATCGAAGGACTGGGCGTATTCGGGGTTGGGGGCTTTCACGGTGGGAAAAGCGGGATCGGGCAGCTCCTGTTCCTTGACCACGCTCACGCCCGTGATGCCCACCTCCTGCAAAATGCGGCGCACGGGCACGTTGCCGCTGCCGTGCAGCGGCGTATAGACGATTTTCAGGTTCTTGCCTTCTTTTTGGATGACGTCCGGGTTGACGGACAGGGTTTTCACCCGCGCGATGTACTCGTCGTCCACTTCTTTATTGCCGATCACCTGCAACAGCCCGCTTGCAAGGGCCTGCTCGCGGGGCATGGTTTTCACGCCGTTATAGGGCAGGGCGTTGATCGCCTTTGTGACCGCGTCCGCCGTTTCGGGGCCGATCTGCGCGCCGTCCGCCCCGTACACCTTGAAGCCGTTGTACTGGGGCGGGTTGTGGCTTGCGGTGATCACAATGCCCGCGTCCGCCTGCAGATGCCGCACCGCGAACGAGAGGATGGGCACGGGCCGGAGCTGATCGAAAATCTTCGCCTCTATGCCGCTTGCGCACAGCGTGAGCACGGCTTCCATGGCGAACTCGGCGCTCATGCGGCGGCTGTCGTACGCCACCACCACGCGCGGCCGCCGGCCGGCGCTCGCCGCCTGCGCGTTCAAATGCGCGGCAACCCCCTGCGCGGCGCGGCGCACAACATAGATGTTCATGCGGTTGGTGCCCATACCCAGCACCCCGCGCAGGCCGCCGGTGCCAAACGAAAGATCCGTATAAAAACGGTCTTCAATTTCCTTGTCGTTGCCCGCGATGGCCAAAAGCTCGGCAACCGTTTGCGGGTCGCCTGCAAAATCGGTAAGCCATTGCCGGTATATTTCATGATACTGCATTGAGAAAATCCTCGCTTTTCCTTGCTGAACCGCCTCAATTATAGCGTTTCCGGCAGGCGAATGCAATCCGTTTTATGGCTGTTCGTCAGCCCAGGGCGCTGATAAACGGGGCGAACAGGCGGCCCTCAAACACGGGCGTTACGCTGCCGCGCATGGACACGCGCCCGGAGGGTTCCATGCGGACGTCGATCTCCCCGCCGCTCATGATCACGGTCACATGGCTGTCCGTGAGCCCCAGGCGGTGCGCGGCGGCCACCGCGGCGCAGCTGGAGGAGCCGGACGCCAGCGTGTACCCCGCCCCGCGCTCCCAGATCTCAATTTTCACGGCGTTGCGGCTTAGTACCTGCACCAGCTGCATGTTGATGCGGTTGGGGAACAGCGGATGGTTTTCCACCAGCGGCCCCAACTGCAGCGCGAGCGCCTTGGTGGTGTGGTCTACAATAATCACGCCGTGCGGGTTTCCCACCGTCAGGCAGGTGATGCGGTAGGGCTGGCCCTGCAGGAAAATTTCCTCGTCCACCACCTCGCGGTCGCGGCCCAGCACGGGAATATCGCGGCTTTGGAAGGAAACCGGGCCCATGTCCACCTCGATCATCCCGCCCTGCTTGTCCAGAAGCGTGATATGCGCGAGGCCGCCCTTGGTGAGCACGTCAAACGACGCGCGCCCGGGTACGTAGCCCGCGTCCACCAGATAGCGGGAAAAAATACGCAGCCCGTTGCCGCTTTTTTCGGCCTCGCCGCCGTCCGGGTTGAAAATGCGGACTTCGAACGGCTCCCCGGCCTGCGCCGCCCCGGCGCCGGGCAGCGGTCCGTATAGAATGCCGTCGGACCCCACCCCGTAGTTGCGGTCGCACAGCAGGCGGATGTTCTCCTCCGTCATGGCGGCGTTCAAATACGCCGGATCCACCACGATGTAATCGTTCCCCAGCGCGTGGTACTTGGCTACGCAGTTTTGTTGCATACGCGTCTCCCGTTCTACAAATTTCCCAGATGAACGTGCGTCAGGGTTTCCCTGGCGATATCCCGCAAGCGGACGAGCAGCGCGGGGTCGGTCGGCTTGGCGGAAAGCATCCGGTGGCGGGGGAAAAAGCGGGTGATGTGCAATGGGACGTCCGGCGAGAGGGAGGCGATCCACGAAGCCATCCGCGGCAGCTCCGTTTCCCAGTCGGCAGCGCCGGGCGCGATCAGCGCGGTGATCTCCACGTGTGCGGCTTTGACCGCAGTTTCGATAAACGCCTTCACCGTGGGAAGGTCGCCGCCCAGCGCGCGGTAGCCCGCGTCCGTAAAGCATTTGAGGTCCACGTTGAATGCGTCGACGTGCGGCAGCACCTGCAAAAGCGTTTCCCGCGTCACGCAGCCGTTGGTGATCACCGCGGTGCAAAGCCCGCTTTCTTTGGCAAGCTTCGCCGCGTCGCGCACGTATTCAAAGCCGATCATCGGCTCGTTATACGTAAACGCGACGCCGATGTTCCCGCGCGGCCGCAGGGAGCGCGCGGTGTTGACAAGCTCCTGCGGCGTTACCGTCCTTGTGTCCATCTCCCCGGGCTTCGCCTGCGCGATCGCGTGGTTCTGGCAGTACGGGCAAGCCATGTTGCACCCGAAGCTCCCGGCGGACAGAAGAAAGCTGCCGGGGTGGAAATGGTACAGCGGCTTTTTCTCCACCGGGTCCAGCGCCAGCACGGTGAGCTGCGCGTAGTTTACGCTCACGCTCTTCCCGTTCTCGTTTCTGCGCGCGCCGCACCGGCCCAGCTGCCCCTCCTTCAGGAGGCACGCGTGGGGACAAACGGCGCAGCGGACGTCCGGCATGCTAATAGTGCCTCACCACTTCGAAGCGCTGCAGGGTAACGGGTTCGCCCGGGGCGATGTTTCCCTTGCGGCGGGCGATGTCCACCTGTTGTTCCACGCTGTCCACGCCCGGAAGGTTGGGCAGCAGCAGCCCGCGCTGGGGGCCGCTTTGCACAATCACGCCGTACCGCTTCACGTCCAGCTGGTCAAGGCTTTCCACGGGTTCGGCCTTGCCCAGTACGTCCACCGTGCATTCGATTTCCGTAAGTTCTTCCGGTTTTACAGGGGCAAAGCGCGGGTCGTTAGCGCAGGCGGAAATTGCGTTTTGGAGTATCTCCTCGGCGATGCTCGGCCGGGTGGCCGTAGTGGTGCCGATGCAGCCGCGCAAGTGCCCCGCCTTGTGCAGGGAAACGAACACGCCTGCCTTGCGCAAAAGCATCTCCGGCGGCAGCCCGGAAGGAATGCCGATGTGGCGGCGGTGCTGTACCCACGCGGTGAACGATTGCCGCGCCAGCTTCACATATGCGTCCTCCCGCGCCCGGCTTTCGGCGGTCTGCCTCTGCACGGCTTCCCGGTGCGCGTCCAGAAAATGCCGGCCCGCGTCC
>JAEWTC010000140.1 GCA_023459675.1 Bacillota bacterium | reverse complement strand
CCAGCTTGAGGATAACTGCCTTGACGGGGGACATGTACGCGACGTCCGCAAGCCGGTTTGCCCAATCGGCCTGCCGTTGATCGCCGAAAGCGCTCACGGCGGCGTCTGCCACCATCTGTGCCGTCAATTCGACGGCACTCCGAAGAATAGATCCCGCGTACTCGCTTTCGGGGGTTTCAGCCGCCGCGTGGATCCCGGAGAGGAATAAAACCACCGTGAGGATGATGATCAGTGCGCGTTTCATGGCTAACCCTTCTTGCCTTATAATTTCCAACGATTGTCAGCACTTAAGACTTGAATGTTGCGAAAGGAGCGTCACGCGTATATTTCTTTTCGGGGTCGGACCCTTTCCGTGCTGCACATGAATCAACGCAAATGACGTTACTCATAATATAATGGAAACGTCCAAAAGTATCAATCCATATTTTCGGATTTCCGATCGAAAATATCAGATTCTATTGTTGACAAATGGCGATCGGTTGCTGTAGAATATTAAAGAGTGTGCTCGTGCACAATAGCAGAAAGTTACCATAATGTACATTCTTAACCGAGTAGAGAGGCGGAAATCACATGGCAGAAATTTTCAAGAAGCTCCCCAAAGTGCAATTCGAGGGGCCGGATTCCAAAAACCCCCTGTCTTTTAAGTTTTATGATCCCAACCGCATGATCCTGGGCAAAAAAATGAGCGAACATCTTCCCTTCGCGCTGGCCTGGTGGCACGCGCTGGGCAACGCCGGCAAGGACATTTTCGGCGATGCAACGGCGGATAAATCCTTCGGCGCTAAGAAAACGGCCACAATGGCGCACGCAAAAGCCAAAGTGGACGCCGGTTTTGAGTTCATGCAGAAGCTCGGCATCCACTATTTCTGCTTCCACGACGTGGACCTGGTTCCCGAAGCCGATACGCTGGAGGAAACCAACGCCCGCTTGGACGAGATCACCGATTACATCCTGGAGAAAATGAAGGCAACCGGCATCAAGTGCTTGTGGGGCACGGCCAACATGTTCTCCAATCCCCGCTTTATGAACGGCGCGGGTTCCTCCAACAGCGTGGACGTTTTCTGCCACGCCGCGGCGCAGATCAAAAAGGCGCTGGACTGCACGGTGAAGCTGGGCGGCAGGGGCTATGTGTTCTGGGGCGGCCGCGAAGGCTACGAAACCCTGATGAACACCGACGTGAAGTTCGAACAGGAGAACATTGCCGCGCTGATGAAGATGGCGGTCAAGTACGGCCGTTCCATCGGCTTCAAAGGCGATTTCTACATCGAACCCAAGCCCAAGGAACCCATGAAGCACCAGTATGATTTCGACGCCGCCACGGCCATCGGCTTCGTGCGCCAGTACGGGCTGGACAAAGATTTCAAAATGAACATCGAAGCCAACCACGCAACGCTTGCCGGCCATACCTTCCAGCACGATCTGCGCATTTCCGCGATGAACGGCATGCTCGGCTCCATCGACGCCAACCAGGGCGATCTGCTGCTGGGCTGGGATACCGACGAATTCCCCTACGACGTGTACGAAACCACGATGTGCATGTACGAAGTGCTCAAGGCGGGCGGCCTGACCGGCGGCTTCAACTTCGACGCCAAGAACCGCAGGCCTTCCTATACGATGGAAGACATGTTCGAAGGCTTCATCCTCGGCATGGATTCCTTCGCGCTGGGCCTGATCAAGGCCGCCGCGCTGATCGAGGACGGCCGCATCGACGCGTTCGTCAAAGAGCGCTACGCAAGCTATGCGACCACCGAGATCGGCAAAAAGATCCGCGCGGGCAAGGCGACCCTGGAAGAGTGCGCGGCCATCGCGGTCAAGAACGGCTCCGCCGAACTGCCGGGCAGCGGCAGGCAGGAATACATCGAAAACGTCGTCAACCAGATTTTCTTCAAATAACGAATTTCGTCTGCGCTGCCGCGGCGCGGCGCCTGCCCGACGTACGGACACCGTGCGGCGGCAGGCGCACGCACGCGGCAGCGTAAACGCATACCAGGATGCAAACAGGCCGTCCGATATTTTACGTGCCAAAAGGAGAACGTCCATGAGCCAGTATCTTTTGGGGATTGATTTGGGAACCAGCGGCACCAAAACCGTCCTGTTCGCGCTGGACGGATCGGTGGTCGCTTCCGCAACCGTGGAATATCCGCTCAGCCAGCCGGAAAACGGCTGGGCCGAACAGGCGCCGGAAGACTGGTGGAACGCCGCCGTGCAAACCATCGGCACGGTGCTGAAACAAAGCGCCGTCAGCCCGGCCGATATCGCCGCCCTTGGCATCTCCGGCCAGATGCACGGCCTCGTGATGCTGGATGAAGCGGGCAAGGTGCTCAGGCCCTGCATCATCTGGGCCGACCAGCGCACCGGCAGGGAGTGCGAGGAGATCACCCAGATCATCGGCGCGAAGCGCATGATCGAGATCACCGCAAACCCGGCGCTCACGGGCTTCACAGCGGGCAAGATCCGCTGGGTGCAAAAACACCAGCCGGAAATCTACGCAAAGTGCCGCCACATCCTGCTGCCCAAGGATTACCTGCGTTATATGCTCACCGGCGATTTCGCCACCGAAGTCAGCGACGCCAGCGGCATGCAGCTTCTGGATGTGCCCAACCGCTGCTGGAGCGACGAGGTGCTTACCAAACTCGGCATCGACAAATCCTATCTGGGCAAGGTCTACGAAAGCCCGGAGGTCACCGGCCATATCAGCGCGCTGGCTTCGAAGATCACGGGCCTTTCCGAACAAACGCTGGTGGTCGGCGGCGCGGGCGATAACGCGGCGGCCGCCGTGGGCACCGGCGTGGTGGCGGACGGGCGCGCGTTTACCACCATCGGCACGTCCGGCGTGGTGTTCGCGCATACCGACCAGCTGGCCATCGATCCCAAGGGCCGTGTGCACACGTTCTGCTGCGCGGTGCCCGGCGCATGGCACGTCATGGCCGTGGTGCAGTCGGCGGGGCTGTCGCTCAAATGGTTCCGCGATACCTTCTGCACCTCGGAGATCGAAACCGCGGCGCTCATGGGCGTGGATCCGTACCAGCTCATGGATATCGAGGCGGCCAAAAGCCCCGTCGGCGCAAACCGCTTGTTTTATATGCCCTATCTGATGGGGGAACGCACCCCGCATCTGGATCCGGACTGCCGGGGCGTGTTCTTCGGGCTTTCCGCGATGCACACCAAGCGCGATCTGATGCGCGCGGTGTTCGAAGGCGTGGCCTATGCCTTGAACGACGGCCTGAACGTCCTCTCCGGCATGGGCGTAAAGCCCGCGCAGATGCTGGCAACCGGCGGCGGCGGCCGCTCCGAGTTCTGGCGGCAGATGCTGGCGGACGTGTTCGACTGCAAGGTGGTCACCACCAAGTCCAAGGAGGGCCCCGCGCTGGGCGTTGCGATCCTCGCGGGGGTCGGCGCTGGCCTGTATCCTTCGGTGAAGGAAGCCTGCGACAGCATGATCAAGACCGGCGTCGAGCAGCTGCCCGTCCCCGCCAACCAGCCTGCCTACGCTAAAAACTACAAACTGTATCAGTCCCTGTATCCCGATATGAAAAACGCGTTCAAACGCCTGACCGAGTAAACCACTATCTTCCTTATCCTTTTGAAGGAAGCAAGCCATAGGACTTGCTTCCTTTTCTAGTTCCGGAACGCTGCGCGCGATTTACCGGCCCGTATTGCGGATACCGCTTGCTTCCCGGTTGTTTGATTTGGTATAATATTTCGTACAATATGTAAAAATCGGAAAGGGGCGGTGGCATGCGCAGCGTTTTTCGGGTACTGGTCACACTGATCGTCTTGGTGGTGGTTGCGGCAGTTGCGTTGGTGCTGTGGCTATGGATCGCGGAATACCGCCCCGCCGAATCGGAAATCGTCACCGCAACCTCGGGCGTGCAGCACGATTTCGTGGAGATCGGCAAAACCTATCACGTCGTCACCCTGAACATCGGGTACGGCGGCCTGGGCCGTGACCGCAATTTCTTCATGGACGGCGGGGACGAGGTGATGCCCGAGAGCCAGGACGAGGTGCAAGAAAACCTCGCGGGCATGCTGAGCGTGCTGTACGGTCAGCAGGCGGACCTGGTGCTTTTGCAGGAAGTGGATATCCGTTCCCGGCGCAGCTTTTCCATCAACGAGGCGGAGTTCTTCCGCGCGGGGCTGTCCATGGGCAAGGCCTTTGCGTATAACTTCAAGGTGCCGTTCGTTCCGTTCCCGCTGCCGCCCATCGGCAAGGTGGAAAGCGGGCTGATGACGCTGTCCAACCTGAAGGTGGAGGAGGCCCGGCGCGTTTCGCTGCCCGCCACCAGCGGCTGGCCGGTACGGCTGGCCAACCTCAAGCGCGCTTTGCTGGTCGAGTATCTGCCCGTCGACGGGACCGATCAGTACCTGGTGCTCATCAACCTGCATCTGGAGGCTTACACAACCGGTGAAGCCAGGGGAAAACAGCTCGACGTTTTGCTGTCGCTGATGCAGGACGAGTACGAGAAGGGTAATTACGTGGTCGCGGGCGGCGATTTTAACGCCAACTTCCCCGGCGCGGAGGATTGGTATCCCCTGACCGACGACACCGTCTGGCAACCCGGCGAACTGCGGCTGGACGACCTGCCCCAGGGCTTTTCCTACGCCTACGACCTGAGCGCGCCCACCTGCCGTTCGCTGGATAAGGCGTATGACGGCAACCGGGAGAACCATATTATGTACGCCATCGACGGCTATATCGTATCTCCCAACGTGAAGGTCAACGGCACGCAGACCATCGACCTGAACTTCACCTACACGGACCACCAGCCCGTGGCGATGGACTTTACGCTGCAATGAACGCGAATTTCGTTCTCCGGGGTCATATTATCTGGTGCGACAGCCCTTCGCATATCAATTTCGTGCCCCACGGTTACCTGGTATGCGAAAACGGGCGCAGCGCCGGTGTGTTTGACGCGCTTCCCGAGCGTTACCAAAATTTACCGCTGACCGATTACGGCGGGCGGCTGGTGATCCCCGGGATGTACGATCTGCATCTGCACGCGCCGCAGTACGCCTACCGCGGCATGGGCATGGATCTGGAGCTAATCGACTGGCTGAACGCCTACGCCTACCCCGAGGAAGCGAAATTCCAAAACCTTGCGTATGCTAAGCGCTCGTATGCCATGTTTGCGGATGCGCTCAAACGCAGCTTCACGGCGCGGTTTTGCTGTTATGCCACGCCGCACCTGAAAGCAACGCTGCTGCTTTCGGAGCTTTTGGAAGCAACCGGCCTGCACGGGTACGTGGGCAAACTCAGCATGGACCAGAACGCCCCCGCCGATTTGTGCGAGGTTTCGGCGCAGACGGCCGCTGCAGACTGCGAAGCCTTTGTTCTCGCTATGCAGGAACGCTTTCGCCGCGTGAAACCCATCGTCACGCCGCGCTTCGTTCCCTCCTGCACCGGCGCCCTGCTGCGCGGGCTCGGCGAACTAGCGCTGCAATATAACCTTCCCGTGCAGTCGCATCTGTCGGAAAACCAGGATGAAATCGCCTGGGTCAAAGATCTGCACCCGGGGGCGGCGCATTACGCAGGCGTGTACGACGGTTACGGTCTCCTATCCGGCGCCGTGATGGCGCACGTCGTGTATCCCGAGGCGGCGGAAATCGAACTGCTTCGGGAGCGCGGCACCATGGTGGCACATTGCCCCGCGAGCAATTTAAACCTCCGTTCCGGCATCGCGCCGATCCGCAAGCTGCTCATCGCGGGCGTGCGGGTCGGCCTGGGAACCGACGTCGCCGGGGGAGAGAGCATCGACATGCTCCGCGCCGCGGCGGACGCCATCCGGGTAAGCAAACTGTACTGGCGGCTTGCGGAGCAGAGCGAACCCGCGCTTACCTTTCCCGAAGCCTTGTTTATGGCCACCAAGGGCGGAGGCTCGTTCTTCGGCCAGGCGGGCAGTTTTGAAACGGGTTATCTGTTCGACGCGCTGGTGCTGGACGACAAACCCCTGCGCACCGCCTGCGACCTGACCCTGCCCCAGCGGCTGGAGCGCGCGTTGTACCTCTCCGGCCATCTGAAACTCGTGCAGAAATATGTGGACGGGGTTGCGCTGCTCAGCGGCACGCAAGCACAGCGGGAAACGAATATGCATCATTCCGCATAAAAGTAAGAAGAAAAGATCAATAAACGAAGAAATTTCTGCGAATTATGGAATCAGTCACATTCGCGCTATCGCTTGTACGAAATGCGGCAGCGCGTTTTTCGGGTATTGGGAACTGGGACGAATATCGCCCTATGGGACGAAATTCGCTATTGCAAGAGTCCGTATTCTGTTGTATGATAACTCCAAGCGGTACGGCTGACGCCCATAGGGCGAAAAGCGTCCCGATCAGAGAAGCACGACGCATAAGGAGGAACGGAAAGCATGGAACGGGCGTATAATTTTTCGGCCGGCCCCGCGGTGATGGATGAGAGCGTATTGGCGAAAGCCGCGAACGAGTTGGTTTGCTACCAGGACAAGGGCATGAGCGTGATGGAGATGAGTCACCGCACCCCCATGTTCATGGACATTTATTCCCAGACCGTCGCAATCATCCGCGAGGTGCTCGCCGTACCGGACAATTACTCCGTGCTCTTTTTGCACGGCGGCGCAACGCTGCAGTTTTCCGCCATCCCCTTGAACCTCATGACGGGCTCCGGCATCGCCGATTATGTGGATACCGGCAATTTCGCGCACCTTGCGCTCAAGGAAGCGGAGCGGTACGGCAAGGTCAACGTCGCGGGCTCGAGCCTGGATAAAAACTATACCTACATTCCCGCCATGCAGTCCTTACACCTCACCCCCGAAGCCGATTACGTGTACATCACCTCCAACAATACGATTTTCGGCACGCGCTATATCGAGTTCCCGGATACGAAAGCCGTGCCGCTGGTTGCCGACATGTCCTCCAACATCGCGTCCGAGCCGCTGGACGTCAGCCGGTTCGGCGTCATCTACGCCGGCGCGCAGAAAAACATCGGCCCCGCGGGCATCTGCCTCATGCTGGTCCGCAAGGATCTGCTGGGCAAGGCGCACCCGCTGTGCCCCAAGCTTTTGAACTGGGCGCTGGAGGACAAGGAAGAAAGCATGGTCAACACGCCCAACACCTGGGGCATTTACATGATGAAGCTGGTGTTCGAGTGGATGAAGGCCAGGGGCGGCATCGAGGCGTTTTATCAGAACAACCTGAAAAAAGCGGCGCTTCTGTACGACGCGCTGGACGCGAGCAAACTCTTTCACAATCCCGTGGAGAAGCGTTACCGCTCGCTGATGAACGTTACCTTCGTCACGGGAGACGAGGCAAAGGATACCGCCTTCGTCAAGGCCTGCACGGCGAACGGCCTGCTAAACATCAAGGGCCACCGCAGCGTGGGCGGGATGCGCGCCAGCATTTACAACGCCATGCCGCTTGCGGGCGTTGAAAAACTGGTGAAGGTCATGCACGAGTTCGAAAAAACCAATCTGTAACGGCGGAGGGGCAGTATGTATAAAATTCAAACCCTGAACGAGATTTCGGACGTCATCCACGAGTACTTGAGCGCGGAAAAATACCTCATCGCCCGGGACGAACCCGTTCCCGACGGCATCCTGGTGCGCTCCGCTGATATGCTTTCCATGGAGCTTCCCCAAAGCCTGCTGGCCATCGCGCGCGCGGGCGCGGGCACCAACAACATTCCCATCGACGCATGCACCAGAAAAGGCATCGCCGTGTTCAACACGCCGGGCGCCAACGCCAACGCCGTTGCGGAGCTCGTGGTCTGCGGGCTGATGCTGTGCAGCCGCAACATCACTGGCGGTATCGAGTGGGTGAAGAACGACTTGAAGGGCAGGGGTCCGGACGTAGAGAAGCTCGTGGAAAAAGGCAAAAACCAGTTCGTCGGGCCCGAAGTGCGCGGGAAAACCCTGGGCGTGGTCGGCCTTGGCGCCATCGGCGCGATCGTCGCCAACGCGGCGTCCCAGGGCCTGGGCATGAACGTCGTGGGCTACGATCCGTTCATCAGCGTGGAAAGCGCGTGGTCATTGAGCCGCTCGGTGAAACGCTCCAACAATATGGACGAAGCCTACGCCCAGTCCGATTATCTCACCATGCACGTGCCGCTGACCGAGAACACCCGGCATATGATCAACGCCGCCGCCATTGCCAGGATGAAGCGCGGCGTGCATATTCTGAACTTCAGCCGCGGAGACCTCATCGAGCCCAAGGCCATGATCGCGGCGCTTGAATCCGGCAAGGTCGGGGCGTATGTCACCGATTTCCCCTGCGACGAACTGATCGGCGTGAAGAACGCCATTCTCATTCCGCACCTGGGCGCAAGCACCCCCGAAAGCGAGGAAAACTGCGCCGTGATGGCCGCGCAGGAGATCCGCAACTATCTGGAGTTCGGCCAGATTCAAAACTCCGTCAATCTTCCGGATATGATGCTGAGCCACCACGAAGGCACCCGCGTGCAGATCATCCACGACAACGTACCCAACATGGTGTCCTCCATCTCGGCGGCGGTCAGCGCCCGGCAGATCAACATCGGCGGCATGCTCAACAAAAGCCGCAAGGAAGTTGCCGTCACCGTGATGGAGCTGGACAGCCACCCCGACGAGTCCGTGCTCTGCGAGATCGGCGCGCTGCCTGGCGTGATCCGCGTCCGCGCGTTCGACTGAGCGTAGCTTTGACGCATCAGGCGGAAAATCTGCCCCCCCAGGGTTCCACCGGCCGCAAATCGCAGCCGGTTTTTACATGCAAATTCCGGTTGACAACTGCCGTTGTTTTCTATACAGTAGGCGTATAGCAAAAACGGAATAGGCGGCGAACCAATCGGCGTTTTACATGCTTTGGCCTGCCGGGAGAGGAACGAACATGATGGCAACAGCATATGGGGAAGTTCTTCGCGCGCGCGGCGCTGCCGATGCGCAGATTGAAACCGCGATCCGGTGTATCCGCGCGCTGGAGACCGGCCTGCGGGAGCAGGGCACGGAGCTTGCGGCTGCCGGAAAGAAGGATATCGGGCGGTATGCGGCGCGGATGGTTGCAAACGGCACAAACACGCCGGAGAATTTTGATACGCTCATCGGCTATACGCTGTGGCGCGGCCTGCGCCCGCAGTATGTGGCGCTTTTGGAGCTTGTGGATTGCCATAACGCCATGGAAACTCTGCGGTCGATCATTGCGAAACGTCACGGTACGGAGATCTGCGGGCAAATTTTCCGCGAACCGCTGCCGCCCCTTGGCACTGCCGAACCGGAACGCTATACGCACACGAAAACGATCACCGGGCGCATGAACGCGGTGCTTTCGCCCGCGGATTCCCGCGCGGCCTGGCGCACGGTGCGGCACGGAATTGCGGATCAATTCTGGCGCGAACAGGACGCAAAGGAACGCGAACGCTACGCGGGTTGCCAGTCCGTCGGCGTGTTTTTAAATCTTAAAAGGCAGGAACGCAACCAGCATCTTACGGAACTGCACGAAAAGGGCGAGCTTTGGTATACCATGGAGCTGACCGACGAGGTGTATGATTTCCTGACCGGCGAAGTGCACATGCAAATGGGGGAGAAGGACGGCAGAAAAGGGATCGTCGTCACCAAAGTACCCTACCAGCCCGGGCGGTATCTGCAGGAAACCAACGAAACCCTGAAACGCTACTTTGCCTGCCATTGCCCGCTCATCCGCGAAGCGATTTTGCGGGGCGAGCCGGTTTCGCCGGACGTTTGCTATTGCAGCCTGGGGCATGCCAGCCATTTCCTGGCGGGCATGGGGCTTTCCCATCTCGAAGGCGAGGTTATGGAAAGCGCGGTCCGCGGGGACATGCGCTGCCGCTTTATTTTCTATCTGCCCGAAGACGCTCAGGAAGCCTGAAAATCCGCCGCGGCGGTCAGAGCTTCCGGTTCATGATCGAAACCACAAGGTTTCCGTTGCGGAAGATATTGGCAAGCGCGCTGTCTTCCACCAGCTGCTGAAAGTTTTCAATCGGGATGATGCTCTGGAACACCGGCATCGCGGTGAATACCACAAAGCACAGCACGCAGCCGATCACAAAGCCGAACGCGCCGCCCGCAAGCCAGTCCAGCTGCTTCAGCAGCGGGAATTTGAACACCGATTTCAGCAGGTTGATCACGATCGTGATCACCAAAAAGCATAATATGAAACAGACGATAAAACTGAGTACGTTGATGCTGACGGACAAAATGGTCTGGTTGATGTAATCGCCCACGTTCGTCGCAAGGTCGCCCAGCGGCGTGAACGCTTTTTCCGTTAAATTGGCCTGCAGGAGCCGCCCGATGGGGTCGGGGAGGCTTGCTTTTTCCACGATGGCGGTGATATTGCTCTGGCTCAGCTGGCTGACCGCAAGGCTGGACAGGTCCAGGTCGCCCAGCACAACGCCCGAATCGGTAAAGCCGGACAGCATCCGCACGATTTCGGTATTGGAGGAAATCGCGTCCGACAGCTTGGGGAACAGCCAAAACGAGGCCAGAAACGAAAGCAAACAACCGCCCAGATTGAGCAGCGACTGCATAAACCCGCGGTAGAAACCAAACAGCGTAAACACCAGAATGAGTATCACAATGCCGTAGTCAATCGCGTTCAAGGCGTTTCCTCCGTGCGCCGCGTCAGCGGGAAGCGCTGGGCAGGGTCAGCACATAGACTTCGTTGTCGCATGCGATCAGGATATGGCCGCTCTGCAGGGTGCCGATGTAACGGGTCGCGTCTTTATCCATGGGCAGTTCGTAGCTCGTGAAGCGGTTATCCGCGATCGCCGCCCGGTACAGCATATCCTTGGACAGGGCGTAGATGTTTCTATTCCACACCGTCGCCCCCAAACAGGTGTCCGGCAGGCTGTACTGGCGGTCGTCCGTGCCGGAGATCAGGCGGAGTTCGCGGATATCGAACACGCTGTCGGTCTGCGACGTCGGCGCGAACAGGATCAGCGCGTCCCCGCGGTCGGGTACCTCATAGCCCATCAGCTTCCAGCCGTACACCAGCACCCCCGCGGTTGTGCTTTCAATGCCGCGGTAATTGAAGGAAAGCATCTTGCGGGTATTGATCACGCGCAGGACGCTGTTTTCAAACAGCACCGCGTAGGTAATCGGCTCGCCCAGCGCAACCGAGCCCGTGTTCATTTTGCCGACTTCGTAGGTGTTGAGCACGGTGTTGGCCGCCGTGCCGTATACGTCCAGCGCGAGCGTCCACATGTATTCGCCGTTTTTGCCGTAAAAACCCACGTCCAGAAGCAGCAGGTAATCATACGCGTCTGCTTCCATGTCCATATGCGCGCCGTAATGGTCTTTTACCAATAGGCTTGGGCTGGTGTCGCTGCCGATGACCGCCGCCACGTATTGCTTTCCCACGCGGGCGAATTGGATGGTGTCGCCCAGGTTATCGTTGTAGGTGGAGTTGCCGTTTTTGTCGATCACGTAGATGGTGGAACCCGTCCAGGCCGTAATCATGCTGTCCCCGGCGGAAAAGCCCGCGTCGTTGCCGATCTGGAACGACCAGCGCACGGTGCCCGTCGCGCTCATGCAGTGAATGCTCACACCGTCGTAAAACAGCACATAGGAGCCGAAGGGCTGTATGTTTTCGGAATAATCGCAGGGCAGCCGGTAAGCTTTCACCGTGGTCACCGGCGCGCGCGAGAACAGCGAAACCAGAAGGATCGCCAAAACGGCGATCACCGAAAGCGCCACCGCCAGGATCCCCGTAATGCGCAGGCCTTTCTTCATCCGTCATGCCCTTTCCGCTTGGCCCGTAGCCGATGCCGTCCCCTGCATTATATCCAATATCCGCGCGGAAAACAACCCGCGCGTTTGGTATGCCCGCGGGCGGCTGCCGTTGTCATGGGGAGGGCACAGCGGCAGATGTTTATGGCGCTGCAATCTCAAAAAGACGCACGCCGGTTTCCGTGGATACTGCAATCCGGTTGCCGGATGCCCAGGTATATCCCGCTGCATACTGCTTGTCGGCGCCGTTCCAAGCTCCGTACGGCGATACCGTTCCGTTGGGCGTTTGTACGCGGCATAATTCGAACGTCTGCATATCCAGCAGCAGGAAGGCGTACTCCCTGCCGTTGGTCACGAGCAGCAGCGCGTGCCGGCCGTCCGGCGAAAGTTTCGCGTTCAGGCAGCGCGGCTTGCCTTCGCGAAGAATGGCGGCGGCCATATCCGGGTTCACATAATTTTCCAGCGGAACGAGCTGCGCTTCCTGGGCCTCCATGGAGTCGATCATGAGTAGCCCCTGGTACTGTGCGCCGGTTTCCGAAACGCGGAAAACGGCCGGCAGCTGCACGCCGCCATTTTCGCTCCGGTTGAGCTGCACCAGGCACAAGCCGGTTCCGTCCGCGGAAAGCTCCATGGAAACCGGGTACATCGAAGCGCAGGGCTGCGGCAGGGGATATTGTGTGATCGTCCACCGGCCGTCTGTTTCCGCGTACAGGTTTAGCCCGGCGTTTTCAGCGCTGCTGAGCGGGGTGATCAGGTTCCACAGCCTTCCCTGCGCGTCGGCCTGCAGCCTGGGCATGCCCACGATCATCTCGCTGCCGCACAGTTTCTGTTTTTTACCCGTCTCCATGTCATAACGCACGAGCGAAACCGGGTCGCCGTAGTTGTTTTTCGTGTCGCCGAACACAATGGCGTACAGTATCTGCCCCGTTTCGTCAAAACAAGCCTGCAATACCGAGGCCGCGCCTGTGCCGAACTTGCTGGGAAAGGTGTCCAGACACAGGATGCTTCCGGTTTGCGTGTCGATCACATACAGGCCGTAGATCATCCGCACCATCTGTATAACAGATTTGTAATTGGTAAGAACCGCGTAATGCCCGTCCTGCGACCATGTTACGCCTTCCGCACCCACCCACTGCCGCGTATCGGACTGCAGTAAGCGCTCGAAACTGCCGTAGGTATCTTCCACGCTGCGCGCGGTATCCGGCGATAACAGAGTGAGTGTGTCGCCCTCGAAAAGCCAGAGGTTCGCACCGTCGGGGCATAACATTTTACTTCCGTCAGGCGACGAGTATCCGGCCTCGAGGGGGAGCGCAGAACCGTTCACCGTAACGGTCCGCCACTTTCCGTCGTCAGTGTATGCCGGTTCCGCCGTGCCGTTCAAAAGCGTTACCGTGTCAGCCAGGGTGGCGGGGATGCGTATAGTATACGTATCGGACGGGGAGAGGAACGGCACCTCTTCAAGCACGGCCTCCCCGCCTGCCATGATCTGTGCCAGGTCTGCGTCCTGTGGGGAAGCGCAAGCCGTTACGGCGGGCAGCAGGCAAAGGACGGCCAGTAGGTACGAAAGAAACCTGCGCATGCAAACACCTCTTTCTTGCGGCGGTTAGGCAGCGGTGATTGGAACGAATTGGAAATTCTCTGCACGTATCATACCACTTCCGTTTTGGGTTTTGCAAGAACGCAACCCGCCGCTTCCGGGGCGGCCGCCTTCTGCCCGCGCGGTTTGACAGCCCGTTTAAAAAACGGTAAAATACTTGCATTCGGAGGCTTCGATAAGGAGGGCCCGCTGTGGACAAGCGACGTCGGATCGGCAAAGCCGGTTTGCTGATGTTCTGCTGGGCTCTTTCCCTTGCGGCCATGAGCCTGTCGCTTGCCGGTTCCGGCCGGTTTTCGTTTTGGATGCGCGTGTTCGTTCCCGTGATGCTGATCTTCGGGTACCTGTTTCTATGGCAAATACCGCGCGTGCTGATGCGGTGGCAGCTTTGGGCCGCCGCCGTTTTATTCGCGGCGGCCGTTACGCTGGGGGCGAGTTTCGAGCATGCCGGTTCGGTACGGCTTATAGCGGAGCATAAGGGCAAGGCGCTGATCTACTTTCTGGGGCGCGTGCCCGCGTTTATGATGGGCATGGCGCTTTTCTGGGAAGCGGCGAAGCGGGGGAAAACGCTCACCCGCGGGCTGCCCGCCGTTGGCTATGCCGCCGTGATTTTCGCCTGCTGGATTCCCTACCTCCTCGTGGTCTGGCCGGGTACGGTTTCCAACGATTCCATCACCCAGCTTCTGGAAATTTTCGGCGTGAAGGCACTCAGCAACGCAAACCCGCTGTTCCAAACCGGGCTGATCGGGTTGTTCGTCTGGATCGGGCAGGGGATTTTCGGCTCGGCGGACGCCGCAATTGCGCTGTATGTGCTTGCGCAGGGCGTGCTGATGGCGCTGCTGTTTGGGTTTGCGGTTGCGCAGGCGGGGGAGAGCGGCGCGCCGAAATGGCTGGTGCTTACCTCGCTGGGGTTTTACGCGCTGTGCCCGGTATTTCCGCTGTTTGCGTTCTGCGTGGGGAAGGATACGAACTTTGCCATGGCGGTGCTGTGGCTTTCGCTGCTCGTATGGCGCATGGTGCGGCGCGGTTCCGCCGGGACGTGGGAGTCCGTCTGGCTGTCCGTAAGCGCCGTGCTGTGCGCGCTGCTTCGAAACGCGGGCGCGGGCCTGGCCGCGGTCACGCTTCTGGCGCTGCTGTTCTTTGGGCTTTGCAGGCGCAGCGGCGTTTGGCGAAGCGCGTTGTACGCGCTCACCTGCACCGCCTGCGCGCTGTTTTTGCTCTGCGCGGCGCTGATCCCCGCGCTGCGCGCGCAGCCTTCGCCCGAAGCGGAAACCCTCACCGTGCCGCTGCAGCAGGTGGCGCGCGTCGCGGCAAACGACTCGCTTCCGGCCGACTATGCGCAGATTGTCAACGCCGTGCTGCCCGTGGATCAACTCAAAGCCGCCTATAACGGCCAGCTCAGCGATCCCGTGAAAGACCTCTGGAGGGCCGACGCGGACGCCGCCCAGAAGCGCGCCTTCTGGAAGGCCTGGCTGGAGCTGGGTCTGCGGTATCCCGCCACGTACCTGAGCGCGTTTTTCCACAACAGTTACGGGTACGTGATGCCCGGTTTCGTATCCGCCATCAAGCCCACGTTCCTTTTGGGGGCGGAGGGCGATGCAGGCGCGCTTGCCGGCCGGTTCGATTTCACGGTCAACCCGCGCGCCGAGAGTTTGAAAACCGTACTCAGCCGACTGCTGACCTACGCGCCGTTTCGCATCTTCGCGGCCCCCGGCGTATACGGATGGATCGTCCTGTTTGCGTTCGCCGCGGTGCTTGCGGCCAGGCAGGGGAAGCTGCTTTTGTTCATGCTCCCGGCGCTGTTAACGCTTCTGGGCTGCCTGTTTTCGCCCGTCAACGGTTACTTCCGCTACGCAATGCCCGTGTATTTCACGGCGCCGCCGCTGCTGGCCGTGTGCGCCCAGGCTATCCGCACCACCGAAAGGAGCACCCTATGAGATTACTGATCGCCTGTCCCTGTTATAACGAGGCGGCCACCATCGCCTCCGTGCTTGCAGGCATCCCCAAAACGTTCACCGGTGTGGACAGCGTCCGTCTGCTTGTGATCGATGACGGCAGCAGCGACGATACCGCCACGCTCGCGCTCAAAGCGGGTGCCATGGTCATCCGCCACAAGCGCAACATGGGGCTTGGGTCCGCGTTCCGTTCGGCGGTGGATTACGCGGTGGAACACGGGTTTGATCTGATGGTCAACATGGACGGCGACGGCCAGTTCAACCCCGCCGATATCCAGAAGCTGATCGACCCCATCCTCCGGCAGGAGGCGGATTTCGTGTCCGGGTCAAGGTTTATCCATGGAACCGCAATTGAGCACATGGCACCGATAAAACGTTGGGGAAACCACCGCATGTCTCACTTGGTCAGCCGATTGTGCGGGCAGTCGTTTTCGGATGTTAGCTGCGGGTTTCGTGCCTATGCAAGGGATGTGCTGCTGCGGATAAACTTTCATGGCCGCTTTACGTATACGCAGGAAAGTTTTGTGTTCTTCCACTTTGAAAATCTCGCTATGGCAGAACGCGCAGTTGAAGTGACCTATTTTCCGGAGCGTAAAAGCCGCATTGCGGGCAGTGTCATCAAGTATGCCTGGCGTACGATGGGTATTCTGCTTGGCCTGCAGCGGGATTATTATCCGATGCGCTTTTTCTCTATCCTTGGCGGGCTTTTCCTGGCACCGTCATTTGTGTTCGGTCTGATGTTTCTCATCCATTATCTATCGGTCGGGTATTTCTCCGGGTACTTGTTCGCAGGCCTCATCTCCGCGTTTTGCCTGCTTATCGCTGTTTTGATGTTCTCATTCGGGCTTGCGATGGAAAGTATGGTTCGCATCAACCGCAACCAGAACCACATCTTATACCTGCAGCGCAAGGCAATAACCGTTCTTCCGGAGGAAGCGCTTCGCATCATCATCCGGTAAAGGAAAGGCAGCTTGTATGAGGATCTTGATTTCTATCAACCATCCCGCGTGGGCGCATCAATTTCACCATATTATCCAACGCCTACTGGCGCGGGGTGACGATGTGCAGGTGCTGGCCATCGATAAGGACGGCGCTCCGTCGCTGCTCAGGAGTTATGGCATTCCCTATGTTCTCTGCGCTAAAGGCACGGGCAAGAACATTTTGGAGAAGGGCATATTATTCATCCGTCTGTGCTTAGACCATACGCTACGCGCACTGCGTTTCCGCCCGGACATCCTCATCGGGCGCGCATCGCCCATGATGGCGATCGCCGCCTGGGTGTGCCGCAGACCGCACCTGCTCTACGAGGACACGGAGGTGTCCAAATTCAGCCTTACGATCTGCAAGCGCCTGAGCACAAAAATCCTCACGCCCCGCACCTTCCTGACCGATCTGGGCAAGGCGCAACAGCGCGTGGATACGTATAAGGAACTTTTTTATCTGCACCCCGGCGTGTTTACGCCCAGCCGCGAGGTGCTGCGCAACGCGGGCTTCAATCCGGACGAACCCTATGTGCTCCTACGTTTCGTGGCGTGGAACGCCAGCCACGACGTGGGCAAAAAGGGCCTCAACGATGAAGAGAAGCTTGCGCTGATCCGGCAGCTGGAAACCGCAGGCGTGCGCGTCTGGGTGAGCAGCGAAAAACCGCTGCCGGAGTCCCTGGAGGCATACCGGCTGCAAACGCCGTATCCGCTGATCCACCACGTGCTGGCGTTCGCGAAGCTTGTGTACAGCGAAGGCGCGACCATGGCCAGCGAAGCCGTGATGCTGGGCACGCACGCGCTGTACGTAAACGAAATCCGGTCCGGCTCCACCAAGGAGCAGCAGGAGCGCTATGCGCTGCTGTATTGTTTTCACGGCGCGGACGACCGCTACACCCTGGCAACCGGAAAGGCGATGGAGCTGCTATCCCTTCCCGATCTGATGGAACTGGGACGGGAAAAGAGGGAAAAGCTCCTCCGGGAGAAGAGCGATATCAACGGCCTGTTCATTGCCGAAATCGACCGGTTAGCCAAAACGGGGGACAGTCTATGAGGTGTACCCATTGCGGCAGCATCATTCCCCCCGGCGTGCCGCGTTGCCCCATCTGCGGCGCAAACCCGGACAGCCAGCAGGCGCAGGAGGACTACCGGTTTTATCAGCAGTACCCAAAAACAGAGTTACCGTCAAACGCTCCGTCCGCCGGCGGGGAGTACGGGGTTGCCGCGCCGGAGTTTTTACGCGAGCCGGAAGGCATGAACCAGTATGCCACGCCCGCATTTCATACCTACCGTACGCAGCGGTTCACGGGGTATGCGCAAAACGCGCAGAGCAGCTGGCGCGGGCAGCCCAAAGACGGCGTTCCTTCCGGCGGGTTTTCCCAGGCGCTGTCCGATCTGCCCCAGGTGATCCGCGGCGCGTTTCTGAACCCCGCGGGCACCCTGCAGGGGATGCTTCGGCGGGAGGACCGCGTAACCGGCGGCATCCTGCTATTCTTATCGCTCGCGTTTGCGTTTCTGGCCGGGATGGTGCTCAGCAAAGGCGCGCTGGGCGCGGTATTTGCGGTCGTCAGCGGGCTGACGGGCCTGCAGTTCGCGGAAACCGCCGCCAGCCTGAACCAGGGCGTCAACTATCTGGCGGGCCGGGTGGGCGTTTCCGTGGGCGGGATCGCCGTTTGCTGCCAGCTGATCGCCGCGTTCACGCCGCCGCTGGTAACGGCCGTTTTTCTGCGCGCCGCCGGGCGGATGCGGATTTCGTTTGTACTGCTGTCCGGGCTTACGGCGGTTACGGCTGTACCAAACGTTGCCGCGCTTGCGCTGGCTTCGGTGGTCAGCCTCGTTTCGCCGTATCTGGCGGCGGTCGTTCTGTTTTTCGGGCAGGCAGTCAGCTACGTGCTGCTGTGCTCCATGGTCGCGCGGCTAATCACCCTCCCGCCGCGGCGGGAGGTGCTTGCGGTTTCGCTGCTGATCTGCGGCTCGGAGCTGATCAAGATCATTGGGTTTGCCGCCGTTGGCGGTGCGCTGCTTGGCGGCGTGGTACGCACGCTGGCAAACTTGATGAATTCCATGGGCGGGTTACTCTAAAATCAAACCCTCATAAGGCGCAAGGAGGATCAGCACGCTGCCTTCCGTAACGGGCAGCGTTTTTTGTGCGTACAAATCGGTCAGGCTTTGTTTGCCGCTGAGCGCTTGCGGCAGGGGCAGCAGCATGCGCATGGCGTTTTCGCCGGTGTTGAGCACGCACAGCAGCCGCTGGTTGTCCGTAACCCGTTCGTAGGCGTAAAGCCCGCCGTTGTCCGAGCGCCAGGTGCGAAACGCGCCGAGGCGGAGCGCTTCGTTTTGCGTTCGCAGTTTGGCAAGGGTCTTAAAATGCGCGCGAACCTCGCTGTGCTCCGCCCAGTCCCACCGCATGGGGCGGCGGTTATCGGGGTCGGACCCGCCTTCCATGCCCAGTTCGTCGCCGTAGTAAATAATGGGGATGCCCATGTATGTGAACTGGAAAAACGACGCGCCCAGCAGTTTTCGCCGGTCGCCGCCCGCGCGGGAAACGAAACGCTCGGTATCGTGGGAGCCTAAAAACGTCCACAATACGTCCTGGTTTCGCTGGGGGTAGAGCATCGCCGCGTCGTTTACGGCGCAATCGAAGGCCTGCTGGTCCATCAGCCCGGTCGCAAACCGTTTCCACAGGTTGCGGCTGAACAGGTAATGCATCGTCGCGTCGAACGGGCCGTCCGCGGAAATCCATTCCCGGCTGTCATCCCAGCATTCGGCGATAATCAGGCATTCGGGGCTTACGCGCTTCATTTCGCTGTGAAAATCGCGCCAGAAACCGGGGTATACCTCGGGGCTCACGTCCAGCCGCCAGCCGTCGGCATGGCATTCCGTCAGCCAGTACCTGCCCACCTGCAGAAAATAATCCGCGCAGGCCCGGGTTCGCAGGTTCAGCTTCGGCATATACGGCCAGTGGCCGAACGCGCGGTAACCGAAAGGTTCCAGATCGTCAAAGAAAAACCAGTCGCGGTAGGCGCTCGCTTCGCCTTTTTCCTGCGCGTCTGAAAAAGGCGCAAAGCCGGTGCCGCAGTGGTTGAAGACGCCGTCCAGAATGATGCGGATGCTCTGCGCGTGGGCTTCGTCGCACAGCGCTTTGAACTCGGCAAGCGTTCCCAGCAGCGGGTCGATCGTAAAATAATCGAAGGTATTATAGCGGTGAGCGCTATCGCTTACGAAAATCGGGGTGGTGTACAGCATTTGCACGCCCAGATCTTTCAGGTAGGGCAAAGCCGCGCGGATGCCGCTTAAGTTGCCGCCGAAGCGGTACTCGCTTTGCACCCGCATGGAATCCCACGGTTCCAGCCCCGCTTCCGGGGCGCCTTCGCGGCGGAACCGGTCGGGGAAAACCTGATAGCCGACGCAGCCCCGCGCCCAGGCGGGCAAGGGCTCCGGGGGATAGGCGTAGGCGAAGGCGAAGCTTTCAGAAATGTCATCAAAACTGTGCTCCCCGATCCGCATGCCCGCCCCGTCCAGCTTGTACACGCGGCCGCCGTCGGCATAGAAAATAAACAGGTACTTAAGCCTTGGATCGCGCACGGCGAAAATAGCCTCGTAATAATCAAACTGCTCGTTTCGAAACTGGACCGCCATTTCGTACTGGCTGCCCGCGCCGAACGGATCGGACAGATTGTATTGATTGGCGGTCTTCAATACCACGCGGTCAAAATCGCCCCGCGCCGTGCGCACGCGGATCACGACGTTTCCCTCCGGCGTCGCGTGGCGGTACTCCAGCCACGGCATATGGTAAATCGCATTGAGATGAAGCTGCTTCATGATAGATTTTCCTTAGTTTAAGTTGAATAAGTCCCGGGTGGAACCGTCCATGGGGATTAGGTTGCCGCTGTAACAAAGCATTATAATTGCATCGGGCCACTCCTGATCTATCAACTCGTGCAGGCTGTCGTCGCTGTAGCGCGGATCAAACAACACGTTCTCCATAACGCCAAACGAAAAGAAATATCCACAGCTTACATTATACGAATCATTCACGAAAAGTACACGAAATACATTGTCTGTATAGAAATTTGTCACCGTTTTCAGCGGCTGTGTTCCGCAGAGATAAATATCATACGCATACGTATGGAGGGGTTCCATATTGAACAGCACTGAATCGTCGCCGGTCGCGTAGTAATCGATTTTCGGGAATGAAAAACCGACGAAGGTTTCGAATTTTGGCCGGACGATCGAGAAGTCTTCTGGCTGCACAAGCGCCGTAGTCAGGCTGGCGCCATGTGCACCAAGGAAGATATCTTCGTAAAGCGTACTGGTATATTGCGTGGGATCAAACACCGAAAGGTCGATTTCACTGCCGTAGTGCGCATTGCAGTAGTACGATATCACCCCGGCAGCCCAAAGTGCGGTCTCAATGCGCCAATGATGGTCAGTACGGTAATACAACGAGTGATGGTATTGCGTGGATGGGTCGATCTTGTCCATTTCCGCTTGCAGATCCAGCACATCCACCCGGTTTTTCCGGAGCCCGTCCATCATGGCATCGGCATTCTGCACTGAGAAATCCAAGGTGCCGCTTTCGGGATCGGTGCGGCAAATTTTCGCGGGCGCCTGCACATATAGAAAGGGGATACCGCACTCCAGCGCATAATCGTTCAATGCGGTTACTGCCGCGACGTGCCTCGCCATATCAATTTTCCGATTGACATTCGTATAATGTCCGTCGCTTATTTGGATCACGCCGGAATCGCTGTAAAGCCTCACGCCGCGCCAGCCAAGCAATGCTTCCAGACGCTTGGAAACGCCGACGGCTGCAGTGTAAAACGGCAGCCTTTTCGCCGCCGATAGAGAAACGCTGCTTTGAAAATCCAGGTGTTCCTGTTTGTCAGCGGAAAAGAAACTGTATAGGAAACACACAAACATTGCGAAGATGACCGTGAAGAAGACGACGATCAGCGCTTTGTCCATGTGTCTGCTCATGTTGGAACCTCCGCTAGAAATTGAAGTATAGAAACGGGTTATGGGTGCTGGAGATACTCACAAGTAGCGATAAAAGGAATAAGAGAACCGTAGAAGCGAACAGGAGACACTGTTTCAAGGCGTCCTTCATTTTTAGCCGTTCAAACAGCATTTTGCATAGCGGGGTGCTTCCAACCGCCGCAAGGATCAGCACCGGGTAGCTGGTACCAAGCTGCTGAAAGAAAACAAAATCCGTAAAGCCGTGCGCGCTTACGGTGAACATACTCCGCAAGTATTGCTGCGCCATGTAGAGGCTATCCGAGCGGAACAGCACCCACCCCAGAAGGATGAATAAGAGGGTGGCAAACCGGTAACCACGCCTGAGCTTTTGCTGGATCCCCGTCAGCTTTTCCAGTGTGAGCAGGGTAAAATAGTAAAATCCCCACAGAAAAAAGGTCCAATTCGCGCCATGCCAGATTCCCGTCAGCATCCATACGATAAAGTAGTTTAGTAGCCACCGATATTTGCTTACGCGGTTTCCGCCAAGCGGGATATATACATAATCACGGAACCATGTGCTCAGTGATATATGCCAGCGGCGCCAAAAATCCACGACGGATTTTGCGGTATACGGATATCGGAAATTCTCCTCAAAGTGAAAACCGAATATTCGTCCAAGGCCAATGGCCATGTCGGAGTACCCTGAGAAATCGAAATATATCTGAAATGCATAGCAGATCACCCCGTACCATGCCGCCATCGTACTCAGCTGGCCGGTCATGCCAAAGAGATTGTCGGCAACAATGCCCATGTAATTCGCAATTAACAATTTCTTGCCCAGACCCACGGTAAAACGCCGAATACCGTAGGCAACGTCAGCACTTGAAGTTGTGCGTTTTTGCAATTGTTCGTCGATGCTTGCGTATCGCACGATAGGCCCTGCAATCAGCTGGGGGAACATGGAAATATACAGCGCGAGGTTCACTGGGTTTCTTTGAATGGGCGCTTGTTTACGGTATACATCCACAACATACGAGATGATCTGGAACGTAAAAAAGGAGATGCCAATGGGCAGCGAAATGGAGAAGGCTACGCTCTGCATGCCTGTGGGATTGAATATAGTTTTCAAAACGAAAGTAAGATACTTGCATACAAAGAGCAGCCCGACGTCGAAAATTACGGCCGATAGCATCGCTGCTTTGCCATATCGGGGGATGAGCAACCCTGCGATCCAGTTGATAAAAATGGAAAGCAGCATAACGAATACGAAAACCGGCTCCCCCCAGGCATAGAAAAGAAGGCTTGCAATGAGCAGCAAGATATTTTTATACTGAATGGATTTGAAGATGGGCAGATGATATAACAGAACCGTAGCGGGTAGAAACATAAACAGAAAGACCGGAGACGAAAATACCATACGTTAGCTCCGTTTCTGTAAAAAGTTCAATATAATGTATTATAGGTTATGGAATATAAACTGTCAATGCAAGGGTCTATTGGAAGGATTGGTTTGCATAGCAAACGAAAGCCGATGCGGTATCGCATCGGCCTTCTCTTGCTATGCATGGCATGAAGGATGGACCTAAGCCCTGCCATTTATCGCACCGTAAGCTCCCCGCCCTCCGCATCAACGGTCACCACCTGGCCGGGGATCAGTTCGCCCGCGACCAGTTTGCGCGCAAGCAAGGTTTCCACGTGGCTTTGAATGTAGCGTTTCAGCGGGCGCGCGCCGAAGGCGGGGTCGTAGGCCGCGTCCACAATGCTGTCTACGGCCTGATCGGTGATTTCCATGTGCACGCCGTGCTGTTCCATCCGCTTTTCCAAGTGGCCGATCTGCAGGCGCACAATCTGGCGGATCTCCCCGCGCTCCAGCGGTTTATAGAATACGATGTCGTCGATCCTGTTCAAGAATTCGGGGCGGAACGCCTGCTTGAGCATGCGCAGTACGCCGTCGCGGGCTTCTTTCGTGATTTCGCCGTTTTGCAGACCGTCTAGCAGCAAGCCGGAACCCAGGTTTGAGGTCATGATGATGATGGTGTTCTTGAAGTCCACGGTGCGGCCCTGGCTGTCGGTAATGCGGCCGTCGTCGAGTACCTGCAAAAGCACGTTGAACACCTCGGGGTGCGCCTTTTCAATCTCATCCAGCAGCACCACGCAATAGGGCTTGCGGCGCACGGCTTCGGTCAGCTGCCCGCCTTCGTCGTACCCCACGTATCCCGGCGGCGCGCCGATCAGGCGGCTGACGGAGAACTTCTCCATGTACTCGCTCATGTCGATGCGCACCATGTTCTTTTCGCTGTCGAACAGGCTTTGCGCCAGGGCTTTGGCAAGCTCGGTCTTCCCAACGCCCGTGGGGCCCAGGAACAGGAACGAGCCGATGGGGCGGTTTTCGTCCGCGATGCCCGCGCGGCTGCGCAGAATGGCTTCGGACACGGTCTGCACGGCCTCGTCCTGGCCGATCACGCGCTGGTGCAGTTCGTCGGGGAGTTTCAGCAGCTTCTCGCGGTCGCTCTCCTTCAGGCGCGTTACGGGGATGCCCGTCCAGCGGCTTACGATGCGGCTGATTTCCTCCTCGGTCACCTTGTCGCGCAGCAGGCTGTCCTCGCCCTTATTCTGCCGGGCCAGCGCTTCCTGCTCCGTTAACTGCTTTTGCAGCTGGGGCAGCTTTCCGTACTGCAGCTCGGCGGCACGGTTCAAATCGTACTCGCGCTGCGCCTTCTGGATGTCGGCATTCACGGCTTCGATCTCCTCGCGGAGCTTACCGACCTTCGCAATGTCGGCCTTTTCGTTCTCCCAGCGGGCTTTCATGGCGGAAAACTCTTCCCGCAGGCCGGAAAGCTCTTCCTCCAGCATCTCCGCGCGCAGCCTGCTTGCTTCGTCCTTTTCCTTTTTCAGGCTGGTCAGCTCGATCTCCAGTTGCATAATGCGGCGTTGTTTTTCGTCCAGCTCCGCGGGCAGGCTGTCGATCTCGGTGCGGATCATGGCGCAGGCTTCGTCCACCAGGTCGATGGCCTTGTCCGGCAGAAAACGGTCGGAAATATAGCGGTCGGACAGCTTTGCCGCCGCGATCAGCGCCGCGTCGGTAATCTGTACGCCGTGGAACACCTCGTAGCGCTCTTTCAGGCCGCGCAGGATGGAGATGGCGTCCTCCACGCTTGGCTCGTTCACCATCACGGGCTGGAACCGGCGCTCCAGCGCCGCGTCTTTTTCAATGTATTTGCGGTACTCGTCCAGCGTCGTCGCGCCGATCAGGTGCAGCTCGCCGCGCGCCAGCATGGGTTTTAAAAGGTTGCCCGCGTCCATGCTGCCCTCGGTGCGCCCCGCGCCTACGATGTTGTGCAGTTCGTCGATGAACAGTAGAATTTTGCCTTCGGATTTCTTCACCTCGGAAAGCACCGCTTTCAGGCGCTCCTCGAATTCGCCCCGGTACTTTGCGCCCGCGATCAGCGCGCCCATGTCCAGCGAAAACACCTTGCGGTCGCGCAGGCCTTCGGGCACGTCGCCGCGCACAATGCGGATGGCAAGGCCTTCGGCGATGGCGGTTTTGCCCACGCCCGGCTCGCCGATGAGCACGGGGTTGTTCTTGGTCTTGCGCGACAGGATGCGCACGACGCTGCGGATTTCATTGTCGCGGCCGATGACGGGGTCAAGCTTCTGGTTCCTGGCAAGCTCCACCAGATCCTGCCCGTACTTAGCCAGCACGTCGTAGGTTTCCTCCGGGGTTTCGCTGGTGACGCGCGTGTTGCCGCGCACGGTTTGCAGCGCGGCCAAAAAAGCCTGCTCGTCGATGCCCGTCTCCCGCCAGAGCTGTTTCAAAGCGGCGTTGGGCTTCTTCAGAAGGCCGAGGAACAGGTGCTCGACGCTGATATACTCGTCCTTCATCTGCTTTGCGGCTTCCTGCGCGGCGGTGAGGGCACGGTCCAGATCGGCGTGCACGTAGATTTTATCCATTTCGCGGCCGGAACCGGTTACCTTCGGGATGCGCGCAATCAGCGCGTCTACGCGCGCCTGCAGCGTGCCCGCGTCCTTGCCGGTCTTTTGCAAAAGCTGGGGGATGAGGCCCTGCGAATCCTTGAGCAGCGCAGCCGCCAAATGTTCCTGATTCACTTCCTGATTTTGGTACTCGATGGATATCTGCTGCGCGTCGCTGAGCGCCGCGCGGCTTTTTTCCGTAAACTGCTGTAAATTCATGTGCCTTTCCTCCTTCGTGCCAGGCCGTGAGAAGCCTTACTGACTATCTTTGACCTTCCATTTCATTATATTCCGTTTCCCGGCGCTGTCAATAGCCGGCGGCCGGTTTCCGGTAAAAAAACCGCCCCGCCGCATGGGCGGCGGGGCGGTGGGTTGTAATGCGGTTGTCGATAATCTTGGTACTCCGGGCACAGGCCTACGGCCTGGTTTTTACCAGCAGGCCCTTTAAGGCCACGCGGTCGATTTTATCGTTGGTGTTGCGGGGCAGGCGCTCCATATACACAAACGCCGTGGGAATCATGTACTTGGGCAGCGCCGTGCCGATTTTCGCGCGCATTTCGGCCACGGTCAGTTCCCGCTCCGCCTCGTAGAAAAGGGTGATCTCCTGCAGGTCGCGGTTATACGCCGCGCAGGCGTAGTAAACGATCCCCAGCGCATTGATGACGTGCTCCACCTCGCCAAGCTCGATGCGGTACCCCAGGTGCTTGATCAGCGTGTCGGCCCGGCCGCGGAACAGCAAATCGCCGTCGTCGAGCACCTTCACGATATCCCCCGTACGGTACATCGGCTCCGGGTAGGTGCTGTTGGTCGGGTTCTGCGTAAACGCCAGCGCCGTTTTCTCGGGATCGTTGTAATAGCCTAGCGCAAGCCGGGAGCCCAGCACGCACAGCTCGCCCTCCCCGCCTGCGCCCACGGGACGGTTTTGCTCGTCCAGCACCAGAATGCGCGTATTCTGGAACGGCTTGCCGATGGGCAGCTGTTCTTCGTCGGGGTATTCCCGCCCGATGATTTTGTAGGTGCACGCGAAGGACGCTTCCGTCGGCCCGTAGCAGTGCACGAAGCGCGCGCCCGGCAGGTGCCTGCGCCAGTAATTCAGGTACTTGGTCGGAAACACCTCGCCGCCGAACCACACGTCCCTGAGGCAGACCGGCGCGAACTTCGAAAACAGATCGTACTGCGCGATCGTCACCATATAGGACGCTACCCACATCAGATAATCCACTTTGCTTTCGCACAGATAGCGCACGAGTTTCAGGGGGAACATCAGGTAGCTGTCGGGCATCAGCACCATGGTGCTTGCGTTGACCAAAATCATGGTGATCTCGTACACGAAGAAGTCAAAATCCGTGGGCGCGATGCTCGCCAGCCGCACGCTTCGGTGCAGGCTCATGGCGTTCAGCTTGTCGGTGAGGTGGTCGATATAGCCGCGGTGGGGCAGCACCACGCCCTTGGGCGTGCCGGTGGAACCCGAGGTGGTGATCACGCAGAAGGGGTCCGCGTCCGTAATCTGCGGCCAGGGCAAACTCTCCGGCGCGGGTATGCAGCCCGTATCGATCTCCTCCAGAAAAACCAGCGTAGCCCCGGAAGCGATCTCCTGAAGCTGCGCCTCCAGGCGGCGGCTGGTGAGGATCAGCGGCGGTTTGAGCCGGGCGAGAATGTTGCTGTTTCGCTGCTGCGGGGCCTTGATATCGATGTTCAGGAAATAGCTGCCCGCGTACAGCGCGCCGTAATCCGCGCATACGGCGTCGATGCCCTTGGGCAGGAACACGCCGATCTGCCTACGGATCTGGCCGTCCAGCGCGCGCAGCACCGCCGCGCCGATGCACTGGCTCACCGTCTGCGTTTCCCGGTAGGAAAGCGTCCGGCCGAGTTCTTCAAGCGCGGGCCGGTCGGGGTGCGCGGCCGCCGAGCGCTCCAGATACTGGATGATGTTTACGACACGTTCCATGGCTCTACCTCCTGCGGCAAATCAATCCGCGGGAAACTCGTTTTTAAGCAGCGACAGGATGCGGGAGTTCCAGTACCTGCCGTCGTAGAAATACTGGTTGCGCAGGAACCCGTCCTGCGAGAAACCGAGCTTTTGGTAGAGCTTGTGCTTAGGCTCGTCAAACTCGTAGATTTCCGTCCATATCTTTTCCAGGCCCAGCTCTGCAAAGCCGTACCGGAACAACAGGCGGCAGCTTTCTTCGGCGTAGCCTTCGTCGTCGATATAGGCGTCCTTCCAGCCGACGTACAGCGACAGATCGGCGTTGCGGTGCACCCAGTTGATATAGCACAGCCCGCAGCAGCCCAGCAATTCGCCGGTTGCAATGCTGCGGATGGCAAACATCAGCGTGCCGGGGTCGCCCAGCACCTTCTGCTGGTACCACTGCTGCTGCATATCTTTACTGATCTCCCGGTACTCCCGGAAATATTTCCGGAAATCGGGGTTGTTGCGCCAAAGCCTGAGCGGTTCCAGATCCTCCCGTTCCAGCGGCGTGAGGGCGACGAGTTTTCCCGCGATCATTGCAAATCCTCCATGCGCAGATACGTGTCCGCCTGCATGTCCTGTTTCAGCGTCCTGCCGAGTACGTCACCGGCGCGGTAAGGGGGGATGCCGCCTTCGCGGATGGGGCGCACGGCCTTGATATCGGCTTCCGTCAGCGTTTCGCCTGCATGCATAGCGCGCGTCAGGTACAGCGCCCGGCGCTGCACCACGGCGGAGGCGGCTTCGTTGTCCTCGATTCGTTTCACGCCGTCGCCCATGGCCTGTTCCAGCTGCCGCGCCGCCGTGATCATTTCCCGCCAGGTGGCGGGATTCATGGAAAAGCGGTGGTCGGGGCCGGTGCGGGCGTTGTCGTCGGTAAAATGCTTCTCGAAAATCTTCGCGCCCAGCGCCAGTGCGCCCAGCACCGTCGCGTGCCCGAACGTGTGGTCCGACAATCCCAGCACGCAGTCGGGAAACATCACGGCGTAGGTGTTGAGCACGCGCAGGTTAATGTGGCGGTAGTTGTCGTCCGATGCCGTATAGTTGGTGTTGCACTGCATCAGGCACAGCTCCCTGCACAGCGGGCGGAGGATGGTATAGGCGCGCACGACGTCCGCAATGTCTGATGCGCCGGTGGCAAGCAGCACGGGCTTGCCCTTTTTGGCGATGTAGGAAAGCATGTACGGCCAGGTGATGTCCCCGCTGCCGATCTTGTACGCGTCCAGGTAGGGGTCCACGGCGTCCACCGAGGCAGTATCGTAAGGGCTGGTCATGTAGGCGATGCCCACCTCGTCGCACTTTTCCCGCAGTCTCTTCGTCCAGCTGCCGTCGATGCTCGCGTCCTGATACACCTCGTACACCGATTTTTGCCACGCGGCCTGGTGCGCGGCCTTGGGCATGGTATCGAACCCCCGGCGGCTTACGATGCCCTCGGCGGTGAAATTCTGAAACTTGGCCGCGTCCGCGCCCGCTTCCTTTGCCAGTTCGATCAGCCGGAACGCGCGGTTCAGGTCGCCGTCGTGGTTGGCGGCGATGTCGGCAATGAAATACGCTTTGCCCGTATACCCGATTTTTGCCAGACCTTCCAACATGCTTCCTCCCGTTACAGGCCGGATTTCAGCTTTTCGCCGTAACCCTGTTCGTACAGCGTGCGAAACGCCTCTACTTCCATAAGCGGCGATTGCAGCTCGATACCCAGCGCCTGCTTTATTTTGCTGTTATCCAGGCTCATATTCTTGGTGCGCGGCGCTTTGAACTGAAAATCCTGCATGCTGCCGCGCTTGATGTCGTTTGGCAGATTGAAGGTTTTGGAAAACGCAACGCCCAGATCGTACTTGGAAATCGCCCCCGTGCACCCGGCGTTGTACAGGCCGGTCAGGTCCTTTTCGATGCACTTTTCGATCAAGTCCACCAGATGGTTTACCAGCAGCGGGGAGAAGAGGATGTCGAAAAACATGTTCAGCTCCGCCGCCTCCGCGAGCGATTTTAGCAGCCATTCGCCGAAGCTCAGCTTTTCGCGGTAGTTAAAGCCGTACATGTTGGTGCGCAGCGCCAGGGTGCCGGGGTGCTTCAGAACCATTTCCTCGGCGGCCAGCTTGGTTTTGCCGTAAATGCTGATGGGCGCGGGGATATCGTCCTCACGGTTGAGCCCCTCCTTTTCGCCGGAATATACGGCGTCGGAGGAGATGTAGATCATCTTCACATGCTTCTCCTGGCAAAGCCAGGCGATGTTCTCCGTCATGATCACGTTGACGATCTCGGCGTAATCGGGGTGGATTTCGCAGGCGTCCACATTCACGATGGCGGCGCAGTGAATCAGCGTGTCCACGCGATACCGGTCGATCATCTCAGACAGCAGCGCGACGTTTAGAACTGAATCTTTCACGGTGTGCGTGCCGGCGATATGTACGTCGTTGCGGTCCACGCCGCAGATGGTGTGCCGGTGCCGAAGAAGGTATGCGAGATTGGAACCCAGCAACCCGGCTACGCCCGTGATCAGGATACTTGCCATGCCACTCGCCCTTTCCGCTTCCCTGTGCCTGCCGCGGGTTTCAGAGGCTTTCTTCCCGCACCAGTTCCAGCAGATACTGGCCGTAATCGGTCATCCTGTACTCCATGCCCAGGGCCTGGAGCTGCTGGGTGGTAATAAACCCGCGCCGCCAGGCGATTTCTTCAATGCAGGATACGTGGTAGCGCTGGCGGCTTTGCACCGCTTCCACAAATTCCGCGGCTTTGAGCAAACCCTCCGGCGAGCCGGTATCAAGCCACGCCAATCCGCGGCCGAACAGCTGCACGTCCAGCCTTCCCTGCGCCAGGTATTCGTTGTTGACGGCGGTGATTTCCAGCTCACCCCGGGCGGACGGCCGGATATGCTTTGCGATCTCCACCACGCTGTTGTCGTAGAAATACAGGCCCGGCACGGCGTAGATGGACTTCGGGTTTTCGGGTTTCTCTTCGATGGAAATTACGCGGTTATCTTTGTCAAACTCCACCACGCCGAACTGGCGCGGATCGCGCACGGGGTAGCCGAACACCGTAGCCCCGCGGTTATGTTCCCTCGCGTTGTTCACGGTCAGGGTCAGGTCTTTGCCGTAGAACATGTTGTCGCCCAGAATCAGGCAAACGCTGTCGCCGCCGATAAACGTTTCGCCCAGCAAAAACGCGTCCGCAAGCCCGCGCGGGCTTTCCTGCACCTTATAGGTAAACCGCACGCCGATCTGCTCGCCGCTGCCCAGCAGCTTTTCGTACAGCGGCGTATCCTCCGGCGTGGAGATGATCAGAATCTCGCGGATCCCCGTCAGCAACAGCACGGACAGCGGATAATAGATCAGCGGTTTATCGTAGATGGGAAGCAGCTGTTTGGAAACCGCCTTGGTGATGGGGTAGAGGCGCGTGCCTTTGCCGCCCGCCAGAATAATGCCCTTCGTGGTCACGCTGGTGTCACCTCGTTCAGCTTTCGCCTTGGGTTTCCCGCCTGCGGCCATAGCGCCGCAAGAAGGCGGATTATGCTTCAGTGTATCACTAAGCGGGCGTTTTACACAAGGGAAAACGTAAAACAACCGCGCCGCGGCCGCTTCCTCACGGGCGGATTTCCACCTCCGTAATCAGCGCGCGGCAGGGATAGAGCGTATCCATGTCCCCGCTGTCCAGCGCGATGCAGCCCTCCGTCCAATCCGCGTGCGCGCCGCCTTCGTGTATGTATATCTCGCCGCCCAGCGCCGTGCCCCAGGGCGGCCTGCGGCCCTCCCGTTGGGCGGATAGGATCGCCGCGTGGTCCGCTTCGCCGATGCGCCCCTGCGCAAGCGCGGCGTTTGCGTCTGCCGCGTTCGGGTAGCTGACCCCCAGGCTCCGGCCGTATTTGCCCTCCGGCTTCACAAGGCAGATGCGGTAAACGCCCTCGGGGGTTCTGCCGTCGCCCGCCTGCGCCTTCCCGCCCTGCGGGCAGCGGCCAAGCCCAACGCGCGCGCGCAGCAGGGTTTTTTCGCCGTCGGTAAGCGTCAGGCTCCGCTCGCCTTTCTGGATCAGCAAACGCATGAAATACCTCCTTGGCGGCGCTGCAATATAGGTCTCTTCTCATTTGCAACATTCTGCACCGTGGGGACAAAACCCTTGCGAATGACAGGTACATGTGCCATAATAAGAAGAAGCATTTGCATAAAATAGGATGCGCAACATACAGAAAGGATCTTAATCAGGATGAGTGAAAACCAAAAGGGGCAGAAGAAACTGAAAACGGTTCAGATCATTATCATCGCCGTTGCGGCGCTGATTATCCTGGGGGTCGCGGCCTTCTTCATTATCCGTGCGGCGCAGCCGGCGGAAATTCCCACGGTGCAGACCGTCGAACCCTCCGCCGCTTCCGGCGAGGTGACTGACGCGGTTCCCGTGACCGCGTTCCAGTTGGCCCTGGAAGACGTGGTTGCCAACGTGAACAGCCAGCCCATCACCGGCGCGGACGTGCTGGAGAGCTACAAGAGCATCGTCAGCTATTACGGCGAACCCAACGAGGAAAGCCTTGAGCTGTACTACTCCGTAGCCATGGAGCAGGCGATCACCCTGAAGCTGATCCAGATGACCGCCGCGGAAATGGGCGTGGACCAGTTTACCCAGGAAGAGCTGGACGCGCTCAACGCGACCTCCGACAGCGAATGGCAGTACGCGCTGGACAATTACGTGTCCACCAACCTGGCAAACGCCGAAACGGCCACTGCGGATGAAAAAGCCGCCGCCTACGCCGCCGCCGAGGAATATTACGGCCAGATCGGCTACACAAAGGAAACCCTGCGCAAGAGCTATCAGGAAAACGAAGTCTTCGAACGCGTGAAGGCCGAGCTTTGCAAAGACGTCGTCGTGACCGACGAAGAAGTAACGGCGTCCTATAACCAGACCGTCGCCGCGGACCAGGCCACCTATGAAAACGACGTGGACGCGTATGAAACCCAGCTCATGATGGTGCAGTACGGCTATGCGGATCAAGCGCCTTGGTACCACCCGCAGGGCTACCGTTACGTGAAGCACATCCTGTTAACCGTGGATGAAACGCTGATGGCAACGTATACCGATCTGCTGGCCCGTTATGAGGAGCAGATGGACGCCGCCGCCGAAACCGCCGCCCCGGATGCCACCGCCGCCGCTGCCGCCGAGGCAACCGCAACGCCGGATGCCGCCGCCAGCCCGGAACCGTCCCAGGTTCCGGTGACCGCCGAAGAGATCGACGCCGCCAAGGCTGCGATCCTCGCGTCCGTGCAGACGACGGTCGACGAGATCAACGCCAAGCTCGCCAGCGGCACCTCGTTTGATGACCTGCTTGCGGAATACGGAACCGATCCCGGCATGGTCAGCGGGGCGTACCCCAACGGCTATGAAGTGTCCCTCGCGTCCTACGGCTATGTGCCGGAGTTCATTGCGGCCGCGTTCTCCGTGAATGCGATCGG